>CAUJJS010000088.1 GCA_963205415.1 Pseudomonadota bacterium
ACCTGCACCACCTTGGTTTCCGCAATGTCGCGACTGAACAAGCCACACACGCCCTGCCCGCGCGTGTGCACGTGCATCATCACCTGTGTAGCACGCTCGCGATTCATGGCAAAAAACAATTGCAACACTTCCACCACGAAGTTCATCGGGGTGTAGTCGTCGTTCAGCAGCAGCACGCGATACATCGGCGGCGGGCGCAGCTCGACGCGTGCCGGCGCCAAGGCAACGCCAGTTGCGTCATCGTGATCGGATTCGTGTTCGTGATTCATGGCACCAGTATAGGGTCGGCCACGAATCCTGCCAGCCCATGGCAGCCTAGTTCGGCGCCCACGCGAGAAGCCGCGAAGGCGCCGAATGTCGCCGTGCATCAGGGCTCGGAAGATTCCCAGCCACCGCCCAAGGCGCGGTAAAGCTGAACCTCGCTGCTACGTTGGGCCAGGCGCGTCTGTGCCAGCGCCTGTTCGATCGTGAACAGCGAACGCTGGGCATCGAGCAGGTCGAGATAGCTCGACACGCCGTTGCGATAGCGCAGTTCCGACAGACGAAACCGTTCACGCTCGGCCTCGGCCTGCGCGGTTTGCGCAAGCAGTTGATCGGCATAGGTCGTACGCGCAATCAAGGCATCGGCCACCTCGCGGAAGCCCGACTGGATGGCTTTCTCGTACTGCGCCACGGCGATCTCGCGTTGGGCTTGGCTGGCGGCGAGATTGGCGCGATTGCGGCCCATATCAAACAAGGGCGCCGTGAGATTCGTAGCAAGCGACCACGCCCGCGTGCCTTGCGAACCCAGCAAGTCATCAAACTGCGAACTGATGCGCCCGAGATTGCCGGTCAGGCTGATGCGCGGGAAGAAGTTGGCACGCGCCACCCCGATATTGGCATTGGCTGCGATCAACTGCTGCTCGGCGGCGCGAATGTCAGGCCGGCGCAGCAACAGGTCCGAAGACAGGCCCGCCGGAATCTCTTCGAAGCTGGGCAAATCCGCGACCGGCTCCACCGCCGTCACCAGCGCCGTGGCATCGGTCGTGTCAGGCGCATCGACAGCGGGCAAGGCCGGCAGCAAACGCTCCGGCAAGGTCTGGCCAGCCAACAAGTTCAATAGATTAAGATCCTGGGTGCGCAGACGCTGCTGCTGTGCGAGCGTGGCGTGGGCGCTGGCCGCGAGCGATTCGGCCTGGAGCAAGTCGAGTGCCGAAGACGCGCCGTTGTCCACCCGCAGTTGCATCAAGCCTTGAGACGCATCGCGCGTGGCGGCGGTGCGCTGCGCCAACGCCAGAAGCTCGGTGTCGGTTTTGAGCCGCAACCAAGCCTCTGCCACGTTAGCGATCAGGCTGGTCTGTGCGGTCTTGCGGGCTTCCTCCGTGGCAAGAAACTGCGCCAAGGCCATGTCCTTGAGTGCAGCCACGCGGCCAAAAAAATCCAGTTCCCACGAGGCCACACCAAGGCCCACGGACCAATTCTCGGCAACGCCCGTGCCACTCGTCGCCGTGCCGCGATTGCCATTGACCGAAAGGCCCAGCGATGGCACTTGATCAGCGCGTTGGATGCGGTATTGAGCACGCGCCACCTCGATGTTCTGCACCGCCACGCGCAGGTCGCGATTGCCGGCCAGAGCCAGATCGATCACTTCGCGCAACTGCGCGTCGTGCACGAACTCATGCCAGCGCAGCATGGGCACGTCGATGACGTTGCCTTGGGTTTCAGCACCGTCCCAGGTCGCCTCGACCGGCGCTTCAGGGCGGTGGTAGCTCGGCGTCAGCGAGCACGCCGTCAGCGTCGCCAAGGCCAGCGCGCTGGCGATCAGGCGCATGTGAGGAAAACGCTTCATGGCTGGACTCCCATCAGATCGGTCGACTCGGCAGGTGTTTTGGCCTTGCGTGCAAAAAGACCACGCACGATCACGAAGAACACAGGCACCATGACCACGGCCAACACCGTGCCCGTGACCAGACCCCAGAGCACGCCGGTGCCGATTTCGCGCTGACTGGCAGAGCTGGCGCCGGACGCGAAATACAGCGGTGTCACGCCAAGGATGAAGGCCATCGAGGTCATCAGAATCGGCCGGAAGCGCAGGTGCGCGGCCTCCAGTGCCGAGGCCATGAGACTTTTGCCGCTGGCTTGCAGGTCCTTGGCAAACTCCACGATCAGGATCGCGTTCTTGGCCGAAAGCCCCATGACCGTCACCAGGCCGATCTGGAAATACACGTCGTTGGGAATGCCGCGCAACCACACGCCGAGCAAGGTACCGAGCACGCCCAGCGGCACCACCAGCACCACCGAGAGCGGAATCGTCCAGCTTTCATACAGTGCGGCCAGGCACAGGAACACCGCCAGGATCGAAAAGGCGTACAACACGAAGGCCTGCGAGCCGGCCTTCTGCTCGTCGAGCGAGATCCCGGTCCACTCGAAGCCAAATCCGGCCGGAAGTTCGGACGCGATGCGCTCCATTTCCGCCATCGCATCACCCGAGGAATAGCCATCGGCGGCCTCACCACTGATCGACATCGAGGGCATTCCGTTGTAGCGCTTCAACGCCATCGGACCGGTGACCCAGCGTGCCGTGACCACGTTGAGCAGTGGCACCAGTTCGCCACGGTCGTTGCGCACCATCAATGCCAACACATCGTCCTCGCTGACGCGCCGGCTGGCTTCCGATTGCACCATCACGCGCTGCATGAAACCCTGGTTGGGGAAATCGGTGACGTAGCTGGAACCCAAGGCCGTGCCCAAGGCACTGGCAATGGCCGCCACGCTCACGCCTTGAGCCGACGCTGCGGCGCGGTCGATGTTCAATTCCCATTGCGGGGCATCTTCGATACCTTCCGGACGCACGTTCTTGAGGATCGGGCTTTGCGATGCCGCTGCCATGAGCTGTCCGCGTGCCGCCAACAGCGCCTCGTGACCCTTGCCGCCACGATCAAGCAGGCGGAAGGCGAAACCACTGCCGGTACCCAATTCCGGGATGGATGGCGGCGTCACCACGATCACGAAGGCATCGCGGATCGACGCGAGCGCGCCGGTCGCGCGTTGCGCCAGAGCCTGCGCGCTTTGCTCGGGCTTGCCGCGCTCCTTCCAATCCTTGAGCGTGCCGAAGGCCAACGCGACGTTCTGGCCGGTGCCGGAGAAATTGAAGCCGATGATGGCCACGATGTTCTCGACTTCCGGTTGCGCCAGCATGTAGTCCTCGACCTGCTTGACCACTTCGATGGTGCGCTCTTGAGTGGCACCGGGCGGCAACTGCACGTTGATCATCACGTTGCCCTGGTCCTCGCTCGGCAGGAAGGCGGTGGGAAGATTGGCAAACAGCACGCCCACGCCCACGAGGATGGCCGCGTACACGCCCATCGTGGTCCAACGTCGGCCCAGCACCTTGCCCATGCCGCGTTCATAACGTTGAGTCAGCCGGCCAAAGTGTTTGTTGAAGCCATTGAACAGCGGTCCGAACAGGCCGGTTTTGCGATCGTGCTGATGCCCCTTGGCGATGGGCTTGAGCAAGGTCGCACACAGCGCCGGGGTGAGCGTCAGGGCAAAGAAGCCGGAGAAGGCGATGGACGTTGCCATCACCACCGCAAATTGGCGGTAGATGTTGCCAATCGCGCCACCGAAGAACGCCAAGGGCACGAACACGGTCACCAGAATCGTGGTCATGCCGACCACGGCGCCGGAAATCTGGCTCATGCCCTTGATCGTGGCATCGAGCGGCGAAAGCCCCTCCTCGGCCATGATGCGTTCGACGTTCTCCACCACCACGATGGCGTCATCCACCACGATACCGATCACCAGCACCATCGCGAACATCGCCAGGATGTTGATCGAAAACCCGCCTGCCAACAGCACTGCAAACGTGCCCAGCAAGGCCACCGGCACCACGATCGTTGGAATCAGGGTGTAACGCCAATCCTGCAGGAACAGGAACATCACCAGGAACACCAGCACGATGGCTTCGAGCAGGGTTTGCACAACCTTGCTGATCGAAATCGACACGAACTTGGACGTGTCGTAGGGCACGTCCCAAGTCACACCCTTCGGCAGAAAGGCCTCCAGCTCACCCAGGCGCGCACGAATGGCGGCACTGGTGGCGATGGCGTTGCCGTGGTTGTTGAGCTGCACGGCAACGGCGGCAGAGGACGCACGATTCTGTCGCGAGGTGAAGCCGTAACTTTCGACCCCGAGTTCCACCCGCGCCACATCACCGATGCGTACCGCCGAACCGTCGGGGCGTGCCCGCAACACGATGTTTGAAAACTCTTCGGCGGTGGTGAGCTGGCCGCTCGGCACCACGATGGTGGCATTCATGGTCTGTCCGGGGACGGCGGGTGTGTCGCCCAAGGCACCGCCAGCCACGGTCAGGCTTTGTGCGGCGATGGCCGCATTCACATCGGCGGGGGTGAGGTCATAGCCTTGCAACTTGGCCGGATCGATCCAGATGCGCATGGCGCGACCGGAGGCATACAAGGTGGCGTTGCCCACGCCCGAGACACGCTGGACTTCCGGCAAGATGTTGCGGTTGACGTAATCGGCCACATCCTCACGCGCGGTGCTGCCATCGGTGTTGAAGGCGATCACCATCAAAAAGTTGGATTGCGACTTGGACACACGCACACCGGTGCGCTTCACCATGTCGGGCAACCGTGGCTCGGCCCGAGCCAAGCGGTTTTGCACTTCGACCTGAGCCATATCCGGATCGGTGCCGGGATGGAAGGTGAAGGACAACTGCGCCATGCCCGCCGCAGGCGAGGTGGACTCCATGTACATCAGGCCCTCGGCGCCGTTCATTTCGCGCTCGATCAAGGAGACCACGGTCTCATCGATGGTTTTGGCGCTGGCACCGGGGTAGGTCAACATCACCTGGATCGTGGGCGGCGCCACGGCCGGGTATTGGGTGACGGGCAATTGGGTGATCGACACGATGCCGGCGAGCATCACGAAGATCGCGATGACCCAGGCAAAGATCGGTCGATGGATGAAAAACTTCGACATGATCCGGCTCCGCTCAGTGCGCGCTGGTCGCTGCGGCCGCGTCGGCGGGCTTGGGCGCCGCCTGCGGTGTGCTGGCATCAAACGGCACGGCCTCGACACGGCTGACGCCCGGCATCAGCTTCATGAAGCCATCCACCATCACCTGTTCGCCGGCTTGCAGGCCTTCGAGAATGACCCAATTCTGGCCGCGCATGGGCCCAACCTTGACCGTGCGTGGCGCAATCGAGCCGTCGGCATTGACCACGGTGACCTGATCGCCCTGCGCACCCCCGCGCGTCACCGCCTGCTGCGGCAACAACACCACGTTGTCGAGCTTGGCCTGATGGACGCGAGCGCGTACATACATGCCCGGCAGCAACAAACCCTTGGGATTGGGGACTTCGGCGCGCAGGCTCACCTGCCCGGTGCCCGGGTCCACGCTCAGGTCGGTGAACAACAGCCGCGCCGCTTGATCGTATGCGGAGCCATCTTCCAGCAGCACCGTGACGTTGGCGGCTACACCCTTGCCGGCACGTTCGATTGCGCCGGACTGCAGCGCCTCGCGCAACCGCAAAACCTCACTGGCCGACTGGCTGATATTGAGATAGAGCAGATCGGTCTGCTGGATGGTGGCCAGATGCGTGGCTTCCGCCTGGCTGACCAAGGCGCCCTCGGTCACCAGCGAGCGGCCAATGCGACCGGAGATGGGCGCGGTGATCGTGGTGTAGTCCAGATTGATGCGCGCCGCGCGAACCGCAGCCTTGCCGGCCGCCACTTGCGCATCGGTGGCCTTCTCGCTGGCGATGGCGGCGTCGTACTCCTGCTGACTGACGGCGTTGGCCGCCACCAGCGGCTTGTAGCGATTGGCCTTGGCGCGGGCATCGGCCTGTTGCGCCTGAGCCTGCGCCAACTGCGCCTGCGCGCTCTGCAAGGCGGCCTCGTACGGCGCCGCATCGATGCGATACAGCACCTGCCCGGCCTTCACATCGCTGCCTTCGGCGAACACGCGCTTCTGCACCACACCCGTGACCCGTGCGCGCACTTCGGCCACGCGGGAAGACTCCAGACGTCCCGGCAATTCGGTGCTGAGCTGCACGCTGTCGAGCGCGACGGTGAGCACGCCGACCTTGGGCGCCGGTCGCTGCTGCGGCGCGGCGTCTTGTTTGCTGCCACACGCGGCCAGTGCCAACGCGAGTACGGCGCAGCCCATCACGACAGCGAGGCGCTGGAAGGGACGATGGATGGCGCGGGGTGATGCAGTAGATGGGTACATGATTCTTATTCTCTTAAAGGTTTTGACGATCCTAATCCCGTCCGTGGTCAGCCGGTAGTGCGCAATCCTGCGGGATTGCATCGCAACGCGAGGTTGCCTACCAGGCTGAACCATCCGGATCAACGACGCCGAAATTATA
>CAUJJS010000089.1 GCA_963205415.1 Pseudomonadota bacterium
CAATCTGGAAGCCATGGGCGCGAGTTTGTTCGTGGTTCGCCACGCCCACAGTAGCGTACCTGCGGCCCTCGCCGCTGCGGCGCTACCCGGCAGCAGCGTGGTGAGCGCCGGTGATGGGCAGCACTCGCACCCGACCCAAGGTCTGCTCGACATGCTCACCATTCGCCAACACAAGGGCGAGGACTTTTCACGTCTGACGGTGGCCATCGTCGGGGATATCCGCCATTCGCGTGTGGCACGCTCGGATGCGGAGGCCTTGCGTCTGCTCAATGTCGGTGAATTGCGTCTGTGCGGCCCGCAAACCCTGTTGCCCGACGCCGAAGATTGCTTCGCCAAAGCGCGCATATTCGACACGCTGGATGCGGCGCTTGATGGTTGCGATGTGGTGATGATGCTGCGCCTGCAACGCGAACGCATGGATGAAGGATTGGTCAACTCGCTGGAGGAGTACTACCGCGATTGGGGCCTGTCACCCGAACGCCTTGCCGTGGCCAAACCCGACGCCATCGTGTTGCATCCCGGCCCGATGAACCGCGGGGTGGAGATCGCCGACGCCGTGGCCGATGGCCCGCAATCGGTGATCTTGGAGCAAGTGTCCAATGGCGTGGCCGTGCGCATGGCGGTATTGGAATCGCTGGCAAACGCCTAATCCACCCCGATGATGGATTACGCACTTCGGCACCAAGCCATCGCGCTGCGCCACGAAACGCAACGGTCGTAGCCAAACATGCCACGCCCTGCCTGAAGTCAGGCAGGGCCGCAGGCTTCAACGTGTTTCCACCACTTCCACCCCATCCAGACCCTGCGCCAAGGTGTGCGCATCACCGCCTTGCGCGAGCTTGATACGCAAGCGCACTTCGTTGGCAGAATCGGCGTAGCGTAGCGCATCCTCGTAGGTGATCTCACCCGCCTGATACAGCTCGAACAGGCTTTGGTCGAAGGTCTTCATGCCCAACTGGACGGATTCTTTCATCACATCCTTGAGCTTGTGGACTTCACCGTCGCGGATGTAGTCCTGCACCAAGGGCGTGCCCAGCAACACCTCCATGGCCACGCGGCGCGCCTTGCCGTCGGGTGTGGGGATGAGCTGCTGCGCCACCACGCCCTTGAGGTTGAGCGAGAGGTCCATCAACAACTGGCTGCGGCGATCCTCGGGGAAGAAGTTGATGATGCGGTCCATCGCCTGGTTGGCGTTGTTGGCGTGCAAGGTGCACAGGCACAAGTGGCCGGTTTCGGCGAAGGCGATGGCGTGGTCCATGCCCTCTCGCGTACGCACCTCGCCGATCATGATGACGTCCGGTGCTTGGCGCAGGGTGTTCTTGAGCGCCGCTTCCCAACTGTCGGTATCGATGCCGACTTCGCGTTGGGTGACGATGCAGCCTTCATGCCGGTGTACGTACTCGATCGGGTCTTCGATGGTGATGATGTGACCGGTCGAATTCTGGTTGCGATAACCAATCATCGCCGCCAGCGACGTGGACTTACCGGTACCGGTGGCACCGACGAAGATGATGATGCCGCGCTTGGTCATGGCCAAGGTCTTGATGATCGCGGGCAAGCTCAGCTCGTCGATGGACGGGATCTTGGTCTCGATCCGGCGCAACACCATGCCGACCTGGTTGCGCTGGTAAAAACAGCTCACGCGAAAGCGACCGACGCCCGACACGCCAATGGCGAAATTGCACTCGTGGGTTTTCTCGAACTCCTCGCGCTGACTGGGCGTCATCACGTTCAGAACCAGATCACGACTTTGCTGCGGCGTCAGCGGTTGCTGGGTGATCGGCATGATCTTGCCGTGCACCTTCATCGACGGCGCAGCACCAGCCGTGATGAACAAATCCGACGCCTTCTTGTGCGCCATCAACTTCAGGAAGGAGGTGAAATCAACGCTACTCATGAGGGCACCTTGTGGGGATGAGCGATTGGGGATTGAGGATTGGAGATTCGCAAATGCCCAGCCTGACCGGCTTTCACTCCCGAGCCCCCAATCCCGAACTCCCAATCTTGGCCTTATTCGAACAAACGCTTGTCTTTGGCGTACTCACGCGCCGACATGCGCGTGATCAGGCCGCGCTTGACCAGATCCTGCAAGCACTGATCGAGCGTCTGCATGCCGACGTTTTGACCGGTCTGGATGGCCGAATACATCTGCGCCACCTTGTCTTCACGGATCAGGTTTCGGATCGCCGGCACCGCCACCATGATTTCGTGCGCCGCCACTCGACCACCGCCCACACGCTTGAGCAAGGATTGCGAGATCACCGCGCGCAAGGATTCGGACAACATCGATCGCACCATGGGTTTTTCACCCGCCGGGAACACGTCGATGACGCGGTCGATGGTCTTGGCCGCCGAACTGGTATGCAAGGTGCCAAACACCAAGTGGCCGGTTTCCGCCGCAGTGAGCGCCAAGCGAATGGTTTCCAAGTCGCGCAACTCACCGACCAGGATGTAGTCGGGGTCTTCACGCAGGGCCGAGCGCAGGGCCTCGTTGAAGCCATGGGTATCGCGATGCACTTCGCGCTGGTTGATCAGACACTTGTTCGAGGTATGCACGAACTCGATCGGATCTTCCACCGTGAGGATGTGGGCATACTCTTTCTTGTTGATGTGGTCGATCATCGCCGCCAAGGTGGTGGACTTGCCCGAGCCGGTTGGGCCCGTCACCAGGATCAAACCTTGCGGCTGATCGATGATCTCGCGAAACACCTTAGGCGCAGCCAGATCGTCGAGTGTCAGCACCTCGGACGGAATGGTACGAAACACCGCACCCGCACCCCGATTCTGGGTGAAGGCGTTGACGCGGAAACGCGACAGGCCGGGGATGTCAAACGAGAAGTCAACCTCGAGGAATTCTTCGTAATCGCGACGCACCTTGTCCGACATGATGTCGTAGACCAAAGCGTGAACCTGCTTGTGGTCCAGCGCCGGAATGTTGATGCGACGCACGTCACCATCGACGCGAATCATCGGCGGCAAGCCGGCCGAAAGATGCAGGTCCGAAGCCTTGTTCTTGACTGAAAATGCCAAAAGCTCTGCGATGTCCACGCGACACTCCCCGTTGTTCGTCAGACCAGAAAAGTGATTGGCTCGC
>CAUJJS010000090.1 GCA_963205415.1 Pseudomonadota bacterium
GATTGGTACTTCGGCCGAGGGGCATGACGTGAACAGCCTGCAACTCCCCGGGGCGAGCCGCGTTCGTGGGCCGCGATCCACGGCGTCATCGCGAGGTGTCTGGTCAACGAACCTTACCCCCGCTTTTTCACAGCAACACACCAGAGGGAACTAACATGTTGAATACCCGCAAGAAACTACTGCCGGCCAGCATCCTTGCTGCGTTGCTGTCGGTCGGCGGAACCTGGTCCACGAATACCGTGGCCGCACCCCAGGACGGAAGCGATTCCAGCACCGCGCAAGACAGCAAGAAGGCCAAGGAGCTCGACACCGTCACCGTCGTCGGTATCCGCGCCAGCGCCGCCGCGTCCTTGGCCATCAAGCGTGACTCGGCCCTGCATACGGAAGTGATCACGTCCGAAGACGTCGGCAAACTGCCGGCGCATAACGTTGCCGACACCCTGCAACGCCTGCCCGGCGTGAACATCGGTTCGGCCAGCGCCGACGAAGGTGGCTTCGACGAAGCCGATCGTGTCAGCCTGCGCGGCACCAATCCGAGCCTGACCCAGACCACCGTCAACGGCCACACCATCGGCAGCGGCGACTGGTTCGTGTTGAGCCAGCTCTCCACCGTGGGCCGCAGCATCAGCTACAGCCTGTTGCCGGCCGAACTGGTCAGCTCGGTGACGGTCTACAAGACCTCTCAAGCCAAGCTGCTCGAAGGCGGTAGCGCCGGTGCGGTGAACATTGCCACCCGCAAGCCCTTGGAATTCCCGGACGCCTTGACGATTTCCGGTGCCGCGGGCCTGGTCTATTCCGACCTGCCCGGCAAGAGCGACCCGCAGCTTGACGCCATGGTGAGTTGGCGCAATGACGCCCGCACCTTGGGTTTCATGGCACAGGGCTTCCACCAGACCCGTCACCTGCGCCGCGATGGCCAGGAAGTGTTCGGTTGGACCCAGGCGGATGCGGCCGTGCTCGACCCCACCCTCGCTGGCCAGAAGTTCTACTACCCCGGCATGATCGGTTCGGCTCTGTTCGAGCAGGAGCGCGAGCGCACCGGCGGCAGTGTCAGCGTGCAACTGCGTCCGAACGATGCCTTCGAGCTGAGCCTCAATGGTTTCTACTCGGAACTGAGCGCCTCCAACTTCAACCGCAACTATCTGTTCTGGGGCAGCCAGTTCGTCGGCAGCCAGACGCCGGACGAGTACAAGCTGGTCAATGGTGTGTTGACCTCGGGCAAGTGGAGCGGTGCGGGCACCAACTATGTGGTGTATGACCAGATCTCGCGTCCGGGTTCGGCTTCCGACACCGGTTACCTGACCTTGGAAGGTCTGTGGACCCCGAGCGAAAACGCCGAAGTGAAGTTCCAGGCCGGCACCACCAAGGGTCATGGTTACAGCAACGAGGAAATCGGCTTCGAACTCAACACCACGGGTTCCGGCGCCGGTTACAGCGTGAATGGGCCGACCACGCCGATCAACTGGTACATCAACGACGCGGCCACCAATGGTTTCGGCTGGGCCTGGGGTACGCAGGATGTGGAAGTGCTGGACAAGGAAGACTGGTTGGCCATCGACACCACCCTGTTCCAGAACGGCGACCTGCTGAATTCGATCGACTTCGGCGTGCGCTATTCCAACCATGACCGTTCCAGCGACAAGTGGATCTCGGCCGGCCCGGGTTGCTACACCGGCAATGGCCCGGTGACCCCGCTCGACTGGAGCCAGCCGGCTCCCTATTGCCAGCCCGGCGGCACCTCCCTGTATGACCCGGGCCTGTGGCCGACCAACACCGGTTTCTATCCGGGTGACTTCGGCGCCGATCTCGGTGGCGGGCCCTTCCCGACCCACATCTGGCAGAACACCTTCGACGACAACAATGGCTTGATCAAGTATCTGTTCACCGACAAGACTCGTCGCCTCAACCCCGAAGGCATCTGGGGCGTGAAGGAGAAGGTGCTGGCCGGTTACGTGCAGGCCAACTTCGTGGGTGACAACTGGAGCGGCAACGTCGGTCTGCGTTATGTCAAGACCGCCAGCGACGTGAAGTACAACCTTGCCTTGGGCAGCGCCACGCCGCCTCCGGGTTCGGTCACCGGTTCGGACTTCGGCAACTTCCTGCCGACCGTGCAGGAAAACAACTACAGCCGCTTGTTGCCCAGCGCCAACCTGAAGTTCGACCTGTCCGACAACCTGGTGGCACGCGCTTCGGCTTCGCGCACGCTCACCCGTCCGGACTACTCGGCCCTCACCGGCGTCTTGAGCTTGAACGATCTGGCCTTGAGCGGTCAGGGTGGTAACCCCAACCTCAAGCCCATCACGGCGACCAACTTCGACGTGGCTCTGGAATGGTACTTTGCTGATCGTGCCTTGCTCTCGGTGAGTGGTTTCGCCACCCAGTTCAAGGACTATGTCAACTTTGCGGTTCAGGACATCGAGCGCAAGAACATGACCTTGAGCGAGTCGACCCACACCGACGTCTACTCGATCTATAGCGTCTCGATGCCGACCAACACCAACGGCACCCTGCGCGGCGTGGAACTGGCTTACCAGCAGCCGATCGGGGATCACTTCGGTATCGATGCCAACTGGACCATGGCGCGTGGCGAGTCGGCCGATGGTGACCCGCTCAATGGCACCTCGAAGAACACCTACAACTTGGGTGGCTACTTCGAGAACGAGCGCTTCAATGCTCGCGTGAGCTACACCTTCCGCTCGTCCTTCTACGCCGGCGTGACCCGTGGCGACATGTACTTCCTGGATGATTTCGGCACCTTGAATGCCTCCTTCGGCGTCAAGATCACCGATCACCTGACCATCAGCCTGGATGCGCTCAACCTCAACAACCCCACCCAGAAGTACTACAGCGAGGTCGACGGTATTGGCGCCCTGCCGCTGCGCTTCTACAGCAACGGTCGTCAGTATTACGCGGCCCTGCGCTTCAAGTTCTGAGTCCCCTGCAACACCGCTTCATGCTTTCATTTCGGGGCTCTTCACGAGCCCCGTTTTTTTTGCGCAACACTCTGAATCACGATGGAGCTGCACATGATTACCCTGATTCGTATCGGCCTGATCGGTATCGCGCTTCTTCTTGGCGTTGCGAGCCCTCGCGCCGAGACCGCGCCCACCGTCCTGAACGTGCTGCCATGGCCGGCTGACGTGCGGGTCCACGACGGAAGTTTCACGCTGTCTTCGGTGACGCGCGTGAGTGGCGAGGGTGCAGTCGCGGCCAAGGCGGCACGGCAATTCCTCGAACTGTTGGACGCGCGCGCCCAATGGCGGCCGACTCTGGCGAGTGGCACGGCCGCAGGCGACATCGCGTTTGTGCTTGATACCCACGCCCACTGGCCTTCGGCTGAGGCCTATGCGATTCAAGTGGCTGGCAACAAGGTTCGTGTCCGTGCCGGTGATGGGCGCGGATTGTTCTACGGCGCGGTGACGCTGTGGCAGATGCTGGGCGATGCTGCGACCGATGTCGCTCAGGTCAAGATTCCCGCAGTGACCATCAACGACGCGCCGCGTTTTCGCTGGCGTGGGCTGATGCTCGATTCGGCGCGCCACATCCAGACCTTGGATGAAATTCGCGGCCTGATCGATCAGATGGCCCGCCACAAACTCAACGTGCTGCATTGGCATCTGACCGACGACCAAGGTTGGCGCGTGGAGATCAAGAAGTACCCCGAGCTGACCCGCATCGGCGCTTGGCGAACGCCACCGGGTGCCGATCCGATGGACCCGTCCGCGCGCTACGGCGGTTACTACACCCAGGACCAGATTCGTGCGGTGGTGGCCTACGCGCTGGAGCGCGGCATCACCATCGTGCCGGAGTTCGACATGCCCGGCCACGCGCAAGCGGCGGTCGCGGCTTACCCGCAGTTTGGCGTGACCGGTACGCGCCCTGCCGTGGGCGTGGATTGGGGCGTCAACCCTTGGTTGTTCAACGTCGATGAGTCGACCTTCCAGTTCTTGTTCGATGTGCTCGACGAACTGGTGGCACTCTTTCCCTCGCCATACATCCACGTCGGCGGCGACGAAGCCATCAAGCCGCAATGGCAGGCTTCGGCCTCGGTGCAGGCCAAGATGCGCGAATTGGGTTTGAAGGACGAAAACGCCCTGCAAGCCTGGTTCATCGGGCGCCTGGGCAAGCATCTGGCGTCGCACGGGCGCGCCTTGATCGGCTGGGATGAAATCCTCGAAGGCGATGCCCTGTCACCCAATGCCACCGTGATGAGTTGGCGCGGCAGCGAGGGTGGCATCAAGGCGGCCTTTCTGGGTCACGACGTGGTGATGGCACCGGCACCCACCTTGTATCTTGATCATGTGCAGTCCGATCGGGAAGACGAGTATTCGGGTCGACTTGGGGTGGAGTGGCTGCGTGATGTCTATGACTTTGCCATCGTGCCGGCCGTCCTTGGTGATGAGCTGGCCGCGCATGTGTTGGGCGTGCAAGCCAATATGTGGACCGAGCACATGTCGACGTTTGCCAATGTCGAACACAACGTGTTTCCCCGCATCGCGGCACTGGCGGAAAACGCTTGGTCGCCGGCGAGTGCGCACGATTGGAACAGCTTCTTGGCGCGCCTCGCGCCACAGATGGCACGCTATCGCGCCATGGGCATCAATGCCGCCGATTCGGCCTTCGCGGTGGCGATTGATGTCGATCACAATCTGGCGCTGGCCACCGGCCGCGCCACGGTGCGACTTTCCAATCAGGCCGGGTTTGGCGCCATCCACTACACCGTGGACGGCAGTGGGCCGACACCGGCTTCGCCGACCTACAGCGATCCGCTCGTGCTGAAGTTGCCGCTGACGCTGCGTGCCGCCAGCTTCGATGCAGCGGGTCGCGCCTTGGCGAAGGCGCGCGAACGGGTGATCGATCGCAGTCATTTGCTACGCTTTTCTGGAAGCGACACCCGCAACTGCCCGGGCATCGACTTCCGCTTGCGCCTCCAGCCCACGCCGGACGCCAACAGCGTGCAGCCGGTTTATCCGGTCAACCTATTCAACACCTGCCAGATCATCCCGGCGACACGCCTGGATGGGATCGATGCGATCACGGTCGATGCGATGCGATTGGCGCGCAACTACGCGCTGGCCGGCGAGCAGAAACTCGTGGTTTCACGTCCGCATGCCACACCGCATGGCGAACTGGAAGTGCGACTGGATCGGTGTGATGGCGAAATGGTGGCGATTATGCCCTTGCCGGACCCCGCCAGCAGTGCGCCAAGTTTCACCTTGGATGCCTCCCTGCCGGCGCGCACCGGCGAGCGCGAGTTGTGCCTGATTTTCACCGCGCCGATCGACGGGCCCTTGTATGGGCTGGGGCGTGCCAGCTTGATCGAGGGCAAGGAATGATTCACGCATGAGCGACATGACTACAGACAAGCGACTGGCTTCGGTTGATGCCCTGCGCGGCATCACCGTGGCGGCCATGTTGCTGGTGAACGATCCGGGTACGTGGGGCGCCATCTACGCGCCGCTCGAACACGCGCCCTGGCATGGCTGCACGCCCACCGATCTGATCTTTCCCTTCTTCCTGTTCATCGTCGGGGTGTCGCTGTCCCTGTCCTTGCTGCCGCGTCTGGAACGCGGCGTGGCGCCCAGCCTCTTGACCCGTGCCGCCCTGTGGCGTGCCGGACGGATCGTGGCCTTGGGTGTGCTCATCAATCTTCTGGCCTGGTGGTTGATGCCGGATCGACACATGCGCTGGCCAGGCGTCTTGCAGCGCATCGGCATCGTGTTCGCGATAGCCGCGCCCTTGGCGATCTGGACCCAAGCGCGCGTCTGGTGGACGACGATCGCCGTGCTCCTGTTGGGCTACGCTGCGCTCTTGAGCGCGGGCGGCACTCTGGAGCCCTTCGTCAACATCGCCAGCCGTGTGGACAGCGCCGTGTTCGGACATGGGGTCTGGTCGATCGATCCGGCCACGGGCCGTGGCCACGATCCGGAAGGTCTGCTCAGTACCTTGCCCGCCATTGCCACCACGCTCCTCGGCCTGCTCGCCGGTGTGGCCCTGCGCGGCAAGCGCGTGCACGCACTCATCGTGGCCTCGCTCGTGGCGCTCGTCGCCGGCTGGGTCTGGTCACAGTGGATGCCATTCAACAAGAATCTGTGGACGCCCTCCTACGTGCTATGGACCGCAGGTCTTGCTGGGCTATTGTTGGCCCTATGCCATCGCCTGATGGATCAAGCGGCATGGCCCGCTTGGGGCCGACGTTTCGGCGTCAATGCCATCACCATTTACGCCGGCTCGCAGCTGATGGCGGTGTTGCTGGAAGGCTTCGGCTGGCAAGCTGCGATCTACCAACATCTCTTTGCCGGATGGATCGCACCCCTGGCGGGCGAAAAGGCTGCATCGCTGGCCTTTGCCTTGGCCTTTGTCGCCCTGTGGTGGGTGATTGCCTGGGCCATGGATCGGCGCAAGATCTACCTCAAGATCTGAACCTCTCGCGACTCAGGCGCGCAAGGCGTTGGCCGCGCGCGCCAAGGTTTCGATGCCGGCCCAGTCACCGGTGGCCAAGCGCTCCTTGGGAGTCAGCCAAGAGCCACCGACGCACACGACGTTGGGCAGGGCCAGAAACTCCGGTGCCGTGCTTAGGCTGATGCCGCCGGTCGGGCAGAAGCGGATCTGGGGCAAGGGACTGGCCCAGGCCGAGAGCAGCTTCACGCCACCGGCAGGCACCGCCGGAAAGAACTTCTGCAGGCCGTAACCGCGTTCCAGCAGATGCATGGCTTCGCTGGCGGTGGCGGCACCGGGCAGCAGCGGCAAGGGATCGTCGGCGGCGGCATCGAGAAGTTTCGGACTGACCCCCGGCGACACCGCAAAGTGCGCACCCGCACGACGTGCTACGGCCAGTTGTTCGGCATCCAGCACCGTGCCCACGCCCACCACCGCGCCCTCGACTTCGCCGGCAATTGCCGAGATAGCGGCCAGTGCCACCGGCGTGCGCAAGGTGACTTCGATCGCCGGCAAACCACCGGCCACCAAGGCGCGGGCCATCGGTACCGCGTGCGTCAGGTCATCCACCACGACCACCGGCACCACCGGCGCCAGGGCCAGGATTTCACGCAGGCGTTGTTGTTTGTGCTCGGTCATGCTTGAACCTCAGGGCAAAAGATCAGTCGTGGCAAAAATCGTGGCACCGTCATCGGCGGCACCGACGGCATTGCGCAAGGCGGCAAACAATTCGCGGCCGCGGCCGCTGTGGTGAGCAGCAAGGTCGATCGTGTCGGTGCTGCGTGCGGCCCACGTTGCCGCATCCACCGCAACTTCAAGCGTGCCGGCGTGGGCATCCACCCGCACGATGTCGCCATCGCGCAACTTGGCCAGCGGCCCACCCGCAGCGGCTTCCGGGGTGACATGGATCGCGGCCGGCACCTTGCCCGATGCACCCGACATGCGCCCATCGGTGACCAAGGCCACGCGGAATCCGCGACCTTGCAGCACGCCCAGCGGCGGGGTGAGTTTGTGCAGCTCCGGCATGCCGATGGCCTTGGGGCCCTGGAAGCGCACCACCGCCACGAAGTCACGCTCCAGCTTGCCGGCGTGGAAGGCCGCGAGGACTTCATCTTGATCGTTGAATACCAGCGCCGGGGCTTCCACCACCATGCGGTCTTCCGGCATTGAAGACACCTTGATGACCGCCACGCCCAGATTGCCGCGCAGCACGCGCAAGCCGCCATCGGCTTGGAAGGGTGCATCGGCCGGACGCAACACATCGAGATTGGAACTGGTTGGCACCGGCTGCCAGACCAATTTGCCCGAATCTTCCAGCGCCGGCATGCCGCGATAGGCATCGAGGCCTTGGCCCCACACCGTTTGCACGTCGCCGTGCAGGAGTCCGGCATCGAGCAGGGAGCCGATCAGGAAGGGCATGCCGCCGGCCTGATGGAAATGATTCACGTCGGCCACGCCATTGGGGTACACGCGCGCCATCAAGGGCACTGCGCGCGAGAGCGCATCGAAATCGTCCAGCGTCAGCACGATGCCGGCCGCACGGGCGATGGCGATCAGGTGCATGAGGTGATTGGTCGAGCCGCCGGTGGCGTGCAAACCCACCACGCCATTGACCACGGTGCGCTCGTCGAACAAGCGCCCGATCGGGGTGAATTGCGAACCCATCGCGGTGATGGTGGCAGCACGGAACACCGCCGCGCGGGTGAGTGCAAGACGCAGCGGCGTATGCGGATTGACGAAGCTCGCGCCAGGCAGATGCAGACCCATGATCTCCATCAGCATCTGGTTCGAATTGGCGGTGCCGTAGAAGGTGCAGGTGCCCGGCGCGTGGTAGGCGGCTGATTCGGCTTCGAGCATTTCCTCACGGCTGGCCTTGCCCTCGGCAAACAGCTGGCGAACCTTGGCTTTCTCCGGATTCGACAAACCGCTGGTCATCGGCCCGGCCGGCACGAAAATCGTCGGGATGTGGCCAAAGCTCAGCGCCGCGATCATCAGGCCCGGCACGATCTTGTCGCAGATGCCGAGCATCAGCGCCGCATCGTAGGTGTCGTGCGAAAGACCAACCGCCGTGGCCAGCGCGATCACTTCACGCGAGAACAGGCTCAGTTCCATGCCGGCACGGCCTTGGGTGACGCCATCGCACATCGCTGGCACACCGCCAGCGACTTGTGCCACCGCGCCGACCATGCGCGCAGCTTCGCGGATCTGTTCGGGGTAAGGCTCGTAAGGCTGGTGGGCCGAGAGCATGTCGTTGTAGGCGGTGATGATGCCGATGTTGGGCGTGGTCGTGCCCTTCAAGGCCGGCTTGTCGACGCCGCTGGCGGCAAAGGCATGGGCGAGATTGCTGCAACCCAGACGGTGGCGATACACGCCTTGGCTCACGGCCGTATCGATGCGCGCCAAGTAGGCGCTGCGCGTGGCGCGGCTGCGTTCGATGATGCGATCGGTAACGTCGCGGACGATGGGGTGAAGGGTGTTCATGGCGTGTTTCCGTGGTGACTCAAAGTGGTGTGCGGGTGCGGCTCAAGGACTCCAGTAGACCTCGGGGCGTTCGCGGGTGGCGCGCAGGACCGTGGCAATGGGCCAACGCAAAGCGTCGGCGTCGCCCCGCTGCAGTGCTTCAAGCATTTCGCCCTTGGTGGCGCCGGTCAACAACAGGTGCACGGCGCGTGCTGCGGCCAGCACCGGCAAGGTCAGGGTGATGCG
>CAUJJS010000091.1 GCA_963205415.1 Pseudomonadota bacterium
GCCCCAGCGATAGATGCGGCGTGCGAGCCAGCCTGCGTCCAGCATGCGTGCTTCGATGGTCGCGGCGATGTTTTCCCACTGGCGCGGGCCGAAGAGCACGATGTGCGGTGCGAGCTCGCGCAGGTTGGGCAAGACCTGGTCAGGACCTTCGGGGAAGTTGATGACCAGCGGCAAGGTCAGTCCGAGTGTCACGCCCAGCAGTTGCTCGGTGAGCCAGGCCAGCGGGGTGTAGGACATGTATTCCATGCCGGCTTGCAACGGGAGCGAGCTCCTCATGCGCAACGCGTTGTCCATCAGCCAGCGGTGGCTGATCATCACGCCCTTGGGCTTGCTAGTGGTGCCGGAGGTGTAGGTCAGCAGCGCCAGATCGTCCGCCTGGCCGTCGGTGACTTCGCGTTCGAAGCGCTGCGGGTGCCGCTCGTGCTGGCGCCGCCCTTCAGCGGTCAAGGCATCGAAAGATTGCAGCAGCGGATGCCGGTACGACCACATGCCCGAGTTGTCCCAGTACGCTATGCCCCGGATGTCGGGCAAGCGCTCCAGCAGCGCGAGCGCTTTGTCGACCTGCTCCTGGTCCTGCGCGAAGATGAAGCGGGCCTGCGAGTCCTCGCACAGGTAATGCAGTTCGTCGACGGTGGCGTCGGGGTAGACCGACACGGTCTTGGCGCCCAGTGACTGGGCCGCGAACAGCGCCCAGTAATGCTCGGGCTCGTTCTCGCCGATCACGATCGCGGTTTCGCCGCGCTGCAGGCCCTGCGCCGCCGCGCCAAGCGCAATGCTGCGCGTGTGGTCAAACACGTCGGCCCACGTATAGCAGCGCCACACGCCTTTGCGCTTGACGCGCTGCGCCAGCCGCTGCGGATGTTCCTGGGCATGGGCGAGCAACTTCTGTGGCAGGGTCGGTACGGATACCGGGGTGGGTTGGGTCGGGTTCATGCCGCAGCTCCCAGGTAGGCCTGGATCACGGCCGGATCGGCCTGTACCTGCGCCGGCGTGCCGTCGGCGATCTTGCGGCCGAAGTCGAGCACCGCCACGCGGTCGGCCAGATCCATTACCACCCCCATGTCGTGCTCCACCAGCACCACCGGGATGCGCTTGGCCTCGCGCACGTCGATGATGAAGCGAGCCAGGTCTTCTTTTTCTTCGGTGTTCATGCCGGCCATGGGTTCGTCCATCAGCAAGACCTGGGGCTCCATCGCGAGTGCGCGGCCCAGGTCGACGCGCTTGCGCAGCCCGTAGCCCAGCGTGCCCACGGGCTGGTGGCGGATGCTTTCGATTTCAAGGAAGTCGATGATGTCCTCGACCACCTCGCGGTGCTGCGACTCTTCGCGCTGCGTCCACGGAAAGTAGAGGAAGGACTGCAGCAGGCCCGAGCGCATGAGGCTGTAGCGGCCCACGAGGATGTTGTCGATCACGCTCATGTTCGAAAACAGGTGCGTGCCCTGGAAGGTGCGCACGATGCCGTCACGCGCAATCTGGTGCACCGCACGGCCCTTGATGCTTTTGCCGCGGTAATGCACCGTGCCATCCTGCGGCAGGTAAAAACCGCTGAGCACGTTCATGAGCGAACTCTTGCCGGCGCCGTTGGGGCCGATGATGGCGAGCAGTTCGTCGTCGCGCACATCCACCGACACTTCGGACAGCGCGGTGACACCGCCGAAGCGCAGGGTGACGTTTTGTGCTTGCAGCACGGTGGCCTTGCCGGCTCCCGCAGAGGTGTGTTTGTCCATGGAGCAGGAATGATCAGGAGAAGGCATTGATGCCGGTCAGCGCGCGGCCGATGATGAGTTTTTGAATCTCCGTCGTGCCATCGGGGATGGGCATCATGCGGGCGTTTCTGAACAGCAATTCCACTCCGAACTCCTTGGTGATTCCGTTGCCGCCGTGCACCTGCAGGGCTTTGGAGGCTACGTCCACCGCCATCTCGGTGGCATACCATTTGGCCATGGCGCTTTGTATTTCGCTGCGCACGCCGTGGTCAATCAGGTTAAACGCGCGGTACACGAGCAGGCGCGCGGCGTCGAGCTCGGTGGCGGCCTCGGCCAGCATGCCCTGGATCAACTGGTGGCCGCCGATGGGCTTGCCGTGCTGGCGCCGTTCCTTGGCGTAGGCCACGGCCTTGTCGAGCGCGGCCTGCGCGATGCCGATCGAGGTCAGGCCCACCATGGGGCGGGCTTTTTCGAACAGCACCATGGTGTTTTTGAGGCCTGCGCCCGGCGTGAGCATCATGTTTTCGGCGGGTACGCGCACGTGGTCGAAAAAGAGCTGCGCGGTCGAGGTGCTGTTGAGGCCGAGCTTGTCGATGTTGCGGCTTTCGTAGCCGTGCTCGGCGCGGTCCACGAGGATCATCGAGAGGTTGCCCGAGCCTTCGCTCGAGGTGCGCACGATGACCATGCAAAAGTCGGAGTAGTGGCCGTTCGAGATCCAGGTTTTTTCGCCCATGACGATGTAGTGGTCGCCGTCGCGCTGTGCGCGGCAGGTGACTTCGGCCACGTTCGAGCCCACGCCCGGCTCGCTGATGCCGCTGCACGCGATGATCTCGGCGCGCACCATGCGTGGCAGGTATTTTTGGCGCATGGCGTCGTTCGAGCAGACTTCGAGCGAATACGCGCCGAGTTGCTGGATCAAGAGCGAAATGGCCACGTCGCCCGAGATGCGCGCGAGCTGCTCGTACATCAGCGCGTAGGTCAGCCAGGAGAGCCCCATGCCGCCGTTTTCTTCCGAGATCAGGCCGTTGCCGCCCATGCCGTAGGGCAGCATCATCTGGAAAATCTCGAGCATGCGCTCTTTTTCGATGAGCTTGTCGGGCTGGTAGCGCTGCACGATGGGGCGCAGTTTGTCTTCGAGAAAGCGGGTGAAGCCTTCGACGGCCATGCGTTGTTCTTCGGTGGGCAGAAAGTTCATGATGGGCTCCGGGACAGGGGTGGGATGGAGGAAGGAGAGGGCGATGTGAGCATGGAACGCTCAGCGGGCGCTCATGCGTGCACCGGCGTCTATGTGCAGACAGGTGGCATTGATGTAGGGGTTTTCCACGACGCTGCGCACCAGGTGGGCGAGCTCCGCAGGGCGCCCCATGCGTGGCGGGAACAGCACCATGCGATCGACGATGGCCTGCGCCACTTTTTTCGGCAGCCCCGCGACCATGGGCGTGTCGAACAGCCCTGGAGCCACGGCTACGCAGCGTATGCCGTGCTCTGCCAGGTCGCGCGCCACGGGCAAGGTGAGTCCGATCACGCCGGCCTTGCTGGCGGCATAGGCTGCCTGGCCCATCTGGCCGTCGTGTGCGGCGCCGGAGGAAAGATTCACGATCACGCCACGCTCTTCGCCCTCGGGGGTGTTGCGCGCCATGAGCACGGCGGCCAGCCGCAGTACATTGAAGGTGCCCGTGAGGTTGATCGCGATCACCTTCTGCCAGACCGCGAGCGGAAAGGGTTTGCCATCAGACACGGTTTTGGCGGCGTCAGGAACCCCGGCGCAGTTGACGCAGATATGCACGGCGCCAAACCGCGCCATGGCAGCGTCCAGACCTGCCTGCACCTGCTCTTCGCTCGTGACATCGACTTGCGCGAACAGCGCGCGCTGCCCAAGCTCGGCGGCGGCCTGCGTCCCAAGTTCGGCATTGCGGTCGAACAAGACCACGCTTGCGCCCGCATCGTGCAAGGCCTGCGCGACTGCGCGGCCCAGCCCGGAGGCTCCGCCCGTGACGATGGCGACTTTGTCTCGTGGATTCATGACGCGCCCCGCTTCAGCGGCCCAGGATGGTGATCGCGGCCACGGCTTCTTCCAAGCCGTAGAGGCCGCCGCCGTTTTCGGCAATCGCCAGGCGCGCGCCCTGCACCTGGCGCGCGCCGGCCTCGCCGCGCAGCTGTTGCACGAGTTCGTGCAGCTGGCCTATGCCGGTCGCGCCTATGGGGTGGCCCTTGGATTCGAGGCCGCCCGAGGTGTTGATGGGGATGCGTCCGCCGAGCGTGGTTTCGCCGCGCTCGGCGAGCGGGCCACCCTCACCGAAGGCGCAAAAGCCGAGGTTTTCGCTCTGGATGATCTCGCCGATCGCGGTGGCGTCGTGCACCTCGGCCACGGAGATGTCCTTGGGACCGACGCCGGCCATTTCATACGCTTTTTTGGCGGCGCGCACGGTGAGGTGCTGCCCCACGTCTTCGGGGCGGCGGTTGGTGCCCGTGGCGATCACCGAGGCGAGCACGCGGATTGCGCGCTGGCGCTGCGCGAGCTTGGCGAGCGCGGCTTCGGAGCAGACGATGGCCGCCGCAGCGCCGTCGCTCACGGGCGCGCACATGGGCAGCGTGAGCGGGTAGGTGATGGGCGGCGCAGCCAGCACTTCGTCGATGGTGTAGGCGTTGCGGTACTGCGCGAGCGGGTTGTGTACCGAGTGGCCGTGGTTCTTGGCCGAGACCGCGGCGATCTGGCGCTGCGTGGTGCCGAACTCGCGCATGTGAAAACGCCCGAAGGCCGCGTAGATGTCCATGAACAGGCTGTACGGCGCCTTGGACGTACTGCCCTCGGGCGGCACGACGCCGTGGCCCATTTGCAGCAGCGTGCTTTTGTTTTGCTCGACGGTGGAGACGTCCCAGGCACCGTCGAACACGCTGAACATCTTGGCCTTGTCGGCGCAGAACATTTTTTCGGCGCCCACGGCAAGCGCGATCTCGCCCGCGCCCGAGCGCACGTACTGCACTGCGAGGTGAAACGCCGAGCTTGCGCTCGCGCAGGCGTTCTCGACGTTGAAGATGGGAATGGCCTCGAAGCCCATGGTGCGCAGCGCGATCTGGCCGCGCACCATGGTCTGCCCCTCGAGCGCGCCTTGTGTGGCGTTGGAGAAAAAGGCCGATTCGATGTCGGCTACCGAAAGGCCCGCGTCCGCGAGCGCCGCATGCACAGCGTCGGCCGTGAGCTGTTTGATGCTCTTGTCAAGGAACTTGCCGGTGGGTGTCATGCCGATGCCGGCGATGTAAACGGGAGGCTGGGTGTGGCTCATGGAGGGCTCCTGAGTTTCAAAAACAATAGCAATAATGGATGATAAAAATAGGCATTCGATGCTTGTGAATAAAGCGTAAGCAGCTATCTTTTCGGGATTGATTTCTCAAAAAATACTTTGCCGTGGCCGGCGCGATCCACTTTGGGCGCTCGCGCCGCAGCCGGGGTTCAATAGCCCTTGAAGTCGGGCGTGCGCTTGCCGACGAAGGCTGCGAGGCCTTCCTGGATGTCGTGCGAATGGCTGTGCGCCTCGAGCACCAGGCGCTCCAGGCGCAGCGCTGCAGCTTGCGGCTGCTCGAGCCCGTCGGCCACGGTCTGCTTCATGCGGCGCAGCACCAGCGGGCTCTTGCTGGCGATACGTGCGGCGAGCTTCTCGACCTCGGGTACGAACTCGGCGTCGGGCACGACACGGTTCACGAGGCCCAGCGGCACCAGGTCGCGTGCGGGCATGGTGTCGCCCGTGAAGAGCAGGTACTTGGCCGCCGTCGGCCCTATGCGCCGCGGCAGGATGGCCGCGCCGCCGGCACCGGGAAAGACGCCGAAATTGGCGTGCGCGTCGCCGATGCGCGTACTCTCGGTGGCCAGCATCAGGTCGCAGGCCATGGCCAACTCGAGCCCGCCGGCAATGGTCAGACCGTTGAGTGCTGCAATGGTCGGTTTGGGACAAAAGCGCAGTTTGTCCATCATGCGGTTGACCAGGTCGAGGAACTCGCCCATGGGGTCGCGCGGGCCTGGGCTGCTTTGCTTGTTTTCGAATACGCCCTTGAGGTCGGCGCCCGCGCAGAACGCGCGTCCGGCGCCGGTGAGCACGATCACGCGGATCGAGGTATCGCGCTCGCAGCGCTCGGTGGCCTCGAGCAGTTCGGCGCACATGGCGTCGGAGAGCGCGTTCATGGCCTCGGGCCGGTTCAGCGTGATCCAGGCCGTGGCGCCGCGCTGTTCGAACAGGATGGTGGAGGGGGTTGCCATGTTCGTTGTCTCCTTATGTCCTTATGGAATCGTTGTGCGTCCTGCCTCAGGCAAGGCGCGGGCACGGTTGTTGGCAATGCAGTAGGGAATCAGTTGCGCAGCAGTTCCTCTGCGATGATCATTTTGCGCACCTCGGAGGTGCCCGCACCGATTTCGAGGATTTTGATGCAGCGGAACAGCCGGTTGATTTCGGACTCCCAGATGTAGCCGCTGCCGCCGTGAATTTGTACGGCATGGTTGAGGATGCGGTTGCAGGCCTCACCCGCGTACAGGATGGACGCCGCGGTGATCTTGTGCGCCGCGCCGCGCCCGCCGCTGCCGACCTCGAGATCGTTGACCTCGGCCAGCGTGCGCCAGACGAGGGTCTTCATTGCCTCGGTTTCGGTATACATCTCGGCCAGCATGGCCTGCACCATCTGAAAGCTGCCGATAGGTTTACCGAACTGCACGCGTGTCCTGGCGTATTCGACGCCTAATTCGAGCGCGCGCTCGCATATACCGACGCACAGCGCGGCCACCAGCGCGCGCTCCAGGTCGAGCCCGCTCATGACGATTTTGACGCCCTCATTTTCCTTGCCCACCAGGTTGGTCGCCGGCACGCGGCAGTTGTCAAACACCAGCTCTCCGGTCTGGCTGCCGCGAAAGCCCATCTTGACCAGTTTTTGCGCCACTTTGAAGCCGGGGAAGTCCTTTTCGACGATGAAGGCCGAGATGCCCTTGGCACCGAGTTCCGGGGCGGTCTTGGCGTAGACCAGCAGCACATCGGCCACCGGACCGTTGGTGATGTAGATTTTGGTGCCGTTGAGGATGTAGTGGTCGCCCTCACGGCGTGCGCTGGTGCGCATGGCACCTAGTGCATCCGAGCCGGCGCCGGGTTCGGTCAGGCCGAGCGCGCCAATCTTGCTGCCGTCGCATAGGCCGGGCAGGTATTGGCGGCGCTGCGCTTCACTGGCGTTGCGATAAATGTTGTTGACACACAGGTTGTCGTGCGCCGCCCACGACAGCGCGATGGCAGGGTTCCAACGCGCGAAGGTCTGGCAGATCAGGCCCGAACTGAACAAGTCCATGCCTGCGCCGCCATGCTCCGTGGGTACTGTGACGCCCATGAAGCCGGCCGCGCCGATTTTCTGAAAAATATCCGAAGGCCACCATTCCTCGTCGTCCATGCGGCGCGCGAGCGGTACAAATTCCTTGCGGGCGAACTTGTCCGCAGCGTCGAGTACGGCGCGGTCATCGGCGGAGAGGGCGAAACTGCGAGGAGCGACCATGTCGGGGTGTCAATCAGTGTTTGGGTTGTGGATCAAAGAGTTACGACACCCGCCAGATCGATCCACCGGCGTCGATGCAAATCTTTAGCTCAGTGTGAATTTACTGGGGCATTGCAAAATTGTCAAGCGTTAGGTAGACTTCATTGCGTACACGTTCACTTGGCGCTGCCGCGTTGGCAACCATCCGGTCGCGCCGCCTGCAACCCGGCCATTCATCCGCGTCAGCCGACGCTTAATTTGAGGAGTTAGAGAGTCATGAGTCATAAAGTCATCGTCGCCGGCGTCGGCATGGTTCCTTTCACCAAGCCGGGTGCCAGCGAGCCTTATCACGTGATGGGGGAGAAGGCTGTGCGCCAGGCGCTGGCCGACGCGCGCATCGAGTACCCCATGATTCAGCAGGCCTACGTCGGCTACGTGTATGGTGATTCCACCTGCGGTCAGCGCGCACTGTATCCAGTGGGCATGAGTGGCATACCGATTGTCAATGTCAACAACAACTGCTCCACCGGTTCGAGCGCGCTGTTTCTGGCGCGCCAGGCGGTGGAAAGCGGGGCGGTCGATTGCGTTTTGGCCTTGGGGTTTGAGCAGATGGCCGCAGGTGCCATCAAGGCTCAGTTCGAGGATAGGCCCACGCCCTTTGAAGAATTCGATCGCACCACCGCCGAACTGGTGGGCCACCCGGAAATCCCGCTGGCGATTCGTTACTTTGGCGGTGCGGGCAAGGCGCACATGGACAAATACGGCACCCGCCTGGACACCTTCGCCCGCATTCGTGCCAAGGCCAGCCGCCATGCCGCCAACAACCCGCTCGCGCTGTTTCGCAAGGAGGTCAGTGTTGACGACGTGATGAACGCACCTGTCGTCTGGCCCGGTGTGATGACGCGCTTGATGGCGTGCCCGCCGACCTGTGGTGCCGCCGCCGCGGTTATCTGCTCTGAAGCCTTTGCCAAGAAGCATGGGCTAGACACCCGCGTCTCCATCCGCGCCCAGTCGATGAGCACAGACTTCCCCAGCACCTTCGAATCGCGCGACATGATGCGTCTGGTCGGCTTCGACATGGCACGCGATGCGGCGCAAAAAGTCTATTCGCAAGCCGGCATCGGGCCGGACGACGTGGATGTGGTCGAGTTGCACGACTGCTTTGCACAGAATGAACTGCTGACTTACGAGGCTCTGGGCCTGTGTCCCCTGGGTGGCGCAGAGAAGTTCGTGCTGGACGGCGACAACACCTATGGCGGCAAGGTCGTCACCAACCCGTCGGGTGGCCTGTTATCCAAGGGTCATCCGCTGGGTGCAACGGGCCTGGCGCAATGTTTTGAGCTGACCCATCAACTGCGTGGCACGGCGGATCAACGCCAGGTGGCGGGCGCGCGCGTGGCCTTGCAGCACAACCTTGGGCTGGGCGGCGCTTGCGTCGTCACGCTCTACCAGGCCGCTTGAGCGTCACCACAGGAAAGCCGGAGCTTGAATGCCATGATTGACAAAAAATTCATCGGGTACGAGGTGCCGCCGACGCTGTGGGAGGTGGAGAAGGGGCGCATCCGTTTCTTTGCCGAGGTGATCGGTGCCGCCGCCCCGATTTACTTCGACGAGGCCGCCGCCAAGGCCGCCGGTTACCGCAGCGTTGTTGCGCCACCGACCTTTATCTTTGGTGCCGAGAGCGATTCGGGCGTGTTGATGAAGTTGCTCGACACGCTCAAGATCGATCTGCGCGAGGTTTTGCACGGTGAGCAACGCTTCGACTATCACGCCCCGGTGTGCGCTGGCGACACGCTACGCTTTCAGACCCGGGTTGCCGACATCTACGACAAGAAGGATGGCGCGCTCGAGTTTGTCGTCAACGACACGAAAGTCACCAATCAGTTCGGCGAGCATGTCGCCGACTTGCACGCGGTGATCGTCGTGCGCCACGCCTGAAGGAAATATCCATGAACTCTCCAATAAAGATGATCCAGGTCGGTGATGACATGCCCGTGCTGGAGTTGCCACCCATCACCCGCACCACTCTGGCCCTGTTCGCCGGTGCATCGGGAGACCACAATCCGATCCACATCGATATCGACTTCGCCCGTGGCGCGGGCATGAAGGACGTGTTTGCTCAAGGCATGTTGTCGATGGCGTATCTGGGGCGTGCACTCACCGAATGGGTGCCGCAGCGCCAGATTCTCAGCTATGGCGTTCGCTTTGCAGCCATGACCCACCTGGGTGACCGCGTGCGCTGCAGCGGCAAGGTGGTCGAGAAGCTCAACCACGCCGGTCGCCCCTGCGTGCGCGTTCAAATCAGCGCGGCCAAGGCCACGGGTGAAATCACGCTGGCGGGCGAGGCTCTGGTGGCCCTGAACTGACGGACCACCGAAGGGCGGTCGAGAGCTCTATCTCTTTTCGATTCATTCACAAGCAAGGACACACACCATGAAGAAACTCGAAGGCAAAGTCGCGATCGTCTCCGGATCGGGTCGCGGCATTGGGCGCGCCATCGCCATGAAGCTCGCCAGTGAAGGAGCCAAGGTCGTGGTCAATGACCTCGATGCCGCGCCGGCCGAGCAGACGCTGGCCGATATCAAGGCCTCCGGCGGCACCGCCGTGGCCTGCGTAGGCAGCGTCACCGCCGACGGCTTCGCTGATCGCTTCGTCAAGACCGCGATCGACAACTTCGGCGGCCTGGACATCATCATCAACAACGCCGGCTACACCTGGGATAACGTGGTCCAGAAGATGACCGACGAGCAATGGAATGCGATCATTGATGTGCACCTGACCGCGCCGTTCAAGATTCTGCGCGCGGCCGCGGAGTTCATTCGTGCCTCTTCGCGCAAGGAAGCCGAAGCAGGGCAGGAAGTGTTCCGCAAGGTGGTCAACATCTCGTCCATCGCCGGCACCGGCGGCAATGCCGGCCAGGCCAATTACTCGGCCGGCAAGGCCGGCATCATCGGTCTGACCAAGGCGCTGTCCAAGGAGTGGGGGCGCTACAAGGTCAACGTCAATGCTGTCGCTTTCGGCATGATCAAGACGCGGCTGACCGAAGCTTCGGCCGCAGGCGATGCCTCGATTGATGTTGAAGGCCACAAGATCAAGGTTGGTGTCAATCCTGATCTGCTGGAAATGATGGAGCGCACCATTCCGCTGGGTCGCGGCGGAACGCCCGAGGAGGCGGCTGGTTCGGTTTATCTGCTGTGCATTCCCGAATCGAACTACGTCAGCGGCCAGACCCTGATCTGCGGCGGCGGCATCTCGATCTGAAACGCACATCACCAGCGCACAGAGGCACACGATGGACATCGATTTCAGCCCGCAAGACAGAGCGTTCCAGCAAGAGGTTCGCGCATGGTTCAAGACCCACACGCCAGCCGATCTCAAGCGCAAGACCGTCACCGGAGAAATGCTGCAAAAGGACGACATCGTTCAATGGCAGCGCCGACTCGACACGCAAGGCTGGCTGGTCACCGGATGGCCCAAGGAGCACGGTGGGCCGGGCTGGACGCCAACGCAGCGCTACATCTTTGACCTTGAACGCGCGGCGGCCAGCGCGCCGGTGGGCCTGTCGATGGGGGTAATCATGCTCGGGCCGGTGCTGATCGCCTTTGGAACGCCTGAGCAAAAAGCGCAGTACCTGCCGCGTATCCGTCGCTGTGACGACTGGTGGTGCCAGGGCTATTCCGAGCCGGGCGCAGGCTCGGATTTGGCCAGCTTGAAGACCACGGCCGTGGCCGATGGCGACGACTACATCGTCAACGGCTCAAAAATCTGGACCACCTACGCTCACTGGGCCACCCACATGTTCTGCCTGGTGCGCACATCCAGCACCGGGAAAAAGCAGGGAGGGATTTCCTTCCTGCTGATCGAGATGGACCGTGCTGGCATAGAGGTCAAGCCCATCGTCTCGATCGACGGCGAGCATCACCTCAATCAGGTGTTCTTCACCGACGTTCGCGTGCCCCGGAAAAACCTGGTCGGCCGTGAGGGCCAGGGCTGGGATATCGCCAAGTACCTGCTGACGCACGAGCGCACCAGCATCGCCGGCGTGGCCGACTGCAAGGCGCATCTGGCCAACCTGTATGCCGCAGCGGATGAGCGCCGCTCGGGCGGCCGACCGCTGGCCGAGGATGGCGCGATGCGCCTCAAGCTGGCGCGTGCCGAGATTGAACTGATGGCGCTTGAATACACCAATTTCCGTGTGCTCGCGGCCACCGCCGCAGGCAAGGCACCGGGGCCGGAATCCTCACTGCTCAAGACCATGGGCACGGCGGTGCAGCAGACCTTGTCCGAGCTGGACGTGGAAATCGCCGCCGAGATGGCGTGGCCCTGGCACGAGGGCGGCGAGTTGGG
>CAUJJS010000092.1 GCA_963205415.1 Pseudomonadota bacterium
CGTGGCTGACCGAAACCCTCACCCAACTACCGACCACCAAGAACCGCGACATCGACAGCCTGCTGCCGATCCGTTGATCGACGCCGTGCGCCTTACACAGTGCGCGACACCACTTCAAGGTGTGGTGGGTGGACGCTTACAAAACAAAGGGGGCGGAGGTAATTAATCCTCGCCCATGACGCACAAGGCCCGCTTGCGCGGGCCTTGTGCTGTATGCCATTGGCCGCCGCATCAAGGATGCGCGGCAATGAAGGTGTCGATGATGCCGAGCAGTTGCTGTTTGGGCTTGGCGAGCATGACTTCGATCTGCTTGATGCGCCGTTCCAGCCGCGTGCTGATGCGGGCGGGCTTGCGCGTGGCGAGCGCGCCCAGCAATTCGCGTCGAGTGCAATAAGATTGCGCGCGTACAAGGCTAACACCCACACTACACTCACTCCATGCGAACCTCCGCGTCCATCGCATCCCACCTCACCCGACGCCGTGCATCGCAGCGTCGCCGGGCAAGACATAGGCCGGCGCTGCTTCTTGGCTTCACCTACGCCAATGGCCTGTCTCACACCCGCACGATCAACACCCGCGGCTTGACCCAAAGCCTGCGGGATGGCGTGGGCCGGGGTGCGGGGGTATTGGACTACGCCTACACCCACGATCGAAACGGCAATGTTGCCACCGTCACCGACTACACCAGCCCGCCCTATTGGAACCAATCGCGCAACCTCCAGTACGACGCCCGCGATCGCATGGTTCGTTCTACCGCGCCGTACATCTACAGTGAAGAGCTCTACGAGTACGACGCCCTCGACAACGTGCGCCGCTTGGCGGTGTATCCGAACGGGACTATAACGATCCGCGTGGATGACGAATGCCCTGTCATTGTGCTGGGCTGATGGTAAAGGGCGATGCTGGAAGCTTCAATCCACCGCGGATTCGGAAGATGATCGTGCGCAGGATCTTGAAGGTTCGATAGTCGTGGTCTCTGGCAATAGCCGCTTGAATCGTGGCATTGATCGACTCGGCAGCGCATTGGAGTTGGCCGTCACAAAGATGTTGCGAATCCCTGCGACTTGTCTCTGGAGGGTGTTGGCCACGCGCGTCAAGTGCGCAGGTCCATGGCGTGGAACCCACGTTGTTTGGTGCCACCGCGCTCCTCGCAACGACGGTTTGCTCAGATGTTCCTTGGTGCGATCCAAGTGACCCAGGAAAGACGTCGAATTCCGGCATCAACTCAGGCGTTCCCTTGCCCAATGGGCGAGGGCCATGAAGCAGCTCGGGGGAGCCCGCCTCGCCACACTTGGGAAACCCACGCCGTGCCCCGATAATGTCACGATGAACACGCCATCCGCTTTCCTTAATGCCACGCCCGAGCAGGGCTTCCAGTTTCCCGGTGTCTTTGAACTCAGCGCCATGGGTGCAGCCGACGCTGGCCTGCACCTGAGCCTGCCGGATTTGCTGGAAGCGGCCGGCATCACGGTGCGGCGTGAGGAAATCACGGTGCGGGAATCGAGCGGTGGGAGCTATGTATCGGTGCGCATCGTGTTCGAGGCCGAAAGCCGCGAGCAGCACGAACACGCCCATGCCACCTTGCGCGCGCATCCGGATGTGAAATGGACGGTTTGATTCCCGATTCGCCGGATCCGGTGCCGCAACGACAGGTGTCGGTACGCGATCTGGGGCGACAAGCCTACGCGCCGATCTGGCACGCGATGCAGGCCTTCACCGATGCGCGTGATGGCGACACTGACGATGAAATCTGGCTGGTTGAGCACGATCCGGTGTTCACTCTGGGCCAGGCCGGCAAGGAGGAACACATCTTGGCTCCCGGTGAGATTCCGGTGATCCAGGTCGATCGCGGTGGGCAGGTCACCTACCACGGCCCCGGCCAGATCGTGGCCTATCCCTTGATCGATCTGCGCCGCCTCGGCATCGGCGTGCGGCAAATGGTGTGCCGTATCGAACAGGCCATCATCGACACCCTCGACGAGTGGAACATCACGGCAGTTCGCCGTGAAGGCGCGCCGGGTGTGTACGTGGATGACGCCAAGATCGCCGCGCTCGGCCTGCGGGTTCGCCGCGGCTGCACATTTCATGGCCTGGCCTTCAACATCGCCATGGACCTTGAACCGTTTTCGCGCATCAACCCCTGCGGCTATCGTGGTCTGGCCGTGACGCAAATGGCCGATTTGGGCGGCTCATCGAATCCGGCGCTGGTGGCGCCGGTGCTGGTGCGTGAGCTGTGCCGACAACTGCAATTGGCGCCAATGAGCGCGCCTGCGTTCGCACGGGTTTAAGAACATTCCGGGCTACCTGACCTGCGTATCGGGAACCTTCCGAGCTTGAGCCGGCGCCTCACCGATCTCCGCAGCCTGGCTCTTCTTCCCACGCGCTCGTCGTCGCGGACTGAGCGGAAGCATTATCCTCGATTCGGGTCGCCCGCCATCGTTGGGCCTCCCTCTCAGCCCAACGTTGCGCTGCATCGCGCTCCGCTGGTGACATCGACTCCGTACTGCGACTCAGAACTGCCCCGGCCACTTGTCCAAGCGCATCATCACCATAAACCTCACGCATCAAGAGTGCATAACGTACGAACAGGTCACGATCCGGCAACGAGAGCCTCGGAAACTCTTCCAAACCCGGCAGCCACGATGGGCTGTGAACCATCAGCATGCCTTCCAATGCCAGCGGATCAGCCCGTCGAATGCCGTCCTGCAAAATGCCGTAGGCACGCTCGGACAAAAATTGTGGATAGATGAAATCGCTGCTTGCGCCAAAGCCGCCCGGCGGGCCAAAGCCGCGAGGCAAACGCATCAGACTGCCGTTTTGTCGTGACATCACGAGCAGCACCTTTTGCGCCGAGGTCATTCGATCGATGGTTCCTGCGGCCAGCGCGTTGGCATCAGGCAAATGATCGGGCTTGATGCCCTCGCACCACGACGACAGCGCTTGAGCGTTTTCCAGTGTGTTGGCGATGGAGGACACCATCATGTCCTGACTGATTCGCGCCTCTCCGCCTTGTTCCAGATGCGTCTGCATTTGCTCGGCGCGCTGCAGGCGTTGTGCAACCGTCCGGCAACGACGCAAGCCGACATACAAACGGCAAGCGGCTTCGGGATTGCCCTGCTCCGCCAAGGCTTCGAGTGTCTCAAGTTGTTGTGCCAGCGGGACATCGGCATCAGGCAGCGGTGTGTGTTCAAGCTTGGATCGGTTTCCATCCCAGTTCGAAACGGCAGACGCATCGTGCACCGCAGGCGTGTCTGGCTCAGGAAGGTGTGGCTCGTCCAGCACCACATCGTGTTTCTCAGAAGCATGCGTGGACGCTTCGCGCTCCCCCTTCAAATACCAGACGAAGGCAAGACCAGCCATCCCCACCAGCAACAACATGGCAATGACCCGTCCGATCTTTACGCGGCGAGTACGGGTCATGGAAAGCGGCGTCAAAGACTGTCGGTCTGCTGCAACAGAAAGGCGTACCACTCGGCGGTTTCACGGTAGCGTTCAAAGCGCCCCGACTTGCCACCGTGGCCCGCCTCCATGTGGGTTCGCAACAGCACCGGACGCGGGCCGGAATCGACGCTGCGCAACTTCGCCACCCATTTGGCCGGCTCCCAATACTGCACCTGCGAATCCCACAGGCCCGTGTCCACGTAAAGCGCCGGGTAGGCTTGCGCCCGCACCTGGTCGTAGGGCGAGTACGAAAGCATGTAGTGGTAGAACTCCGGTTCCTGCGGATTGCCCCATTCGTCGTATTCGTTGGTGGTCAAGGGGATGCTGGTGTCGAGCATCGTGGTGACGACATCGACGAAGGGCACGCTGGCGTTCATCACCGCGTACTTTTCCGGTGCCATGTTGGCCACCGCACCGATCAGAAGGCCGCCGGCGCTGCCACCTGCGGCCGCCACGCGATCGGGTGCGGCATAGCCTTCGCGCACCAGATAATCGGTGACATCGATGAAATCGGTGAAGGTGTTGATCTTTTTGAGCAGCTTGCCGTCTTCGTACCAATGGCGGCCCATTTCCTGCCCGCCGCGCACGTGCGCGATGGCGTAGACCATGTCGCGATCGAGCAGGCTGGGCAGGGCCAGGTTGAAGCCCGGATCCAGCGAATTGCCATAGGAGCCGTAGGCGTATTGCAGAAGGGCTGCGCTGCCATCACGCTTGAACCCGCGCCGATGCACGATCGACACCGGAATCTTCGTGCCATCGCGCGCCGGTGCCCACAGCCGCTCGGTGACGTACTGGCCGGCGTCGTAGCCCAACACCGGCTCGGTCTTCAACAGTTTCCGCTCGCCGCTGGCGATATTGAGCTCGTAAGTGCTGAACGGCGTGGTCAGCGAGGTGTAGCCGTAACGCAACCACGCGGAGTCGGCCTCGGCATTCATCGCCAGGCCCATGCGATAGGCCGATTCATCGGCCGCCACCAAAAACGATTTGCCGTGCTTGGGCAACACACGCACCCGGCGCAGCCCTTCGGAGCGTTCCTCGATCGCCGTGAAGTCGCGGAACAGTTCGAAGTTGCCGATGAAGACATCCTCATCGTGCGCGATCCACTCTTGCCAGCGGCTACGATCGCCCACGTCCTCGTCGGCCACCGTCATCAGGCGAAAATTGGGCGCGTTCCAGTCGGTGCGGATCACCCAGCGACCATCGAGATGGTCTGCGGTGTAAAGAAAATCGCGTTGGCGCGGGGCAAACACGAAGAAGTGCGATGGATCGGCCAGTTCGGCGCAGCGCAGCTCGTTGGATACGGTGTTTTCCAGTTCGATGCACAGATATTTTTCCGAGCGGGAGCGACGGATCGCCATGTAGAAGGTGTCGTCGGCCTCCTCGTAAACCACGGCATCGGTGGCGACCGGCGTGCCCAATCGGTGGCGCTTGACCCGTTTTCCAAGGAGCGTTTCAGGGTCATTCTCGATGTAGTACAGGGTGTCGTCGTCAGCACCCCACTCCAGCATTGGCGCGATGCCTTCGATACGATCGGCGTGCACCTTGCCGGTGTCCAGATCCTTCACCCACAAGGTGTATTGCCGCCGCCCCACGGTGTCTTCCACCCAGGCCAGACGACGGTTGTTCGGGCTTATTTCATAGCTGCCGATCTGGAAGTAGCCATTGCCTTCGGCCAGATCATTGCCATCGAGCAGGATTTCTTCCGGCGCATCCAGGCTGCCATGGCGACGGGCGTGGATCGGGTATTGGCCACCGGCCTCGAAGCGGCTGTAGTACCAATAATCCTTGTAGCGAAACGGCACGCTGGTATCGTCGGGTTTGATGCGCCCCACGATCTGTTGGTAGAGCTGCTCGCGTAGCGCCGTCAACGGTGCCAGCACGGAATCGGTGTAGGCGTTCTCCGCGTTGAGGTAGGCGATGACATCCGGGTTCTCCCGACTGTCATCGCGCAACCAGTAGTACGGATCCTCACGACTGGCACCAAATGGCGCCACGACGCGGTGTGGGTGCGTTGCCGCCACGGGCGCCAAGGGGCCCGCATGCGTTGGAGCGTTCATCGATTCACTGACCGGCATCGAAGTACAGGCGGTCAAGATACTGCCGATGAATACCCACGGCACCCACATCCCGCGTGCGAGGTTCATTTTTGAGTTCCATTGCCCGCAAACAAACGCTGCTTGAGGAAGGTGTAGGCCAAGGCCTGCATGTGCGCGCGCTGGCGATTGTCGGCAGCGCCACCGTGGCCACCCTCGATGTTTTCGTAGTAACTCACATCGTGGCCTTGCTCCTGCATACGGGCGAACATCTTGCGCGCATGGCCCGGATGCACGCGGTCATCGCGGGTGGAGGTGGTGAACAACACCGGCGGATAGTGCACATCGGCCTTGACGTTCTGGTAGGGCGAGAAGGTCTTGATGAAGTTCCAGTCATCGGTATCAGGATTGCCGTATTCGGCCATCCACGAAGCACCGGCCAGCAGCTTGTTGTAGCGCTTCATATCCAGCAGTGGAACTTGGCACACCACTGCGCCGAACAACTGCGGGTAGAGCACGGTCATGTTGCCCATCAGAAGGCCGCCATTGCTGCCACCTTGAATGCCAAGGTGCGCGGGCGTGGTGACCTTGCGTGCAATCAGATCCTCGGCCACCGCTGCGAAATCTTCATAGGCGCGCAGACGATTTTCCTTGAGCGCGGCCTGATGCCAACGCGGGCCGTACTCTCCGCCGCCACGGATGTTGGCCACCACATACACCCCGCCTTCCTTCAACCAGCCACGACCGGCCGAAGCGTTGTAACCGGGGGTGAGGGAAATCTCGAAACCGCCATAGCCGTAGAGCAAGGTCGGGTTGCTGCCATCGAGCGCCATGCCCTTGGGTGCGATCATGAAGTATGGAATCTTCGTGCCGTCCTTGCTGGTGGCAAAGTTCTGACTGACCTCGAATCCACTGGCATCGAAGAAGGCCGGCAACTGCTTGAGCAACTGCGGCGCTTCACCACCGATCGTGCCCAGATAGAGCGAGGTCGGGGTGAGGTAATCGTTGACGGTCATGAAGAAGTCATTGGATTCCTCGTCATCGACCGCGCTGACGCTCACCGTGCCGAACTCGGGCAGGTTCGGCATCAGGGTGCGCTTCCAAATGCCTTCGGAAGGCTCGACCAGATAGATGCGGTTCTTCACGTCCTCCAGCACGTTGATGAAGTAGTGATCCTTGGTGGCGCCGAAACCGGCCAGAGAACTGTGCTCATCGGGCTGATACACGACGGAGAAATCACGGCCTCCAGCCATGAACTTGTCCAGCTCGATCGCGAGCAAGGAGCCCGGCGCAAAGGTCTTGCCGCCAGTGATCCACGGTTCGCGCAATTGCAGGGTCAGCCACTGGCGATAGACGTTCTTCTCGGCACTGTTGGGCGCATCGATCTTGGTCAAGCTGCCATCGGTGCCGCGCAGGTACAGCTCGTTGTTGTAGAAGGCCAGCGAGCGATAGACGAAATCGCGCTCGAAGCCCGGCGTCGAATCATGCGTGGCGCCCACGGCCATGTCGGTATCGCGGCCTTCGTACACCAAGGTGGCCGCGCTCATCGGCGTGCCGCGCTTCCATTCCTTGACGATGCGCGCGTAACCCGATGTCGTCATCGAGCCGGGACCAAAATCGGTCGACACATACACCGTGTTCTCGTCGATCCAGCCGAGCGAGCCCTTGGCCTCGGGCCGGAAGAATCCATCCGTCACCCAGGCCTTGGTGGCGAGATCGAATTCGCGCGTCACATCGGCATCGGCACCACCACGCGACAGGCTCACCAGACAGCGGGTGTAGGGATCGCCCTTGACCTCGGGACGCAAGCACGAGGCACCGTGCCACACCCAATTCTCGCCCTCGGCCTTGTTCAAGGCATCCACGTCGATCAAGGTTTCCCACGTGGGATTGGCGCTGTGGTACTGGTCCATCGTGGTGCGGCGCCAGATGCCGCGCTGGTTGGTCTTGTCGGTCCAGAAGTTGTAGAGAAAATCACCCTGCTTGTAGACGTAGGGAATCTTGTCGTCCGAATCCAGGATCTTCAGCAGGTCCTCTTGCAGCGCGGAAAAACCCGGCGCCGATTCGATCGCCTTTTGACTGGCGGCATTCTGTTTGCGCACCCAATCCAATTGTTTGTCGCCGCCGACATCCTCCAGCCAGAGGTAGGGATCTTCCACCGCGGCCTCGGCTTGCACCACAGGCTTCACCGCTTCGGTGCCGGCACAACCCGACAACAACATGAGCCCGGCTGGAAGCCAGGCAAGACGTAGATACGACATGGGAGGACTCCGCGTTTCATGGGAATGCGCAAGCTACCACGACGCGATCGGCGGCATCTGGGTCGAAGGTCATGCCAGCGCAGCCTGCAGACCTGAGGGGCCGCGACGACCATTGCCCGCATCGCACCACATGAACACGCGCCGACGCGCGCACATCCACCCTGCCCAATGGCACAGGCGCGTGAGGAGATCGCTTGTCTAGCATGCAGTGGAACCTGTGCTTGCCGTGCAGGTCTGTATCGCTCCCGCCCCGCACCGACCCCAGCCATTCCATGATCGAACTGCAATCCGTCTCCCGCCATTACAAGATGAGCGGTCAAACCGTTCGCGCGCTCGATGGCGTGGATCTCAACGTGGGCGCGGGCGAGTTCGTGATGCTGACCGGCCCGTCCGGCTCGGGCAAATCGACCTTGCTCAACGTGCTGGGCTGTCTGGATCGCCCTGACACTGGCAGTTACAAGCTCGATGGCATCGAGGTGCGCTCGCTCGATGACACGGCGACCAGCCACGTGCGCAATCGCCGCATCGGCTTCGTGTTCCAGAGCTTTCATTTGCTGCCGCGCCTGAGCGTGCTGGAAAACGTGCTGCTGCCGCTGCGATTTTCCGAAGTGCCGGACCTGCAAGCGCCGGATCGTGCGCGCGAATTGCTGCGCCGCGTGGGTCTCGGCGATCGCATGGATCATCGCCCGGGCGAACTTTCGGGTGGCCAGATGCAGCGCGCCGCCATCGCCCGCGCCTTGGTGCTGAAACCGGCCTTGCTGCTGGCCGACGAGCCCACCGGCAATCTCGATTCGCGCAGTGCGCGCGATGTGCTGGAGCTGATCGACGAGGTGCACGCCGGTGGCCAGACCGTGGTGATGGTGACCCACGACAACGAACTGGCCGAGCGTGCGCCCCGGCAAGTACGCCTGCGCGACGGGAAGATCGAACATGACACGACTCAAGGCAAGTAAGCCCATGACCTCGCGCACCCTCTTCCGGCTTGGCGTGTGTCTGCTGTTCGCATCGAGCGCGCAGGCCGCGCCGGTGATGCTGACCGGCCAAGTTCGCGCACTGGATGCGGAAGCCATCATGGTTCCGATTTCCGACATTTCGCCCACGACCCTGCGCTACCTCGTGCCCGAGGGAAGTCAGGTCAAAGCCGGTGACGTGCTGGTGCGCGTGGATCCGGGTCAGTATCTGGCGGCGGTTGAACAAGCCGAGAGCGAGGTGGAGCTGGCCAAGGCACGTCGCGACAAGGAACTGGCCGAGCTGCGGGTTGCCGCGATCGACGCCACGATGGCCTTGATCCAAGCCCAAGCCCTGCGCGACAAGGCACAGGTCGATGCCGAAATCCCGCGCGAGCACTTGTCGGCCCTGGATTTTGATCGCTACGCCGGCGAATACGAACGCGCCAAACGCGAATACGCGCTCAAGCAGAGCGAGCTGGACGCCGCCAACGCGGCCGTCACGCGGCGACAGTCCGATGCCGAACTGGAACTTCGCAAGCTGGCTGCGCAATTGGAATTCAATCGTTATCGCGTCGGCACGTCCGAGCAGAAGGCCACGCGCGCCGGCACCGTGCGTTTTGGCTTTGATCCGCGTCTCGGGCAACGTTACAGCGAAGGCATGAGCGCCTCGCCCGGCCAGCAGATCGGCGAAGTGTCCGGCGGCGGCGCGATGGGCGTGCGTGCGTATGCGCTGGAGCCGGAACGCTCGCAGTTGTCTCTCGGGCAGAAGGTCAACGTGAGCTTCGATGCCATCCCTGGGGAGTCGATACCGGGCCACATCGAACGCATCAGCGGTGCGCCTGAGCAAAAAATGGAATGGGGCACGGGGCGCTATTTTGAAGTGGACGTGGTGCTCGATGACACCCGCCTCGTAGGGCAATTGCTACCGGGCATGAGCGTGCGCGTGGATGCCACGGGCAACGAGGCGCTGGCGCAGGGGAGCACGCCATGAAGACTTGGATCCTTCTGGCCCTCGCCGCGCTGCCGGCCTTGGTGTCGGCTCAAAGTCTGCGGCTCGATGGCGAGATCGTGGCCCAGCGCAGTCAGCACTTCACCCCGCCATCGATCGACAACGTGTGGAATCTCAACATCACCGAGATGGCGCCGGATGGATCCAAGGTCAGCCCCGGCGATGTCGTGGTGGTCTTCGACGGGGGTGAGACCCAAAACAACCTGATTACCCAACGCAACCAACTGGCTGAGAAGCAATCCCTGCGGGCACAGTTGCTGTTGCAATTGGCCGAACGCGAACGCACCGAGCACTTGGCGACCGAAGACCGCCGCGCCAAGCTCGACAAGGCCCAACGCAAGGCCACGCAACCGGAGTCACTGCTGCGTCGCGTGGACTATCGCAAACTGGTGATCGAACGCAGCGAAGCCGAAGCCATGATGGTGCAGGCCGAGCAACGGGAAGCCTTGTCGGCCGAGCAGCGCCGCCAAGAGCTGCGACTGGTCGATGCCGAAATCGCCTTGATGGAAAAGAAGATTGCCAGCTTGCAAAAGTCGATGGCGGCCTTGCGCGTGACAGCGACCGAGGCCGGCATCGTCATCCACCGCACCGATTGGAGCGGGGAAAAGTTCGCCGTGGGTTCGCGGGTGTTTCGTGGCCAATCGGTCGCCGAGATCCCCGACATGAGCACCTTGGGCATTCGGGCGAGCGTGGACGAGCGGGACCTCGGCAAGGTCAGCCTCGGCATGCGCGCACGCGTGATCACCGAGGGCGGTGGCGCCACCTTGGAAGGCAAGGTCATCGACATCGGGCGCGTGGTGCACAGCAAGTCACGCGTGCAGCCGGTGCCGGTGGTCGACCTGCGGATCGAACTGAGCGACACCAACGACAACCTCAAGCCCGGCCGCGCGGTGCGGGTGGAGTTGTTTGAAGCCGCACGCGAGAAGACAGCCCCATGAAAACCCTGTTCCCCATCCTCGCAACACTGGCGCTGGCCGCTTGCGGCAGTGCGCCGCACAGCGAGTTGCCCACCGAAACCGTGGTTGAGGCACCGCTGGACTTGAGCGTGATCGCCGAAGGCCGCCTGCGCTCGGTCGAGGCCACCCCGCTGCTGGTTCCCGGCCGCAACTGGACCCAGCAACAACTGTCGTGGATGGTTCCCGATGGCAGCCAGGTCAAGCGCGGTGAGGTCATTGCGCGCTTCTCGGCGGCTCAGGGCGAACTCAATCTCACTCAGGCACTGTTGGACATCGAGCGCACCAAGTTGACACGACAGGCCAAGGAAGACGCGCTGGAGGGCACGGTCAACCGCGTCGGCGTGGATCTGGCGCAGGTCGGCTCGGCGCTGGCCATCGCCAACCGCTACGCGGGTGCCGATCTGGACATGTTCGCGCGCAACGAAATTCTGGATGCGATCGAAGACCAGCGCTTTCTCAAAACCAAGGACGGCACACTGCGCTGGCAGCTGGATCAAGCCAGTGAACGCGGCGCGGCCGAATTGGGCGTGATTGATGCCCAGGCGGCCAGCTTTCAACACACCGCCAGCCTGCGGCAACAGGATCTGGATTCGCTCGAACTCATTGCCCCGCACGATGGCGTGTTGATGCTGACCAGCAACTGGTCTGGCGAGAAGCCCACGCTCGGTCAAACCATGTGGGCGCAGAACGAGTTCGGCAGCCTGCCGGACATTTCCAGCCTGGAATTGGAAATCAGCGTGCCGCAGGTGGATGCATTGAACCTCGCCAAGGGCATGAAGCTCAGCCTCTATCCGCTGGGCCACCCGGAGCAACGCAGCGAAAGCGCGCTGAGCTTCGTCGCCACCGCCGCACAAGTTGAGAGCCGCGACTCTCCGGTGCGTTATCTCAAGGTCAAGGCCGCCGTCGATGCCGATGCCGTGAAGCGCTTCGGCTGGGTGCCGGGCATGGCATTTCGCGCGGAGCTGCATCTGGCGTCGGCCGATTCGGCCATCAGCGTGGCCAACGTCGCGGTCGAGTCGGTGGGAGCGGATCAGCACTTCGTCTACGTCATGAAGTCCGGCGTGGCCGAAAAACGTGCCGTTGAGGTGGGTGACCGTGGGCCGGCTCGCACCCGCATCCTGTCCGGTCTCACGGTCGGAGACCGGGTGATCCTCTTGCCCGAGGAAGTTGCCCGCAAGGAACAGGAAGGCCCGGCGGAGGTGCAATCATGAGCCCGGCAAGTGACACGTGGCACGCACGCCTGATGCCGTGGCGCGAAGCCCTGGAAGAATTGTCACGCCGCAAGCTGCGTACCGGACTGACGCTTCTCGGTTTGATTTTCGGCATTGGCGCCATCGTGGCCATGCAGGCGGTCGGTGAAGGTAGCCGGCGTGAAGCCTTGAAGCTGGTTCAGGGCCTGGGTCTCAACAACCTGATCGTGGAAGCCCGCAGCTTCGATGCCGATACCCTGCGCGAGAACCGCAATCGCAGCGTCGGCCTCACCGTGGCCGATGCACGCGCCGCGCTCAATTCGGTGCCCGATGCCAATCACTTCGCGGCTGAAAAGCGCATCAAGACCTACTCGGTATTCAGCGCCCAAGGGGCAGGTGATGCCCAGATCAGCGGCGTCACGCCCGATTACTTCGAATTGGCCAGTCTGGGTGTGGCCCAAGGGCGCACCCTGATGGCCGAGGACGATGAGCGCGTGGCCAGCGTAGCGGTACTGGGAAGTCAGGCAGCGCGTGACCTCTTCCCCAATGGCGACGCGGTGGGCCAGCCGGTCAAGCTCAATCACGCCTGGTTCGAAGTGGTGGGCGTGTTGGCGGACCGCGACCTGTCGTCCGACAAGTTCGAAGGCGTGCAGCTGGGACTTGAGAGCAATCGCGCCTTCGTACCACTGTCCAGCGCCAGTGCGCGCTTTCGCCTGCAGCCGATGGAAGACGAGGTCGATCGCTTCTGGCTGCGCATCGGAGACCCGGCCAACATCGCTGCGGCCGCACGGGTGACCTCGGCCCTGCTCGACCAGCGCCACGCCGGCATCGAAGACTTCAGTCTGGTGGTGCCCGCACAACTGTATCGCCAACATCAGGAAACCCAAAAAATCTTCCAGATCGTGATGGCCGCCATCGCCGGCGTCAGCCTTCTGGTCGGTGGCATCGGCATCATGAACATCATGTTGGCCAATGTATTGGAGCGCAAACGCGAGATCGGCCTGCTACGCGCGCTGGGCGCACGGCAGCGCGATGTCATCCATCAATTCCTGCGTGAAACCTTCGTGATCTGCGTGCTGGGTGCCTTGCTGGGCGTGGTGTTCGGCGGTGTTCTTGCCTACCTGATTGCGACCTTGGCCGGCTGGCAGGTGGCTTGGGCGCCGGTTCCAATCTTCCTGGCCACCACATTGTGTGCCCTGGTCGGTCTTGCCTTTGGCGTATATCCGGCGCGCCAAGCCGCGCAGTTGGACCCGATCGCGGCGTTGCGCACCGAGTAGGCAATCCGCATATTATGGTACCTGATTAGCCCCATTCCTCAGCTCGAAAAATTGGTCGCCATACGCAGTTTTGGCTCTGCGTGAGGCTTGCAGGCAAGCATCGCATGAACCAGCCGCACCAGCATTTCACCCAGATGAAATCGACGGTTGAATCGGTACA
>CAUJJS010000093.1 GCA_963205415.1 Pseudomonadota bacterium
GTGCCGTTGTCGTTGAAATAGTGGTCCACGATCCAGGGCCAAGCCTTGGGCTGCAGCGCCCAACGTTGTGTGCCCCATTGCGACATGCCACGCCCATGCCCAAAACAGCCGCGGTTGATCGACACCGCATCGCTCAGGCAGGGCCATCCGGCGCTCGGCGAACCGGCAAAACCATTGCCACAGGAGAGATCCACATTGCTGCAGCTGAGTCCGTCGTTGGGATCATCCCAACTGTTGTTTTCTGCCGAATACTCGGACGAAGCCGCATCGCTGCCATTGCGTGTGAGCAGGATGCCGGGCGTGCGGGCGACAGCTGCGTCGGTGCTGCTCGACGTGCCCGCATCATTGACCTGACAGCACGCACTGGAGCAGATGTCGAACTGGCTGCGGATCGGATTGGCCACGCGCCATGCGCCATAGCTGCGATAGGCCACGCTTCCGGCGCGCAGGCTTTGGGCGTTCCAACTGGCGATCCATTCACTGTCGAGACCGCGTTTGACATAGGTTTCCAGCGACAGCGTGCAGGTATGGGTGCACGCATTGGTACAGCACGACTGGGTGCATGCGGCATCGGCAAACCCCACGCGAATCGTGGCGGGCGGCGGCATTGTCGGCGCCAGCAGCAGGCCCTCAGGGGTAACGGTGCGGGGCAGGGTGGCCGAGGCAAGTGCGTCCTCATCCACCGCACGATCGCCGCGATCCAGCGCACCGATGGCCTGCACGGAACGCACGCCGACGCCAGGCCCCAAGGCAACCAGCAGACGCTGGACACCCGCAACGAGAACGAGGCCGTCGCGGCGATGATGGACATAGCCAGCCGCACTGACATCCAGGGCCACGCGCGCCTGCGCCGCGTGCGCTGCGGCGGGCAGTTCCAGTTCGAAATAGCCTTTGGCACCACTGCGTGCTGTGTGCCCACTGATGCGAAGTTCCGCCCCCGCAATGGCTTCGCCATCACTCACACGGCGCACATAGCCCTGCAACAGCACCGAGTCGGGATGCTGCCGCCAGCGTTGTGCAGCGCGGGCGAAGGGCAGGGGTTCCACGAGTGGATCGAGAAGCACGGTGGTCGGACTCGTGGAGCCATCAAGGCGCAGGGCTTGCGGTTGGTATCCCGACGCTTGGACCAAGCCCTCCTGCGAATCCGGGATAACGCGTAGCGTCCCGTCCAACGCAAGCGTACGGCGAGTCGAGCCATCCGAAAACGACACCGTCGCCTCGATGGGTGCACCCGTAAGAGCATCGCGAACGGCGACTTCTGCGGCCCAAGCGGGAGGTACGAAGCACGTCAACAGCAGCCAGAGTGATGAGACTTGATACAGAAGTCGCCGAAGCGATGGACTCCGTGCGTCTTGATCCTGTGATGCGACAGGCTTATTCGCATCGAGCTTTACGTGGGGACGAGCCCCAAGAGAGTCGCCGCGTTTGCGGATGTGCCCGCTGGGGCTCGTGCTGTCGAGTCCCAGCGGGTGTCTCTGTTGCATGTCAAATCAAGGCGTAGTCGATGCACTGGAATACGCGCAGACAAACTCCTTCGAAATCACCCAGCGCGAGCAACCGGCCGGCCCACCGTCTTCGCGGCAATGGCGCACGGTGTCACCGGTCGTGATATCCACACCGTCGAAGCCGCGTGCCACGCAGTGCTCGGCTGCTTTCAACATCACCTTGCGTTCATCGATATGCGAACTGCCAGTGCCACCGACGACATACCAAACCTGAGTGTTGTTGTCGGCTGGTCGCTTGTTTGCGAGCGAAGAACTACCTGTGCTGGCACAAGCACTCAACAAGACCAAAGCCATTGCCGCGCCGATTGTCATGATCGCTTTCATGTTCGTTCTCCTTGCAGCAGTTTGAGGGGCGCATCATTGACCTTGCCGAACGAGGTCGAGTCATGCGCAGTCCCATTATTCGCCTCGGTTTTGGGGTTTGCAATGCGTCACCTTCGGATTGGTGGAGGGATAGGTCACGCTTCTGTCATTCAAGACCTGAGTCGCTTCACTCAGAGGCGTGGGTTGGATGTGAGCTGCAGGAACGGCTCTCTGTTTCGCCGGCGGGCAGGCGTTGTTGGGCAGTGATCTGGGAAGGGCATGGATGGAAGGGCATGGCTTGACGCGCATGGATGTTGGTAGTATTACTACCCAATGCCTCTCACCGACACCCAAACCGCCATCTTGAGCTTCATCGTCGAACGGATCGACGCCGATGGCTTGCCACCTTCGCAAACCGAGATCGCCCACGCGTTCGGCTTCAAGAGTGTGCGCGCGGCGCAGTACCACCTCGAAGCCCTGGAGCGCGATGGCGCCATCGAACGCTTGCCGGGCAGGGCGCGCGGCTTGCGCGTGGTGCAAGCGCCACCCGTGGCGCAGGGCGAACTGAAATTGGATGCCCAAGGTGATGCCGAACTCGTGCAGATTCCCGTGCTGGGCCGTGTGGCGGCGGGCGCTCCGATGGGCGCGGGTGGCGAATGGGAGAGCGCCCCCCGATTTGCCTTCGACTTGAGCCTGTTCCGGCCGGTGCCCGACTACCTCTTGCAGGTGCAAGGCGAGTCGATGCGCGAGGAAGGCATCCTCGATGGCGATCTGATCGGTGTGCAACGCTGCGAGCAGGCGCGGCACGGACAAATCGTGGTCGCACGCCTGGATGGCGAGATCACACTCAAACGTCTGGATACGGCATCGCCGCAACTGCGCCTGATGCCGTGCAATGCGGATTACGCGCCGATCACGGTCGCTGCAGACGCTGATTTTGCGGTCGAAGGCCTTTACTGCGGGCTGCTGCGCCTCAATCGGAGTCTGCCACGATGAACGGGCCATTGCGCTTTTTTCCTAGCTATTGCCGCGCCTTTTCGCGCAGCTCGTACCCGGCCAAATCCGATGCCATCGATGGTCTTGAACCATCAGTCTTGAATCCGTGCCCGCCCGTCTCAGCCTGTGAGACAGGCGCCCGCTAATCTGAATTCCACCCCTACCAACCCGAGGACCACATCCATGGACGACAACAAGAAGCGCGCACTTTCCGCCGCCCTTTCGCAAATCGAAAAGCAGTTCGGCAAAGGCGCGGTCATGCGCATGGGCGACAAGGTGGCCGAAGCCGCCGAAGTCATCAGCACCGGCTCATTGATGCTGGACATCGCCTTGGGAATCGGTGGTTTGCCGAAAGGTCGCGTGGTCGAAATCTATGGACCGGAGTCGTCCGGCAAAACCACCCTCGCCCTGCAAACCATCGCGCAGTGCCAGAAGCGGGGTGGAACGGCGGCATTCGTCGATGCCGAGCATGCGCTCGACCCGACCTACGCCGCCAAACTTGGGGTCAAGGTGGAAGATCTTCTGGTCAGTCAGCCCGACACCGGCGAACAAGCGCTGGAAATCGCCGACATGCTGGTGCGCTCCAATGCGGTGGACATGGTCGTCATCGACTCGGTGGCCGCGCTCACCCCGCGTGCGGAAATTGAAGGCGACATGGGTGATCAACTCCCAGGACTTCAGGCGCGCTTGATGAGTCAGGCGCTGCGCAAACTCACCGGCAACATCAAGCGTTCCAACTGCTTGGTGGTCTTCATCAACCAGTTGCGCATGAAGATTGGCGTGATGATGCCGGGCCAAAGCCCGGAAACCACCACCGGCGGCAATGCGCTCAAGTTCTACGCCTCGGTGCGTTTGGATATCCGCCGCATTGGCGCGGTGAAAAAAGGCGACGAGATCGTCGGAAACCAGACCAAGATCAAAGTCGTCAAAAACAAGATGGCCCCGCCCTTCAAGCAAGTCATTACCGAGATTTTGTACGGCGAAGGCATCAGTCGAGAAGGCGAGCTGATCGATATGGGCGTGGAAGCCAAGTTGGTGGACAAGGCCGGCGCGTGGTACAGCCTCGGCGATACCCGAATCGGGCAGGGTAAGGACAACGCCCGCCAGTTCCTGCGTGAAAACCCCGAACGCGCTCTGGAGCTTGAAACACGGCTACGCGAGCGCTTCGTGCCGGAGCTGGCCATGGGTGATGATTCCAGCGATGGCGATGCAGAAGAGGCGTGAGCCCGCATCGCAACAATGACTCAGATGATGCGCCGCCGTGGCGCGTCATCGAGTGGCTGGACCCCGTGCGCGCACCCCGGAAAGGGTTCGGAACTCGAACTCGGGACGCGCTCGACACCTTGGATAGCGACGAGGGCGATGCGCCTTCGAACCTGCGTCGGGCGACGGCAGCGCCAGCCCCTAGCACGCCTTCGGACGAAGCGCCAGTCACGCCAGACCCGCGCCGCAAAGCCTTGGAGCTATTGACCCGACGCGAGCATTCGCGTCGAGAATTGACCCGCAAGCTCGCGGCGCGTGGCGTCGAGAACGCGACCGCGCAGGCCGTGGTCGACGCCATGGCCGAAAATGGCTGGCAGGACGATGCGCGCTTCGCCGAAGCCTTGGTGCGCGCACGCGTGGCCTCAGGTCACGGTCCGATTCGCATTCGGGCCGAACTGCAGCAGCATGGCTTGAGCAGTGAACTCATCCAGATCGCGCTTGACGACAGCGAAACGGACTGGAACGTACTGGCGCGCGCACTGCTTCAGCGCCGCTTTGGCGCCAATCTGACGCGAGAGCGCAAAGAAATCGCCCGTCGCGGCGCCTTCCTGCAGCGTCGTGGTTTTGATCTGGAGTCGGTGCGCTATGCACTGGCCTCTGGAACGCCGGAAGACTAGGACGGTTTGAAGTTACCGTCACGGTAAGGCGCAATGCGACCGGTCGTGCTTGGGTGGCCAGGGCAGGGCGATACAGTTACCAGCACACAGGATCGGCGCGCGGCCTGATATTCTTCGCCATTCGATTCCTGTAACGAGACGCCGGTCTCTGCCGTGGCCATGCGTTCGCCTCGCGCAAGCGACGATGCGCCTGTGGCAATCGCCAGAGCGGAACTTGGCTGAAGCGGCCAAGACGCGTCCCGATCAGGTTTCGATCCCCTGCTTGCCGTGACGTCTGTCTCGGCGCTCACTTGCCTTTCTACCGTGTTCACCATGAAAACCACCAGCCAGCTTCGCGCCGACTTTCTCGAATTCTTCCGCAGTAAGAGCCACACCATCGTGCCTTCGGCGCCCTTGGTGCCGGCCAACGACCCGACCTTGCTTTTCACCAACTCCGGCATGGTGCAGTTCAAGCATGCTTTCCTTGGCAGCGAGAAACCCGTCGCCTTGCGCGTGGCCGATGTGCAGCGTTGCCTACGCGCCGGCGGCAAGCACAACGATCTGGATTCGGTGGGCTATACCGCGCGCCACCACACCTTTTTCGAAATGTTGGGCAACTGGTCCTTCGGTGATTACTTCAAGCGCGATGCCATCCTCTGGGCTTGGGAACTGTTGACCCAAGTCTGGAAGCTGCCGGCCGAGCGCTTGTTGGCCACCGTCTATCACACCGATGACGAAGCCTTCGCCATCTGGCGCGATGTCATCGGCTTGCCCGAATCACGCATCGTGCGCATTGGCGACAACAAAGGTGCGCCGTTTGCCTCCGACAACTTCTGGCAGATGGCGGACACCGGTCCGTGTGGTCCGTGCAGCGAAATCTTCTACGACCACGGCGATCACATCGCCGGTGGCCCGCCCGGCTCGCCCGATGAAGATGGTGATCGATTCATCGAGATCTGGAATCTCGTATTCATGCAGTTCGATCGCCAGCCCGATGGCAGTTTGGTGCCGCTTCCAGCACCTTGCGTGGATACCGGCATGGGCTTGGAACGCTTGGCCGCGATCCTCCAGCACGTCCATTCAAACTACGGAATCGATGTTTTCCAAAGCCTGATCCGCAAGGCCGGTGAACTGACCCACACGGCGGACCTCGAAAACAAGTCCTTGCGCGTCATCGCCGACCATATTCGCGCCTGCAGTTTCCTCATCGCCGACGGCGTGCTGCCATCGAACGAAGGCCGTGGTTACGTGCTGCGCCGAATCATTCGTCGCGCCCTGCGACATGGTTGGATGCTGGGCACACGCGAGGCCTTCTTCCACCGCATGGTAGGCACCTTGATCGAACAAATGGGCGAGGCCTATCCGATCCTGGTCGAACAACGCGTGACGGTGGAAGCAGCCCTCAAGCAGGAAGAAGAGCGATTTGCCGAAACCCTCGAACACGGTATGAAGCTGTTGGGTTCGGTGCTCGATGATGAAGGCTCGGCGGCGCACGCACAGCGCCAGGTGCCAGGGAAGACGGCCTTCACGCTGTATGACACCTACGGCTTTCCGGTCGACCTCACCGCCGACGTGGCGCGCGAACATGGCTGGAGTGTGGATATGGCCGGTTTCGATCGTGAAATGGAGCAACAGCGCGAACTGGCCCGATCCGCCAGCAAGTTCAGCGGCGGCAACACCTTGCCTGCGGATTTGGTGGCGCGCCTTCAAGCCACGCGTTTTCTGGGTTACGAGCAGAGCAAGGCGGTGGATCGTAGCGTGCTGGCCATCGTTCGCGACGGCGTGCCGCTGAACGCGCTCAAGGCCGGTGAGTCGGCCACGGTGATTCTCGATGCCACGCCGTTCTACGCCGAATCCGGTGGTCAGGTTGGCGATACCGGCGTCCTGCTGGGCGAGGGACTTCATTTCAAAGTAAGCGACACGCAGAAGCTGTCCGGCAGCTATTTCGGCCACGTCGGCACCTTGCTCCAAGGCCAGCTCAAGCCGGGCGATCGGGTCGAAGCCAACATCGACGCCGAGCGGCGCCAAGCCATCGTGCTCAATCACTCCGCGACCCATCTCTTGCACGCCGCGCTGCGCGAGATCCTCGGCACGCATGTCACCCAGAAGGGCTCGTTGGTCGCGCCGGATCGCCTGCGGTTCGATTTTTCGCATTTCCAGCCCATCAGCCGCGAACAACTCGACCAGATCGAAACCCGCGTCAATACCCAAGTTCGCCACAACGATCAGGCCCAAGTGCGGCACATGGCCATGGCCGATGCCTTGGAAGCCGGGGCCATGGCCTTGTTCGGCGAGAAGTACGGCGATGAAGTTCGCGTGCTGCGCATGGGCGAGTTTTCCACTGAATTGTGTGGCGGCACCCATGTCCAGGCCACGGGTGACATCGGCCTGTTCAAGATCGTTTCCGAAGGCGGCGTCGCGGCCGGCGTACGACGCATCGAAGCGGTGACCGGGCAGGGTGCCTTGGCCGTCGTGACACAACACGAACGCCAGCTGGAGGCCGTTTCCGAACTGGTCGGCGGCAACCGCGCCGACGTGGTGGACAAACTGCGTCAATTGTTCGAGCGTCAGCGCAAGGTCGAGAAGGAATTGGAGTCGCTCAAGGCCAAGGCTGCCGCCGGCACCGCCGCGGATCTGGCCACCACGGCCAAGACCCTTGGCGAGATTCGCCTGGTCGCTGCCCGCCTCGACGCACTGGATGCCAAGGCCCTGCGTGAAAGCGTGGATCAACTCAAGCAGAAGCTACCCGATTCGGTGATCGTTCTGGCATCCGGCAGCGAAGGCAAGGCGTCACTGGTCGCAGGCGTACAGGGCAAAGCACTGAAGGCCATCAAGGCCGGAGAGGTCGTCGCCTTCGTCGCCGCACAGATCGGCGGCAAGGGCGGTGGCCGTGCCGACATGGCGCAGGGTGGCGGCGAAGACGATGCGCGTCTACCGGCTGCACTCGCCAAGCTCGAAGCCTTCGTAGCCGAGAAGCTCGGGCACTGATCGGGCAATCAATCCATGAGCCTGCGTTGGCGCAAGGCTCATGTGTCGTTGAAAGAGGCTGCTCCTTGTGTCCAATCTTAAAAACGCCTATGATGCGCGGCTCTTCCGACACGTTCGGAAGACGACCGGAGAGGTGGCAGAGTGGTCGAATGTACCTGACTCGAAATCAGGCGTACGTGTAAGCGTACCGAGGGTTCGAATCCCTCCCTCTCCGCCACTTATTCAATAAAATCAGCAACTTGTCTGATTTTTTTCCCGCTCACCCAACATCCCGTCCCACATTTCAGAAATGCAGGGTACGGGGGGGTGATGAGGGCAATCTCAGGACGGGCAGGCCACCAACGCGGCGGCGTGGTGTCGTGGTGTCTCCAGCGCGCGCGCGTGTATGCGCGGCCCAATCCGGCAAGATTGCCGAATTGCAAACCGTCTGCAACGCGCGTGCGTGTATGCGCGGCAGATCAAGGCGCAAATGTGCGCCTTGAAGTCGCCTGCAACGCACATGCGCGCACATGCGCACCTGCGCGCGAATAGCACAGTCTGCGCGGCGGCTTGATTGATTGTTTCTATTGGCACGATTCTTGATCCGCAAGATTCATGCCAATAGGCTGCGCCTATGAAGGCGACTCGGCACCGCCGGTCAATTCGGCGTGCCAGTCGGCCAGGTGCGGGTGCCTACGTTCAGCAGCTCGGCGGCGCGGGACTGGGAGACATTCTGCAAATTTGCAGAAGGTTGTATGTCGGTACGTGTTCCCTGCGGCATATTCGCCAGCTTCGCCGCCACCTTGGCCCGCTGCGATTCGTCCAAGTGCCTGCGATGCAGGTTCAGCGACACCACGAACGCGGTCGTCGGCAAAGACCGAATTATGCAAAGCCTTCGGGCCGGGCTTCATCGACTCGCTGGGGCGCAGTGCCCGCGATTAGGCTGCAACCTTCGGGACGGCCACGCCTGCGCGGCCAGCCATCCAACGCCACCAGGGTGACGGCTGGTGCCCGGTTTCTCGCCAGCGCTCGACAATGCCCTCGCCGTGTTCCTCCCACAGCTTGGCGAAGCGTTCCGGCTCGCTGCCGAATCGGATCGCCAGGAATGGATTGGCGACTTCCTCGCGCGGCCCGTCTGCCAGTAGATGAAGGAAAGCGGCCAGGTGTTCGCGTTGAAGGCGCGACAGGCGCGGCTTGCGGCGTACTCGTTTCATTGGTCGATCTCCAGGCCAAGCGCGCGAATCGCTGCGAGTTGCAGGCGCGTAGTTTCGGCCTCTACGGCCAGAAGTGGATGCGGACGCGGCTGCTTCTTGTAGCCAGCTACCAGCAGGCCATCGGCCGCGAGCTGCGCCCGTACCTGCGCGAGCCTGTCTTGTGCCTCACACGCCCGCGCCAGCAACGCCAGGCCAGCGCCATCGGTGATTTCGTGGTCGCGCTGGATCGACTTCCACAACGCGCGTCCAGGCTCGCCCAGGTGCTGCGGTGGCACCTCGCGGCCTGCGGCAATGGGGACGACTCTTGCGCTCATCATGGTGGGTTTCCGGGATTGTGGGAAAAGGTTTTTCAGTCAGGCGTGCAACAAAACGATTGGTCGCCGCGTGCCGTGATGAAAGGCCGCAGACTCTGACCGTACCCCTGCCCACCGACCAGCCGATGGGCAGGGATGCGGGTTGCGATCAGCTCGACGATGCCGCGTGCAAATCGATTGCCCGGACCGCGAAGGCATCCCGGACTTCCAGGCCGATTCGACACTCGGCGCGGAGCATCACCAAATTGCGCGCGAAGTAATCGGAGTGGTGCTCGGATGCCGCGACGGTCAGTTCCTCACGATCCAAGATCGTCACGAATCCGGCGTCCAGGACGATGGCGGTTCCGGCTGGAACGGCGGCGCTCAATATCACCTGGACGCCCCACAGCGTCAGCGGTGCAGGCGACGTTGGTACTGCCAGGACGAAGTGTCCATCCTGCGCACGCTCCCCGGCGATGGCCTGCCAGTCGGTCGCAGTCATCAGGATGACGCCCGGCGCATAGCCCTGATCAGTCATCGAAGAGACCACCTCGCCGATGGCATCGACCGCGTTGGTCGCACTGACCGGCACATGCACGCTGCCGGCGTCCAGCAGGCCCGAAACGTGGCCTTGCGAACCATCGCCGCTGATCAGCTCCGCTTCCACCTTGGCCATCACCCTCGACCGCAGCAGTGAGTCGACCGCACCGGCCAATTGATCCGCGTCGGCCAGAACCTGCTTCGATGCGGAAGTAGTCGCGGCGTAGGTGCAGATTTCGTTGCGGATGAGCTGGCCATCCATCTCGACATCAGCCTTCGTATCGCCTTCCAGTACCTGCGCACCAGCGTCGCCGGTGCCGTTGATCTTGACCGTTTCGACGGCATCGCGCGTGACGCGACGGCTCGGCAGAATCGACAGCAGGCTCGGACGGTAGGCCGGCCCAGCAAACACGCCACCATTCGCTGCCTGCGACGGCATCACGCCCGCATCCGAGCTGCTGCCGGAACCTTCGCGTACCAGTGCAGCGCGAATGCCCGCGTTGAGCTTGCAGGCGGCCTTCGAGGTGTTTCCAGCAGCCAGGGCGCCGAAAGCATCCGCCTCGCCGCTCTGGATCCGCTGGACGAGGCTTGCGCCGACGCTCGGGCTGCGGTAGGCGACGGTGCCGGTGCTGCCATTTTCCAGCATGGCGAGCTTCTGTTCCGCTGCCTGAAGGTGTGCGGCCACTTCGCTGATGCGCTGCTCAGCACGCGTTGCAATTTGACCGCTCGCCTTTGCGGCGTCGATGGCGGCGCGCGTGGCCTCGTTGTTGTTCTCGATCGCGGCGGCGATGCGATCGGGATCAATGCCAGCATGCGGGAATCCGGCAACGCCGGCAGCGCGTGGATTGCCCATCGTGGCCGCGATGCGCTCGCGGTGCGTGGCAAAGACGCCCGGCGCGCTGCCAGCCAGCGCAGCCGTGGTGGCGCTTTGAATGACGGCCTCGGCCGCGGTGGAAAATTTCTTGCGTTTAACGCTCATGTGCGTTTCTCCTTCGAATTGGTTACGCCGTCATGGCGTGGTGCCACCCTACTGTTGGCGCAGTGATGGCGGAACGGGTTTCGTTGCGTTCCGTCGCACTACGAGTGCAGCCGTCGAGCGGTGCGCAGCGGGATACTGGCAATCGGTGTCGTCCGGCCGGGCTCTCGAAGCAGCAGCTCGACCGCCTGCGCATCGCGCGCGACCGTGAAGGCCAGCGACACGGCGGCGGTGCCGCCACCAACACGCGCCGCGATGCGTTCGGCGGCCGCTCGGTCTTCGGCGGCGACAAGTGCCAGCAGGTGGTCTGCGACGGCCTGCGCGTCAGCGAGAAAGCGTTGCAGGGTTGCTTCATCCATCGATGTGTTCTCCAGTGATGCGTTCGGCCAGCGCTTCCAGTTCGGCGAGCGCGGCGCGCGCTTGGCGTAGGCGGTGCGCGGCGGATCGGCAACGCTGTGAGCAATACAGCCGCGGACGGCCCGCATCGTTCTCGCCGGCTGCCAAAGGTTGATCGCAGTACTCGCACAGCCGCACAGGACGGCGCACCTGCCCGCTGCCGCGACAGCACGGACAGACAGCGGCGAATATGCGGAACATCATTGGCGCCACCCGTCGACAATTCGCCGCCTCCATGGCGCGCCCTCCCTGATCCGTGTTTGACGCTGTGCCCACTTGAGCACGCTCGCACAGCGGCGGCCACAGGCTTTCTTCTTCGCGCGACGATGGCGCGGCATCTTGCGTCCGCAGACGCTGCATTGGTCGTTCATGTGGAGATCTCCTTCAGGGCCGGATTCCGGCCAGATGAAGCCAGCGCGACATCGCCGGCAGGTTCCGATGAAGCTCTGACGCGCTCGGCTTCGGCCATCAAATCGGCGTGCGACATCCGCGCCACCGTCGCGCAGGCGAGCCGCACGCTCAGGCCAGCGGCGCGGAGCGCTCTTTCTACAACACGCTTGGCCGATGCAATTTCCCGAGCATCAGCTACGGCCTCCGCCGTGCGCGCAACTACCCCTTGGCCGGGAGCTAGCATGATCAGCGCCTCGTGGGTGCGGATCGGCGGCGGTGGGTTTCGGCGACGGCGGCTCACGATTGCACCGCCTTGCACTTCCCGCACAGACAGCGCCCTTCCAGGATGGTCCGCTCGGTGCTCGCCATCCACTTCGGCAGATCGGCGGGGTCAATCCAACCTCGTTCGAGTGCCTCGCCGTAAGATCGAACATCCGCATCGGCGTAGTGCGCGAACACGATGCCAGGATCGACGCCCGCTGATCGGCAGGCGGCGAACAGTTGCTCGACAACCTCGCCGGCGTTCACGCCGCACCCCCGGCGAACCGCGCTTTGATCCGTGCCAGTACTGCCTGATCTCCTGCTCTGGCTGCCCCCTCCGCAAGTCCGGAACCTATGGAACCCCCGGAACCTTTGCCGGATTCCTGCCCCATGGGTTCCGCAGGTTCCGCAGGTTCCGCCTCCTGCGGGGTGGGTGCGTAACGCTGCCATGCGTCCCATAGATCTTCCCGGCGATAGCCCTGCAACGAGCGGCCCGCAACCTTGATCTTGACCGGGCGTGCGTCATACCTCCGCAGCAGGTTCGCCAGCCCACGCTCATCCAACGGGCTACCGCGCAGATCGCGCCACGGTGTCTCCGTCATGAAAACATCTTCGCCATCTTCGTCACGCGTATACGGCGCCTCTGCGCACAGCCGAACGAGGATGTCGGCGGTCGGCATGGCAACAGCTCCGGATGCGTCGAACAGCTTGCGCAAGTCGATCAGCAACCGAACGCCAAGGCTTTGCCCTCGCGCTGCCGTGGCTGCATTGATCGCGACACAGGCTTCTCGCGCACGCGCCGGCCAATCTCCGCCAGCGGCATCGGCCACAGCCAACAGCGGCTCCCAGCACTCCGCCGGACGATCCACGATCCCAGGCGGCATCACCGGCCATGCCTGCCCCATATCTGGACCATGTTCACCGGCCCATGCGGCCAGTCGGTCGCGGATCGCGTGGCCCTGCGGTTCGTGTTGTCGAAGGCGGAATTGTTCTACCGTTTCGTTCGGTGCGCGCCGGCGCATCTTCACCACAATTGAGCGGGTCATTACCGTATCCGGCAGATCGCCCAGCCCGGCCAGTGCGACGGCAGCAAAGACGTTGAAGTGTTGCACCTCATGATCCTTGCCGACACAGCGCGGAATGGTCGCGCCGTGGCGATAACCGACGTTCAGCAGCGCCCGCAAGTCCTCGTTGCCATCGTCCTTTCCGCGCCGCCCGAAGATCGCATCGACCTCATCAAACAACAGCGTCGTTTGCTGCTCACCCATCGTCCGGAAGATCGCCGCCGTCGATGCGGCAAACACGAACATCGGCTCAGGGGTCAGCAAGTCCAGAACCTCCAGAACCCGCGTCTTTCCCGAGCCGGGTTCCGGCGACAGCAGCGCTAGCCTTGGCGTGGTGTGGAAGTGTTCAACTGCATGGGTATGCGCAGCCCACAGGGTCGCGGCGACAAGATCATGCCGCGTCGGCAGAACACAGAATCGGCGGATGAACCCCTCGACTTCGTTCAACAGTTCCGCGCCGTCCTGCCCGACGCCCAGCTCGGCAGCCGCTTGTTGCTCAAGTGTGCTCATCGGCAGCCCTCCGCATCGATCAGCGTGGCCGATGCAGTGGCGATTCGCTCCACCGCCAGGTTCAGCCGGTCCAGGTCGGCGGACGACTGCAGCCCGCCCACGTGGTGGATGTCACGCGCGGCCAGCGCGACAATCTTGCTTTCGAGACTCAAGATTGCCAGCGCAGCCGACCAGCCCGCTTCGCGGATTGCCCGGCTCGCACGGCGTTGTTCATCACGCGATGGCGGCCAGCTGCGCGGCGGCATGATGTCCTTCCAGCCGAGACCGACAGCGGCCAGCACGTCAGCAGCGGCGCAGCCTCCGAAGCAGTGGATCAGCACACGGCCATCGCTTTCAGCAATCGACAGCTTGCGGCTGCGGCCCTCACACGCTGGGCACCGCGCGCGCCAGCCGTTGCCGGATTTCTGGACGCCTTCAAGGCGATGCAGCAGCGGATCGGCGGATGCAGTCGTGACGTGATATTTGGTGGTAGAATCCGGTTGCAGTCCGCGCCCAATGGTCTGCCCCCTGAAGCCCTGCCGTGCGACCGGCGGGGTTTCTTCTTTTGGGCGGTCAGGCGGTCGTCGGTACAGCGCGGCCAGCGCCTGCACCTGGGGATGATCGGCGGCGGTCATGCAGCCACCGCCTGCCGACGCGCGGCGACCATCCTCTGCACCAGTTCCCGGATGTCGGCGTCGTCAGCACCAGCCAATCGGGCGCGGTCGATTGCCTCGACTTCGTGTGCAGGCCAGCGGGTGCAACCTGGGGAAAGTTTGACCGGCGGCGGCAGTAGGCCAGCGCGCGTACGCCGCCACGGGGTCACTCGGCTCTGGCCATAACGAGCGGCCAGCTCTACGTCGGAAATCCAAACCTTTATCACTGCGTGTCTCCCTTTCGCGCCGCGCGGCACTGCGTGGCGTGGGGACACGATCAGGGGTGATTTCCCGCTAGCCGGGCTGGCGGGATTTTTTCTTACCAGCCCGGCGGTTCTGGAATCTTTTCAGCGAGAACGGGAACGGATCGCGCGCAACGCCATCGCCGGCAGTTGGGGTGTGGATTTCGTAGGCGACCCCGCCACATTCAGTCAGCGTATCGCGCACGACGAAACCTTCCTCTTCAAGCCGCGAGCGCAAGTAACACCACTGCTCTTTCGCGGTGCCTTCACGGGTGAGAGCCGCGCTGATCGCTTCGTTAATTTCGCGCGGTGTTCTGGGCTTCTTTGCGCGTTCGCTCTGTGCGTTGGCATGCTTGCGGCCACTGCGCGCGAGCGGCAACAGCGCGCGCTCGCGAAGATGTTCGCGCCACCGGCCATCCATGAATACCAGGTGGCGTAGCAGCGCGTTCCGATCGTACTCACCCGGCGCAATCACAGTCTCGACGGCCAGCGCACGGCTGCGCAGCAGTTCGGCTTTCATCGGGCACGGCGGGAGCGCCGAAAGCCAAGCATCGAACTCGGCCAACAGGAAGTGACTTTCGTCCGCTCGCCGATATGTCCATGCTTCTTCGGCAAGCGCAATGGCAGATTCACTCGCGTGGTGATAGCCGTGTTCCGGGTGATGGCCCCAGATCGGAATACCGTCCGCGTCGAACTCGCGGGCTGCTGCTGTGCTTGCGGTCGCCCACAGGGCAGCGAATGTGTACTGGCTCATCAGCTCACCTTCCGCTTGATCGGCGTGACCGTGGCACTGCCAGGCGCGCAGTAGCTCGCCCACGCGTCCATCAACTTGCGCCGCTTCGCGAATAGGTCCGTTCGCCGATAGGCCGCCTCGACGCCCTGCAACACGTGTGCAAGCGCCTGTTCGGCCACCTCACGCGGGAAACTCGTTTGATCCGCCGCCCAATCACGGAATGAACTGCGGAAACCGTGCGTCGTCACGTCCTTGCCCATGCGCCGTAGAACCGACGTCAGCGCCATGTCAGACAGCGAACCTCCTCGCGGCGCAAAGAACACGGGCGAATCAGGCGAAGCGTCCAGCCGTGGCAAGGCGCGCAGAATGGCAAGCGCGGCATCCGTGAGCGGGACCCGGTGTTCCCTTCCCGCCTTCATCCGGTCGGCGGGAATCGTCCAGGTGCCGGCCTCCATGTCGATCTCCTTCCACGTCGCGCCGCGCGTTTCGCCCGAGCGTGTCGCGGTCAAGATGGTGAACTCCAGCGCCCGAGCCGCCATGCCCTCGCGTTGCCGCAGGTTGATGAGGAACGCCGGGACATCGGTGTACGGCAGGGCTGCGAAGTGCTGTTTCTTTGCGACCTTGTTCGGTGATGCCAGCACCGAGTCAAGATTGCCTCTCCAGCGCGCCGGATTGTCACCTTGCCGGTGGCCGGTGACGGTTGCCCAATCCAGCACCGCCTCGATGCGCCCGCGCACGCGCTTGGCAGTCTCTGTTTTCGTGGTCCAAATCGGCGTCAGGATGTCGGTGATATCGGTCAACCCGACCTGATCGACCGGCATCGCTCCAATGATCGGGCTGGCGTAGGTCTTGAGCGTCGATTTCCACTGTGCACTGTGCTTGTCGTTCCTGAACTCCGCGAGCTTGTTCGCCAGGAATCGCTCGGCGGCCTCATCAAAGGTCAACGCGCTCTGTGCAGCCAACAGCGCGGCTCTGGCGGCCCGTCGCTCTTCGACTGGATCAACCCCGCGCCAGACTTGTTCGCGCGCCTCACGTGCGCGTTCACGGGCGTGGGCGAGACTGACACCCGGATATCCGCCCAGGCCGACATCGCGGCGCTTCTTGCCAATGACGATCCGCAATACCCAGTGGCGGGAACCATACGGGTCGACGCGAAGGTGCAGGCCCGGAACACCGCCAGCGGCATGCAAGCCGACCTTGGTCAGCTTGGCGACTTGGGCTGCGGATAGGGGTGTGGCGACTTTTGCCATAGCTACTCATCCAACATCCCCTCACACATGGGGATAGGTTGTTGGATGTTATGCCATGCACTGCAATGACACAAGCGCAACAACGTATTCTCTTTCGAATCAGTCAGTTATTTATTTTCTTGCAACGCAATGACACGGCAAGAATCATAGCGGACGCGGACTCCCTCTCCGCCAGATCAAACACGCCGCGCCTTGTGCGCGGCGTTTTGTTTGGGTCAGGTTCGTGTTTGCGCGTGCAACTTCTGGCACGCTGTCGGATTCCCACATCCGGAACGCTTCCATGTCCGAAATTCTCGTCCCCGTCTCGTTTGGTGAATTGCTCGACAAGATCGCGATCCTGCAGATCAAGTCCGAGCGCATGCGCGATGCCGCCAAGCTGGTCAATGTGCGCAATGAGCTGGATGCATTGGAGCGCACGTGGGCGCAACATCCGGCTTCCAAGGTGGATATCACAGGCTTGCGTGCGCGTTTGAAGGCGGTCAATGAGCGGCTTTGGGTAATCGAAGACGACATTCGCGACAAGGAAGCGGCACAGGCCTTCGATGCGCGCTTCATCGAGCTGGCGCGTTCGGTGTACTTCCAGAACGACGAACGCGCCAAGGTCAAGCGCGAGATCAATCTGGCCCTGGGCTCCAGCTAC
>CAUJJS010000094.1 GCA_963205415.1 Pseudomonadota bacterium
CAGGCATCGGCACCAAGGGCTTGCCCGGCTCGTAACGGAACTGCGCCGGCGGCTGTTCGGGTTGCAGGATCACCACCGCGTCATCGGTCATCAGCGCATAGTTGTTGTCGTACTGCATGAAGGCGCGGCCACCGGCATCGGCGCGATTCAAATCCTCGCCGACCATGGGCGTGGGATCGGCGATTCCGATCAGCGAAAGCAAGGTCACAGGCAAATCGATCTGACTCACCAGACGCGCATCGCGGCGCGGCTCAATGCCAGGTCCGAGGATCAATCCGGGGATGTGGAAATTGTCCACCGGCACCAGTGATTGACCCAAGACGCGCGAATCGTGGTCGGCCACCACCAGAAACACGGTATCGGCCCAATAGTCAGACGCCATGGCGCGCTTGAAGAACTCGCCGAGCGCGTAGTCGGCGTACTTGGCGGCGTTGTCGCGAGTGTTCTTGGGCTGTTCGTACAGCTCGATGCGGCCGTCGGGAAACGCGAAGGGATCGTGGTTGCTGGAAGTGAACACGAAACCAAAGAAGGGCTTGCCCTCATCGTGCATTCGCCGGAACTCGGCATCGGCGCGCAGGAACAGGTCTTCATCCGACACGCCCCACGGGCCGAGGAGAATCGGGTTCTCGTAATCCTTTTCCTCGATCACGCGGGTGAAACCGTTGCCAAGGAAGTAACTGCGCATGTTGTCGAAGTGACTCTCACCGCCGTAGTAAAACGTCGTGTCGTAGCCATGCCGATGCAGGGTGGTGGCCAAGGTGTAGAAATCCTGCTGGGCCTTGGGCAATTTCACACTCGCCAGTGACGGCGTCGGCGTGAAACCACCCACCACGGCCTCAATGCCGCGCACCGAGCGGGTGCCGGTGGCGTAGAGTCGGTCGAAGGCCCAGCCCTGTTGCGCCAGACGGTCGAAGTTGGGGCTCAGTGGCCGCCCGCCGAGACTACCGATGAACTGCGCACCCAAGCTTTCCTCCAGCACGATAACCAGGTTGCGAGGCTTGCCCGCGTACACTGGCGCACGACGAAGCAGAACCGGCACCTCGCTCGCTACGACTTCACCGCCCGCAGCCACGGCCTGTGCCCGCATGGCCGCGGCCACCGATTCGTCACTCGTGCTTTCGTCATAGATGCGCGAACCCGGATCGCGCCGGAACCAGTCGCGCGTCGCATGCGCCACCGAATAGAAGGAATTGAGCGGCAAGGCATTGACCGTGGCATTGCTGGAAAACGCCACCATCGCGGGGTTCATCGGGCGATGGCCGAGGGTCGAGCGTACCCCGAGCGCCGACAGCAACACCACCACGAATGCCAGCGGCACGCGCCAAAGCCAGCCACCCGATTGCGGCGGATTGGCCGCAAGCCCGCGCCTTATCCAACGCCAAGCCAACCAGATCACCAGCCCATCCAGCAGCGTCGCCACCAGCACGGCGATGAGATGGCCCTCGAGCAAGGTCTTGCCCACTTCCTCCGGATAGACCAAATACTCGATGAACAGGCGATTGGGCCGCAGCCCGTACTCGCTCATGAACACGGGCGTTGCCACTTCCAGCATGAAAGGCACAGCCAGCGCCGCCGTCAGCCAGATCGCCAGAAGCCATTGCGCAGGACGCGAGCGCGCCAGCTTCGAAGGCAGAAGCAGATACAGCGCCGCCACCAAACCCAACCACATGCACATCGTGGCCACATCCACCCGCAGGCCGGACATGAAAATCTGCGACCAACCTTGCGCCGCCGTGACCTCGGCCGCCTTCCACAACGACAGGCCCACCCGTGCCAGCGAAAGCTGCAACAGCCCGAGAAGGAACACCCACAACACGGGGCGCAGCATGGCAAAACGGGAATTACGAAAGTTCATGGGCAACACACGTTCAACAACAGGGGCGAACTGTAGCAAGGTCGCAGGTCCTCGGAGACAACACCGTCAAAGCGCGCACGAGCGTTCGCCCAAGGAAGGTCTGAACCAAGCGCCACGGCGAAACACTCGAATAACACATGGCCGCATGCGCACACCAAACAATGCAGAGCTTCAAGCAGAAATCGACATGAAATCAATCGCATGGAGTGCTTCGTCGCGCCCGCCATGACGCCATTTCAACAGGCTACAAGCATCCCACGGCAACACGGGAACCCACCCTGTCAAACCCGCACGCCTGACAGGTCCAGCGTCACGACCGTGCCCTGCGGCTTGGCCGACTCGATGCTCAGCTTCCAGCCCAGATGCTCGCCCAAGCGCGCAATCAACTCCAAGCCAATGCCGGACCTTCGATCACCGCCTTGCGCCATGCGGGTATACAAGGCCGCGATTTCCTGCTCGCTCATCCCATGCCCGCAATCGCGGATCACAACGTGCCCATTAGCAGCAAGGTCGATGGTGATGGTTCCTCGGTCGCTGTTCTCGATCGCATTGCGCAGCAAATTGCCGATCGCCACGCGCAACACCGTCTCGGGCGCAGCCAGTACGCACGTGGGTAGCTCCCCCAATGCCAAACGCAAGTCCCGGCCTTCACACAAGGTGCGGTGATCTTCCACGATTTCCGGCAGCAAGGCCTGCACGTCCACACGCTCATCCCCGTGCCGCACGCGGGCCGGATCTTTGGCCAAAACCAACAACATCGAAACCAGTTCTTCCACCTCGCCCGTGGTGCGAAGAATCCGATCCAATTGGCACGCACTGGCGATCGGCACGTCCACTTGATTCCGCGCCATTTGGGCGGCGTTGCGAATGACGCTGACGGGCGTGCGCAGCTCATGGCTGGCGGTGTCGATGAACGCGCGTTCGCGCTCGACGTAGCGATCGTTGCGCGCCAGGTAATCGTTGAGTGCATTGGCAATCACTTCCAGCTCGGCGCTGGCACGCGCGGGCAACTCAAGTCGCTGACCGCGTCGATCAGGCCGCAGCAGGCCAATTTCTCGGGCCAACACACTGATTGGCCGGACGATCAAGCGCGCGCCGCCATGAATGATCACGACCATGAGCAGCATGAACGCCAGGGACGAAATGAGCACCGGGCGCATCAATCGCGCTTCCACCGCTTCGAATCCTTCGATATCCAATGCCAAGGCGACACGCGTGCCTTCCACCTCACGTACCAGTACCACCCACTCCCGATCGTCGAACACCAACTCGTCATGCAAGCCCGCCGCAAGCGGACGCAAAGGCTCGGGCACATTCGGCGAACCATCAAGCCGATACAGATCGAACTTGCCCGTATTGGGCCAATGCGCACTGGGTACGCGCACATGCTGATCCAGCATGGCGTCCATGGCACGCTCCAGCGTCGCCTCCCATACCCGCCGTTCGGCATCTTCATTGACCCACAATCCGTGGATGAACAGGGCGGTGCTGAGCAAAAAGCCGTACAACACCAGCCACAGGGTGATTTGACGGGCGAGCTCAGGACGTTTGATTGTCGGCATTGGTGCACATCCGATAGCCCACACGCGGCAAGGTTTGAATCAATTTCATTGAATGTTTGCCATCCACGGCACGGCGCAGTTCGTAAATATGAGAGCGCAACATGTCGCCATCGGGCGGATCTTCACCCCACAACACCTGTTCCAGATGCGCTCGACTGACTGCCGCCGGACTGGCCAACATCAGTTCTTGCAGGATGCGCATGGACGCCGGAAACAGATGCAGCATTTGGCCGGCGCGTCGTGCCTCCAGCGTTGCCAGGTCGAGTTCCAAATCTGCCACCTTCAAGCATCGCGCGGCCACCCGACCTTGGCTACGCATCACCAAGGCCAACAGGCGCGCCTCCAGTTCGGCGAGATCGAATGGTTTGGTGAGGTAGTCATCGGCACCGGAACGAAAGCCGATCAGCTTGTCGGGCAACTGGTCACGCGCGGTCAACATCAACACCGGCGTGGCGATGCCTCGCTCACGCAAACGCTGCAACATGCTCGGGCCATCCAGACGCGGCAGCATCCAGTCCAGTACCACGGCATCGAAAGCCTGTGTCGTGGCCAGATGCAGGCCAACCACGCCATCGGGTGCAGCATCCAGCTGCATGCCACGCGGTTCAAAGTACGAGAACAGGCTCGCCACCAGTGGCTGGTGGTCATCAACGATCAATAGGCGCATCGGCGCAGTGCACAAACCCAGGTGCGCATAGCATGCTCGGCCTGCGCTCGTGTTGCCAATTGCCGTTGACGCAGGGTGCGGTGTGAACTGGAGCACACCGCATTTAACGTCACGCCAACACCTTTCCGACGCGCTTCCGACATCGCCGGTACGAAGCTGCACGCCCATTCAAGTGCAGTGTCGATCCAGAGCGATGC
>CAUJJS010000095.1 GCA_963205415.1 Pseudomonadota bacterium
ACCATCGGCGAGCGCACGGTGGTGCCGGCCGGGATTTGCGGGCTGGCGGATGCGGTGGCCACGGGAGCAGCCACGGCGGCGGGTGCGGTGGCCGCAGCGGCTGCCACGGGCGCAGCCACGGGCAGAGGTGCGGCTTGGATCACCGTGGCCGGCGCGGTGCTGGCACGCGACAGGCGTACCGATTCCTCGCCTTCACGGATTTCGATTTCGGTGAGGTTCGACTCTTCCAGAAGGTCGATGAGTTTCTTGATTTTTCTGAGATCCATGGGAGTTCCAATGCGTGTCCGGCCCAAGGCCAGACTCAATGAGGTTGGGCGGCCGCAAGACGGCGGATGGCCGCTTCCAGCGCGAACTGGTAGCTCGTTGCGCCAAAACCAGCCACGACACCCTCAGCCAGATCGCTGAAATAGCTGGTGTGGCGGAAAGGCTCGCGCCGATGCGGGTTGGATAGATGAACTTCGATGAAGGGAAGGGCGACCGCCGCCATGGCGTCGCGCATGGCAACACTGGTGTGGGTGAAGGCGGCCGGGTTGATCAGAATGAAGGCGGTGCCGTCAGCCCGAGCGGCCTGGATACGATCGACCAGCTCGGCTTCGGAATTGGACTGAAAGGCGTCGAAGGTGTGCCCGGCCGCCGTGGCGCGTGCGGCCAGTTCCGCGTTGATGCTATCCAGAGTGTCATGGCCATAGATCCCCGGCTCGCGCGTGCCAAGCAGGTTGAGGTTGGGGCCATGCAGAACCAGAATGTTCGCCACGGGGAAGATGCTGCCGAATCCGGAAAGCGCGAAGTGTGCTCGGGTGCGGGAGCGATGTCCAGAAATTGGCGACGTTCGGCGAAATTGCGTGATTTAAGTCGTTGTTTGAAATTGGCGCGTATGGCGCAAGGCGCGGTGGTGACCTGTTCGGCCTTGGAATTTACGCTGGGTGCTTGACCTGACGCCCCGTGACCACGGTTGTACGCTTGCCGTCGTGACCTACGAGGGGAAGATCGAATGATGGCACAGTCCGTGGCAGGTGCATCCAGTCAGCGCAAGGTCGTGGTGGCATCCTCGCTGGGCACCTTGTTCGAGTGGTACGACTTCTTCCTCTACGGCGCACTCGCCGCAATCACCAGCAAGCACTTCTTCTCGGCGGTCAATGAAACCGCGGCCTTCATCTTCGCCTTGCTGACGTTTTCCGTCGGGTTTGCCGCGCGGCCCTTCGGGGCCTTGGTGTTTGGTCGTTTGGGTGATCGCAGCGGGCGCAAGTACACCTTCCTCATCACCATCGTGGTGATGGGCTTGTCGACCGTGCTGGTGGGCTGTCTGCCGTCCTATTCCAGCATTGGCATGGCTGCGCCTATCCTGTTGATTGGCCTGCGCCTGCTGCAAGGCTTGGCCTTGGGCGGCGAATACGGCGGCGCTGCGATCTACGTGGCCGAACACGCGCCCGATGCGCGGCGTGGCTATTTCACCAGTTGGATTCAGACCATGGCGGGCGTGGGCCTGTTGTTGTCGCTGGTCGTGATAGCCGCCACGCGCGGGTTGACGGGCGAGGAAGCCTTTTCCGATTGGGGTTGGCGCGTGCCGTTCTTGCTGTCGGCGGTGCTGCTGGTGATTTCGGTATGGGTGCGGATGTCCCTGCACGAGTCGCCGGTTTTCCAGAAAATGAAGGAAGAAGGCCGCATTTCCAAAGCGCCGCTACGTGAGGCCTATGGCCAGTGGCGCTACATCAAGCTCGGTATCGCGGCGATGTTCGGCATCATCGCGGGGCAAGCCACGCTCTGGTACACGGCGCATTTTTACTCACTGTATTTCCTGACCCAGACCCTGCAGGTGGATAGCCTCGATGCCACCTTGATGCTGGGAGTGGCGGTGGCGCTGGCCACCCCGTTCAACGTGGTATTTGGTGCGCTGTCCGATCGCATCGGGCGCAAGCCGCTGTTCGTGGTGGGTTGCCTCTTGGCGGCGCTGCTCTATTTCCCGATCTTCCATGGTCTGGCGCACTACGCCAATCCGACGCTGGAGGCCGCGCGCAAAGCCACGCCGGTGCGGGTGTTGGCTGATCCGGCACATTGCGCGTTCCAGTTCAATCCGGTCGGTGCGGTCGATTTCACTCAATCGTGTGACATCGCCAAATCGGTCCTTGCGCGGCATCACATCAATTATCAAAACGTGGCGGCGGCCACGGGCGCGGTGGCTGCGATCGAAATTGGCGATGCGCTAGTGATCGATGCCTTCGAAGGCACCTCGCTGGATCGCGCCACGCGCGCCGCGCGCATGGCGGAACTCGATGCTCAGGTGCTCGCCGCCATTCGCGCCGCAGGTTACCCGGAAAAGGCCGATCCCGCCGCGATGAACCGACCCGTGATCGTGGCCCTGCTCTTCGTGCTGTGCTTGCTTGCGGCGATGACCTACGCGCCGGTCGCGGCCGCAATGGTGGAATTGTTTCCGGCGCGCATCCGCTACACCGCCATGTCGATTCCCTATCACGCGGCCAATGGCTGGATCGGGGGACTGTTGCCGCCGATGGCCTTTGCCTTCGTTGCCGCTACCGGCAATGTCGATGCCGGGTTGTGGTACCCGATGTTCTTCGCCATCGTGACCGTGGTGATCGGTGCGCTGATGTTGCCGGAAACCCGTGGTCGGGCGATCGACGACTGATGAGCGGCCGCCTTGGGCCTCACGGTTCGCTTGCGAACGCTTCGATGTCGCCTTTGGCGAACGCGCCGAGGCGGGTTTTCTGCAGCCGACCCTGCCGGTCGATCAATACCGAATAGGGCAGGATGCCGCGCGCGTTGCCGAGCAGCATCGAACTGTCGTTCGGGCCGGAGGCCTCCAGATGAATCGGAAAGCTGACCGGGCGTTCGTCGAGGAAGCGGCGCACCGGCGTGGCCTCGTCCAGCGCGATGCCGACCACGGCCACGCCGGTTGATCCTTGGCTGCGGGCAAAGGCGTCCAGCAGTGGCATTTCTTCGACGCAGGGCGGACACCAGCTGGCCCAGTAGTTGATCAACACCGGCCGGTCGCCAAAGCGCAGGTCGAGTGCTTGACCTTGCAGATCGTGCAGCGCCAGCGTCGGCACCGAATCACCGGCCATCAGCACGCGCCGGCCATCGGGTAGCTCGCCCATGCCGCCGAGCAGCTGTCGCGCCATCCATTGACCGCCGGGTACCTCCAGCAGGGAGCCAGGGCTGATGACCAAGATCGCGCCGCCCAAGCCAGCCAGGCCACCGACGAGGCCCAAGCCGCCGATCAGCAACCACTGCGCCCACGGTTTCACAGGGCCGGGCTCAATGCATTTTCGATCGCGCCGAGGCTCAGCACGGTGGGCAATACGGTGTCATCGCGACCGGCGTGGATCACCACGTACAAGGGCACTCCGACGGCGTGGTGTTGTTCAAGGAAGGCAGTGATGGCCGGGTCCACATTGGTCCAGTCACCTTTCATGTAGACCACCTCGTGCTGTTTCAGCAACGCACGAAAATCGTCGGTGTCCAGCACCCGCTTTTCGTTGGCCTTGCAGGTGACGCACCAATCGGCCGTCATGTTGACGAACACGGTACGGCCTTCCGCGCGCAAGGCGTCCAGCCGTTCGGCCGAGTAGGCGATCGAGCCGTTTTCGCTGGCGGCTTCGGTCGAGGCGGGCTTGGCCAGCGAAGGAATCCGCCATAGTGGGATGAGGGCGACCAGCACCAGGGCCACCGCCACCACACGCGCCAGAACGCCGCCCAGGCGTGCCTTTTCCCAGCGCCAGAGCGCCAACGCCAACACCGCGATGCCGGCCAGCGCATAGGCCATGGCATCCACGCCGCGTTGCTGGCCCAACACCCACAGCAACCAGATGGCGGTCAGATACATCGGGAAAGCCAGCACCTGCTTGAAGGTTTCCATCCAGGCGCCCGGCTTCGGTAGCACGCGCGCCAGTGCCGGCACGAAGCCGATCAAAAGGAAGGGCAGGGCCAAGCCCAAGCCCAGCGCCAGAAACACCGCAATTGCCAAGGCCGTCGGCGCGCCAAAGGCAAAGGCCAGCGCCGAGCCCATGAAGGGCGCCGTGCACGGGCTGGCGACCACGACCGCGAGCACGCCGGTGAAGAAATCACCCGAGGCACCCGAGCGCGAAGCCAAACCTTGGCCGGCGCCGGCCCAGCCTGCACCGATCGAGAACACGCCCGACAAACTGAAGCCCACGGCCGCCATCAAATAGGCCAGCGCCGCAACCACCCACGGTTGCTGCAATTGAAAACCCCAACCCAAGGCCAAGCCCGCCTGCCGCAGTGCCAGCGCCAGTGCGCCCAAGGCGGCGAAACTCACCAGCACCCCCGCCGTGTACCACAGTGCGTGGGCGCGGGCCTTGGCTGGGCTTTCCCCGCTTTGCGCCAGGCCTAAGGCCTTGAGCGAAAGCACCGGCAATACGCAGGGCATCAGATTCAAGATCAAGCCGCCACCCAAGGCGGCCAGCAAGATCAACACGAAGGACGCAGACTCGCCGGCGCCGGCTTTTTTCGTGGCGCTCGTATCGGCCAGCGACACCAATTGATCGGCACTGGCCGCCGGCAGCGAAATTTCGACCTTGCGGGTCATGGGTGGATAGCAGATGCCATTGTTCTGGCAGCCTTGGAAGGTGGCTTCCAACGTCACCGGCCCGGCCTTGCCGTCGGTGCGGCGCAAGCCCAATGGCACTTCGATCTGATCGAAGTACACGATCACATCGCCGAAGTGCTCATCGGTGTGGGCCTTGCCCTTGGGCCATTGCGGCGCGGCCAGCGTCGCACCCTTGGCATCCAGCAGGCGGAACTGGTTGCGATCCTGATAGAGGTAATAGCCCGGTGCCGGGGTGAAGCGCAGCAAGAGTTCTACCGGCGACACCGCGATGGCTTCGAACTTGAAGGCTTCTTCCTCGGGCAGTGGCATGCCTTCATCGAACACGGGCGTGGTGCTGTCCGTACCGAAGTTGAGCCCAGACGGCTCGGCGGCGCCAGGCAGGCTTGCCGCAAGCGGCGATGGCGTGGATGGGATCGGCAGTGCCACGTCGAAGACGCGCTTTTGCGGCGGGTAACAGATGCCCAGATCGGCGCAGCCCTGATAGCGCAATTCGACTTTCAGTTGGCGGGCGTCGCCGGCTTGCACCTCGGGCAAGGCCAGCGTCATTCCGTTGCGATAGGTTTCCACATCGCCGAAAAACTCGTCGTGCTTGCGCGTGCCGGGCGGCAGTTCCACCGCGCCCGTGCTGACGCCGGCGTCCAATGCCTTGGCTGCAAAGCGATGGCGATACAGGTAATAACCTTCGGCAATCTTGATCTGGAATTCGACCCGATCGGCGCTGGGTGCGGAGGCCTCGATCACGAAGGCTTCGTCGACCGGCAACAGGTCGGACTCGTCAACAGCAAAGGCGGGGGTCGTGCTGGCCAGCGCCAACAGCGCCGCAAAAGTGCGGAGACAACGAAGCATCAGGATTTCTCGCGTGAAGGTTGGGTGTCCGGGGCGGTCTCGCGTGCCAGCCAATCCAGATAGGCAGGCAGGCCGGAATCGATATTGACCACCACGATTTCGGGAAGTTCGTAGGGATGAAGGCTTTGGATGCGTTCTTGCAGGGATTGCAGTTGCGCGCTCACGGTCTTGATCAGCAGCAGCACTTCGTCATCGACCTGCACCGCGCCCTGCCAGCGATACACCGACTGCACCGCAGGCACCACGGTCACGCAGGCCGCCAGGTGTTCGTCCACCAGCGCACACGCCAAGGTCTGCGCGACCTCGGCGTTCGGGCAGGTACAAAGCACCAATTGGGCCGGCATCGATGCCTCCAAAGAAAACGGCCAGTCACGCGCGGTGACTGGCCGGGTAGTGTAGCGGTGCAGCTCGGGGCATATTCGAAGCCATCGCCCAAGCCGCGGTCGGCGCGCATGATTTCAAGCCCGTGCGTGATGGGCCATCATGAGCCAGGCCCCGAAGACCCAAGAACGAGCGATCCATTCGCGGACTTGCAGCAGGCACCTCGCCAATGGCGGCGCTCGGAGGTGTCGCGCGCCGATCCACGCGCCGCTCATCCGACCCACCGCCGCAGGCGCGTGCGACGTACCAGCACCTCGTAGCTGAACAGGCAGATCGCGAGCGTCAAACCGCAGGACAGCAGCAAGGCGAACGGCCACGACAAAGCCTGATCGAGCAGCCAGTATTGCAGCGCGAACAGCACCGGAAGGTGCAGCAGGTAGGTCCAGTAGCTGCTGCGCGCGAGCCAAGCCATGAGCGCATTGGGACGAGCGAGCCAACGCACGCCGGCGATCAAGGCTGCAAGTGTTCCCCAGGCTGCAACCACCGCCTGCAACAAGGCCATCGTCCATGGTGCATGTTGGTTCCAGTCATCGGCGTTGCGATGATCCAGTTGCACGAGGAAGGCTACGTAGGCCAAGGCGCAGATCAACAGACCCGGCCATAGCCAGTGCCGCAACGACTGCAGGCTGTCGACCCGATCGAGCAGGCAGGCACCGAAGGCAAAGAAGGGTCCGTACAAAGCCATGGCCCAGAACTGGGGGAACAGGCTTTCCGGTGCCGGATGTGGCGCGGTGCTCAGGTAGAAACCAGGTGCGACCAGCAAGGGCAGGATCAGTACCAGTCGGTTCGGGGATTTGCCGATCGTGCCGGCGAGCCAGCGCGCCCATCCCAGCGCGTGCACGGTCCAGGCGAGCAGCGTGAACAGCAGCAAGTAGTACAGGAACCACAGATGCCCGGTGCTCGGCGGCAGTGCGGGCGGATCGGGCATCGCCATGAGCGTGCTCACCATCGACAGGAAGGGTGAGGGCTGGGCGACTTCCACGGCAGCCCAATGCGTACTCGCGGAGATTGCCAACTGGACGAGCGGCCAGGCCACCAGCAGTGGAATCAGGATGCGCCGCAGGCGCTGGCGCAGCAGCCCCGACCATCCGCGCCGCGATATCAGCCACGCGGTGAAATAGCCAGACACCAGAAAGAACAGCGGCATCCGCACCAGATGCAGGAGCCACACGCTCGCATCGATCCACGATGACTGCGTGCGATAGGCCGTGGGCCAGAAGCCGTGCATCATCGGACTGTAGGCCAGCGCGGCATGGAAGACGACGCCGGTCAGCATCGCCAGTGCGCGCAGATGGTCGAACGCGTGGATGCGCGCGTCCGTCGGCGCGGCCGTGGCGGCGCCGTGGTCGAGGTTCGTCATCGGGAAACTCAGTAGAAGGCGGATTTGCGGCCGTTCGACCACAACGCGAAAACGAGGCAGGCCAGAGCAACCAGTCCTTGCGCCGCGAGGATGCCCAACACCGGCGCATGCCAGATTACGGCTTCACCCTTCAAGACCGACTGCACGCTGTCCATCTGCCCCAAGGCCATGAGAAAGGGATTGATCAGCACCATGCTGCCGATCATCACGAACAGGTTCCATCCTTCCGACTCCACCTGCATCGCCACCGCCAAGGCGATGCAGTAGGCCGCCAGCACGTGGCCGAAGACCAAGACTACGAGCACGATCAGCCCATCCGGCAGGGGCGTGCTGAAGACGATGATGGCGGTGAACAGGGCCATGATCAGGAACGGCACGCCGAAGGTGAGCAGATTGCCTGCCAGCTTGGCGACGGTGAAATCCAGCGGCGACACCGGCAGGCTCATGACGAAGGCCAGAGTCTGTTCCTTGCGTTCGGCCAAAAGCGAGGTCGAAACCGCGAAGCAGGCGATGGCCACCAGCAGGATGATCAGCAGCAAAGAGCCGATGTAGAAGGCCCAGGGTTTGGCGGTGCCGAGCAAGGCCAGCGACACGATGCCGGCCAGGAGATACGCGGCCAACTGTTTCTGGAACAACTGCCAGTCCTTGATCATCAACAGGCGGATGATCGGCCAGTTCAACTCAGCGCTCATCGCTGTCCTCCAGCACGTACGGTGGTCACGAAGATGTCTTCCAGCGCCATCGGATCAATGCGCTGCACGCTCAGTCCAATCTGTTTCAGTCGCTCGGGTACATCGTCCCGCCAGCGCCGGAATTTCAACTCGATCTGGCTTCCGGCGGCGCGTCGTTGCACCAGTTCCGGCCATCCGTCGATGTCGTCGGGCGCGTCGCCGACGCAAAGGATCCGTCGCCATTCGTCGAGGAAACTTTCCTTGTCGTCACTGGCCAGCAAGCGGCCTTGATGCATGAAGCTGATGCTGTCGGAGAGTTGTTCGATGTCGTGGGTGTTGTGCGAGGAGAACAGCACGCTGCGTCGTTCGTCGCGCAGCACCTCGGCCAGCGCCTCCAGCACTTCGGCGCGCGCGACCGGATCGAGGCCGGTGGTCGGCTCGTCGAGCAGCAGCAGCCGTGGTCGGCGTGCCAGGCACAGCAACAGCAGGGCTTTGACACGCTGCCCATGCGAAAAACCGCCGACGACCTGATCGGCGCGAATGTCGAAGCGATGCATCAGGCTGGCCGCATAGGCCGAATCCCATTCCGGATAGATGCGCCGCACCAGCTCGATGTGCCAGGCCAGCGTCTGGCTGCGATACAGGCGCATGTCTTCGGCGGCAAATCCAATCTGACGCTTGGCCGCAACCTGCGCGCCCGGCAGCTTATGACCGAGTACTTCGATCGAGCCGGATGATGGCGCAGCCAAGCCGGTGAGCAGTCGCAGCAAGGTGCTCTTGCCGGCCCCGTTGACGCCGACCAAGCCCATGATCTGGCCCTCGGGCAAGCTCAGCGACAGGTCGTTGATGCTGAACTGCGGGTAGTGCTTGCTGACGCCTTGAAGCACGAATGCGGCGGTCATCGGTGGGTTCCTTTGCTTGGGGCGGCCAGTGACGCGCCGACATCGCTGTCGAGCACGGTATCGAGACGTTGGTGCAAGCCATCGCGGCTCAGGCCCAAGCGAGCGGCAGTCGCCGTGGCTTCGGTCAGTTGCAGGTCGAGGTGGTGATCAAGCAAGTCGCGCGCGTGGTCTTTGCGCTCGGATACCACCGAGCCCTTGCCATGTCGTGTGCTGATCACACCGGCGCGTTCGAGATCTTCATAGGCGCGTTTGACCGTGATCACGCTGACGCCACTGGCGGCGGCGAGCTCGCGAATCGAGGGCAGGGACTGACCCGGTGCCCAGTCGCCAGCCATCACCCGCGCGGTGATCTGATCGACGATTTGTTGGTACATCGGCCGCGGGTCGCTGGCGGAAAGCAGGAGCATGGCGAATCATCTGTGCATTGACAGTATGCACAGTATGCACAGCAGGTGCCCTCACTGCAAGCGCTTTCCGTTGCGCATCAGTTGGCGGCATCAAATGACTGTGCGCCGCCACCTGCCACGGTGTTGTATCCGGCGCTCAGCTCATCGCACCACGATCCCCTGCATGGCAGCAGGGGATCGCGGGATAGGCGAGGTGTTGCAGGCGCGGCTGTCGTGCGCGCTGGAATCAGCCTTCAAATCCGTCGCTGAAACCGTTCCACGTGGGCCCACCGCAATTGCTGCCGACCTCGATCGTCACCGTCGCCGGTGCCGATTCGCGCACGCCATCGGAGGCCTTGTAGGTGAAGTTGTCGGTGCCGCAGTAGCCAGCGTTCGGGGTGTAGGTGAAGCCGCCGCTGCCACCCAACATCACGCTGCCGTGGCTGGCCGCACTGACGACCGATGCCGTCATCGGCGCGCCTTCCGGGTCGTTGTCGTTGGTCAGAACGCCAGCGGCATTCACGGTCAGTTGAGTGTCGGCGCCGGTCGCATAGTTGTCGTTGGCTGCAACCGGCGGCTCGAGGTTGAGCGCGCAAGGGGTCAGGGCCTGCGCGAGCGGGCTGAATAGGTCGCCCGAGGCCCACTCCGGGTGATCGATGAAGGGGTTGCGGTTGAGCTGGTAGCTGTAGACCAGGTTGTTGCGATCGATTTCCTCAATGGTGGGCGGGTCGAAGCTGTTCCAGGCTAGCAGGTCGGCGAGCTTGCCCATGTAGTTCTTGCCGTCATTGCCACCCGGTGTGATCCAGCCGGTGTTGTCGGTCAACTCCAGATTCGGTTCGCCGTTCTCGCCGCGGTAGCGGATCGCCATGTACATCACGGCGCGGGCCATGTCGCCCTTGACGTGGTCCCAGACCTCGAACAGGCCGGTGTTGCCGTCCGAGCCCGTCACCCAGTTCGAATCCGCATCCGAATTGCCGCCGAGGCCGTGGTTGAAGTCGGTCGGCAATTTCGTGCCGGCGGGCTGCACCGTGCCCAGCGGGCGGTTGCCGCGGTTGGCGTTGTAGCCGACATCGGTGAGGTGCAGCATGTGCGTATCGGTGGCCGGTCCGGGCGTGTCGGTATCCCCCAGGCCCAGGCTCCGCGGCCAGACGTGCTCACGGTTGTAGGCGCCCTGGCCACCGGTGATCTTGGTGTAGGAGGCATTCTTGTACACATCGAGGATCATGCTCGCGTCCACCGGGTCCTCGTCGGCCTGATTCAGGATCACCCAGGTGTTGGTGCCGCTGCCGCTGTACGGGAACTTGGTGTGGTCCTTGATCGTCGCGTAGAGCGAACAGCGCAGGGACTGCGGCGTGGCCAGGTTGACCTGCTGGTAATAGGCGTTGAGGTCGCCCGGATCGAGCACGCTGAACTGGATGCTGGCACCGGCATCCAGTTCGGCCCCTTCAAGGTCGTGGATGTAGGCCGCAACGATGCCGAATTCGCAGCTGTCACCAGATTCCAGCACGGTGCCGGTGTTGATCGACCAGGTGGTGCCGCCATCGCTGCTGCTGGGTGTCAGGACGATGCCGCTGGAACTGGTGCAACTCAGGGCGAATGCGCCGGCCGCCGCGGTGACAGGCTCGGAAAACACGGCCTTGAGGTCGCCCGCCGAGGGGAAGTTGGTGGCCGATTGGGTCGGCACCGTGGAAACCAAGGTCGGGGCTTCGTTTGGTGGTGGGGCGATGACCGAGAAATCAATCGTGCCCGGATCGATCAAGGCGTCGGCGGTGCCGTCTTGATCGAGAATCGAAGCCGAAACAAAGTTCAGCGCACAGCTCTCGCCAATGCTCAGATCATTGCTCAGGTCCACGTACCACGTGGTCGGTCCGCCCGTGATGTTGGCATCGGACGGGCCGAGCGAGCCCGACGTGCCACAAACGAGCGAAAACCAGTTGCCACTGACACTCACGGCTTCGGAAAAGGTGAAGATCAGGCTGCCATTGGATGGGAAGTCGAGATCGCCATCGGTAGGGAAACTCGACACCAACGTGGGTGGGTTGTCCACCGGTTGGCCAAAGACCATATCGTCGATTGCCAGCGCGTCATCAACACCGGGATCGTTCACATCGACCCAGCGCAGCCAGAGCGTGGTTCCGGGTGCCAGCGCAAGCCCGGAAAGCGTGCCCGACACCGCAGCGCGATTGCTCGGGAGATTGCCGTCGAGCTTTTGTTCCGCCGTGCCCGAGGTGACCGGCGACACGGCATCCAGCGCCGGAACCGCGGTCCAGGTGCCTGTGTTTAGGGCGGTCGCATCAAGGCTGTAGGCAAAACTGAGCTTGTCAGCCCCGTTCAATGCGCCAAGGCGCCATTGCTCCACGTAAAAACTGATGGCCAGCTCGTTGAGTGTGACGTTGCCATCGTTGCGCAGTTGCGCGCCCAGCGTGCTGGTCAGGCTGCCGGACGCCAGAGCTCCAAAAGCCCGCTCGGAAGCCCCGCTGTTTCCATAGCTGAAGGTGTTGCCCGAGGTCGCTGTGCCATCGTCGGCCAGGTAGGTGCCATTGGCATTGGTGCCGGCTTCAAGGAAATACCAGCCCGCGGGTAGGGCGTTGCTGGTGCCGGTATTGGCCAGTGTGTCGAAGTTTTCGTTGGCATTGCCATTGTTGAGCGAAACCACCCCGCTGCCCACAGCCTGAGCCGCTGCAAAGTTAGGCAAAAACATGCCTGCTGCGGCCAACAGGCCGCACAAGATTTTCACTTTCATCATTCGTCCCTATGCGTTTTCATGGCGCTCGGAGCGGGTTTGACGTGAACGAGTCAGAGCGCGTGGTCAGGTTGATGCAGAGCCCCCCGATCAACCTGTGCCCATGATAGCCGTTGCACTGTGACAGGCCTATTGCATCGACCTGCAAACTAATGTGAACTGGTCTTCAGAACTCGCCTTTGATGCGCTCGCGCAGTCGGGTTTCGGCCTCGGCGGACAAGGGGCCGAGCACGCCACGACGATGGTCGGGCAGGTGTTCGGCGGGGTCGTTATCGCCAAACACGTAGTGCTCGAACAAGCTGCCCCAACGGCGGCGCTCGGCTTGCGGCAATTGGCCAAAGGCGAGCACGGCGTGCAGCAGCGCGCCGATGGGCGGCAATTCGGGCAAGCTGCTCTTGGGCGCGGCCGACCACCAATAGTTCACCAAGGCATTCAAGGGGCCGAACGATTGCACGTGGTGCCACCACAGCGGCGGCAGATACAGCGCATCACCGGGCAAGAGATCGGCGACCAGGGCGTGTTCCAAGGCGTCGCGCAATTTCGGATGACGATCGAAATCTGGCGCATCCGGACGCGCCATCGTGATCGGCATCTCGGTGGGAGCAAAGTCCAGCTCATGGACGTGGGCGCGGATCGTGGTCTGGCGGTCGGTGCAGTCGGGATTGATCGAGAGCCATGGCGGGCAGTCTCCAAATGCGCGGCAAGGCGCCATCCTAGCGAAGGCGCGGCACGCGCGGCATTCGATCCGCATGCCGCAGCCGTTATGCTTGCGGCAACGAGGTCTTGTGGAGTTTCACCATGGTTCGTGATGATCATGTCATCGAAAGCGTCGACGGGAGTGCCGCATGAATACGCCGGTTCGTAGCGTGCGCCTGATTGGTGCGCCCACCGACATTGGTGCCGGCCATCGGGGTGCATCCATGGGGCCGGAGGCCCTGCGCGTGGCAGGCATCGCGCAAGCCTTGCGCGGGCGCGGCCTGAACGTGGTCGATCAGGGCAACCTCAGCGGCCCGCTCAATCCTTGGTTGCCGCCGGTGGATGGCTATCGGCACCTGGCCGAAGTGGTGAGCTGGAATGCAGCGGTGATGGATGCGGTTGCGGCGGCTCTGGACGAAGGCCAATTGCCGATCCTGCTGGGTGGCGATCATTGCCTGGGTTTGGGCTCGATCACCGCGGTGGCGCGTCATTGCCGCCAGCAGGGCAAGAACCTGCGGGTGTTGTGGATCGATGCCCATGCCGATTTCAACACCAGTGAGCTGACGCCGAGCGGCAACGTGCACGGCATGCCGGTGGCGTGCTTGTGCGGCATCGGGCCGAAGGCCTTGACCGAGCTTTCCGGAACCTCGCCCATGCTCCGGCCCGATGAAATCCGCCAGATCGGCGTGCGTTCGGTGGACGAGGGCGAGCGCCGTTTGGTGCGCGAAGTCGGGCTCGATATTTACGACATGCGCTACATCGATGAGATCGGCATGCGTCAGGTGATGACGCAGGCCTTGTACGGGCTGGATGAGAACACCCATCTGCATGTGAGTTTCGATGTCGATTTTCTCGACCCCTCCATCGCGCCCGGTGTGGGCACCACGGTACCCGGCGGGCCGAACTATCGCGAGGCGCAATTGGTGATGGAAATGATCGCCGACACCGGACGCATGGGTTCACTGGATATCGTCGAACTCAATCCCGCGTTCGATCAGCACAACATGACGGCGCAGCTGGCGGTGGATCTGGTCGAAAGCCTGTTCGGCAAGTCCACCCTGATGCGTTCCTGAGTTTGCCATCGAAGCGTGATGTCGATCACCGTGCCTGCCCCGACCCTTGCACCAAGGGCTATTGGCATGACTAGAATCATGGCTTGGCGTGTTTGGAATCCAATCGCATGAAGCGAAACCTGTATCTCTTGTTCCTCGCGGTGGCCGCAGCAATGGTGCTTGGGGGCTGCAACACCATCGAAGGCGCGGGCAAGGATCTCAAGAAGGTCGGTCAGAAGATTGAGGACGCTGCAAAGTCCTGAGTGGAACACGGCCGTGGTTCCGATGGGCACCACGGCACGCGCAGTTACCGCATCTCAAGGATCGGGAACAAAGCTCATCGGAAACGGCGCCGGTCGGCGTGGCTCGGGCCAGGCGCGTGGCAGCACACCCAAGGCAATCAGGTTTTCGCGGTTTTCATAGCGCACGCTGAGGACTTCATCCGGCGTCTGGCTGGCGCGCTCGAATTGGGTCGTGGACACCTGTGAGTATTCGCGTTGGCCGTGGGCGGTGCCGATCGACTGGCGCGGCGCTGCCGCAGGCGACGGTGGGGCGATTCCTGCGTCGGCCTGCTCGTAGCGGTCGCGGGTACGCTCTTCCAGCGCATACGGCTTGCGCGGTGGAATCGGGCGTTCGCGAAACACCGCCACGCCCAGCACGCCCACATTGTCAGGCCGGCCGGTGCGCGCGGCATAACTGTCGCCCAAGGCGGCAAATTCGAAGGCCGCCACCTGCGACAGGCTCTTGCGCCAACCGGTGATCTCGGTGGATTCGTAGGGGCCGAGCACATAACCGCCTTGCTCGGGCGATGCGGTCTGACCGGTGACGGCGTTGATGCCGTCAACACTCAACACCGCGAGCACCCGTGCGCCGCTGCGATTGGTCAGGCGGATGGCGTAACGTTGGCCCGGTCGCCCCTCGATCCAGACATCACCGGCGCCATGCAGCGTCGGCAAGGTCGCGCCCGTGGCGCGATCCACCACTGACAGTTCGATCAGATGACCTTGCGGCCCCGACACTTGCGCGTGGCTGCAGGCCGAGGTCGCCAGCAGGACAGATACGCTCAACAACAGGTTTGCGATGATTCGGCTCATGACACGCACACTCCTTGGAAGGTGAGGCTGTCAACGTCGTGCCGCGCCCAATGGGGTTGATCGCCATGCTGCGCTGGGCTGGAGTTCAGCTTGTGCGCACCAGAACCCCGCCGCGAGCCAGCTATGCTTGCCTGCCCTGATCGAAGTTGTTGCCGAATGCGGACCTTGCTTTGCCTGATCCTGCTGCTCCCCGGATTGGCCTTTGGCCAGATCCTGGGCAAGGTGCGCCTGAAGGGCATCGAGGGCGAGATGGCCGACAACGTGCGCAAGTCGGTGAGCGTGATGAATCTTTCCGATGCCGATCGCGCGGCCTTGAGTGAAGCGCGTCTGGCGTATCTCTTGCGCAAGGCACCCGCCGAAGTGGCGCGTGCGCTTGAACCCTTCGGTTACTACGAGAGCCAAGTGCAGTCACGGGTCACGCGGGCCGATGGCAAGGCCGACGTGGTTCTGGAAGTCGCAGCCGGTGATCCGGTGACGGTGGCGGAGTTGCGGCTTGCCATCAACGGGGCGGTGAGCGGTGACGAGCGGATCGGCGCGGCGGTCGACGGTTTTCATCCTCGTCAGGGCGAGCGACTGGAACATGCACGCTACGAAGCCGGCAAGTTGGCCATCCAGCATGCGCTATTGGCACGCGGTTATTTCGATGCGCAGATGGATGTGCATCGGGTGGAAGTCAGTCGCGCGCAACATCGCGCTGACATCGATCTGGCTTGGACCAGCGGCGCCCGTTATCGCTTTGGTGAAACCCGTTTCGAAGGCTCGCACGTGCGCGAAAGTTTGCTGGAAAAGACCGTGCCGTATCAGCGTGGCGAGCCCTATGAGCAGGATCAATTGCTGGCGCTACAGCAGCGCTTGACGGCCTTGGACTACTTCGGCGTGATCGATGTGCGACCGGACACCGAACAGGCCGAAGGCGAGGAAGTCCCGATCGTGATTTCGCTGCAGCCCGGCAAGCGCACGGTGTACACCGCCGGCCTGAGCTTCGGCACCGATTCCGGGGCCGGCATCCAGTTGGGCATGGAGCGGCGCTGGGTCAACGATCGGGGGCACAAGTTCTCCACCCAGTTGGACTGGGCGCAGCGACGCAAGAGTCTGGGTGCGCAGTACCGCATTCCCGCCTTTGCCTGGAGCGAGGGTTGGTATTCCTTGGGCGCCAACCGCCGCGACGAGGAAAGCGATGTGCTCAAGACCCGCATCACCGAACTGGTGGCGAGCCGCAGTGGCGCATGGAATGGCTGGACCTTGGCCGTCGGCGCACACCTGCGCAACGAGGAGTTCGAACTGGGCAGCGAGCAAGATCGACGCGATGGACGTGCCTTGCGTGGACGCACGCGCTTGATCTATCCCGAGCTTTCGGCGCAGCGCGTGGTGTCGGATGATCCGATGTACCCGAGCCGAGGATTCTCGCTGCGGGGCGAATTCAAGATTGGCGCGCAGGCCTTGGGTTCGGACGTGAGCTTTGCCCAAGTTCTGGTGGAGGCCAAGCTGATCCGCAGCCTGGGCGAGCGCAATCGCATGCTGTTGCGTGGGCAACTGGGGCGCACCGTCACCAACAGTTTTGCGCGTTTGCCGCCCTCGTTGCGATTCTTTGCCGGCGGCGATCGCAGTATTCGCGGCTACGGTTATCAGGAGGTCGGCCCGCGCGTGGGTGAACTGCCCATCGGCGGCAAGAACCTCTTGGTCGGCAGCGCCGAATTCGAGCGCATGTTCACCGCGACCTGGGGCGCGGCTGCGTTCGTCGATGCCGGCAATGCCTTCAACGAGATCAATGGCGGTGCCGCCGTGGGCGCGGGCCTTGGCCTGCGCTGGCGCTCGCCGGTCGGCATGGTGCGCGTGGACTTGGCGCATGGCTTCGATGAAGCCGCCAGCAGCGTTCAGATCCATCTCAACATCGGGCCGGATCTGTGACCACGACCGCGCCTGCCCAACATCGCCTGCGCCGCTTGTTGTGGCTGCTCGTGTTGATCGTGCCCTTGGTGCTGGCGCTGTTGCTGGTGTGGGCGCTGCGCAGCGGCTCGGCGCGTGATCTGGCCTTGGCGCAAGTTCAAGCCGCCTTGGGCACCGATGCCTTGCAATGGCAATCGGCCGAGGGCGCTTTGACCGGCGGCTTGGTGCTGGAAGGCGTGCGCTGGCAGGGCGATGGTGTGATGGCGCAGGCGCAGCGACTGGAGTTGGATCTGTCGGCCTGGGCCTTGCTCCGGGGCGACGTGCAGTTGCGCACCTTGAAACTGAGCGATGCC
>CAUJJS010000096.1 GCA_963205415.1 Pseudomonadota bacterium
ATGGCTGCCACGCCACCTTCGGCAAAGCGCGCACGCCAGCGCGCCACCTGAATCCGCCCGATGCCCAATGCGCGTGCGATCTCGCGGTCGCCCTGGCCTGCGCCAGCGAGCAGCACGATGCGCGCTCGGCGCGCAGTCCGCTCTCGACGCTGCGCCACTACATCGAAAGCATGGGCGGCAAGCTCGAACTCGTGGCGCAGTTCCCAAACCGCCCCCCCAGTAGTGATCGAACATCTGGGTGTGGATGTCACTCCTGAGCGCAAACCTGCTGGCGCTGGGCGCGGAGCCAAAGCGACGGTTTAAAACCACGCTTGCGGGCGCGTTTCCGGCAAGATGCGGACGTAGCTTCATATTCAGATTTGCCACCATCCACCTAGTCCCAACCGCCCTCGGTTGGGATTTTTTTGCCCGACTTCGGAATCGGAGTGATGAAGTCCGCCTGGCGGCGCGACTCCTTGGTGGCCTGCGTGGGCTGGCCGGCGCTGTTCAGTTCCCAGTGGCGTGCTGGATGCGCGTCGGGCGAGTTCAGGGTCGGCTGATCGAAGAAGGGATTGGACATTCCCCGGAAGTCCTTGTGCTGTCGGGTGCGCCCCGGAATGCTGGATCGGCAAGGCGACTCTTTACGGACGAGGGATGAAAGGCTGGCGGCTCAGTCAGGGCCGAAGCCCACCAGCAACAAAAGGGCAATCAGAACTGGCCGCGGGTGGCGGATACACCAAATCAGTGCGAGCAGGGCCAGTGTGTAGAAAACGACCTGACCACCCCAAATGACGAGGGCGGCGAGAAATGCTCCGGCGAGGAGCAGCGCCACCGTCGTGCTGACAAGTTCGCCGGTCTTCGCAGGGGAATCCGAGATGGCCGTTGCCATTGCGCCGGGGGTAATGACGATTTCCTCGGAAGCTGGCGTGGAACGCAAGAGCTTCCAGAATCCGGAGGGGTTTCCTTCCCATTCGGCGCGCACCTTGTCCATCCACGCTTGGTATCGCGCCATTTCCGCGTCAACTTTCGGGGCGAACTCGAAGTTCAGTTCGACACCGCCATCGCGTTTGTGCGTGGCATTGGGGTGGGAGCGGGCGCTTGGCCCGGTAGCGTCCATGCCCGTGGCATCGGCCACCTTCGAGGCGAAAATCTGAATCTGCCGCAGCAAAGAGGCATAGGCGGCATCGAGATACGGCGCGGCGGCGCGCATGGCCGGATCGTTCGCCAGCCCGCGCAGGATTTCGCGGCGATCCATCAAGTCGCTGGCGAAGTGGGAAAATCGTTCCGAAATGCGGCGCATGTCGGACAGATCGATGTCCTTGTTGCCCAGCGCAGCCGCCAGCGGGCCTTGAAACCACGCGGTCACGCGGTTGAACCATTCGATCATTGCACGGGTTTCCCGATCCGACAGTTCGGTGAATCGGTCGGCTTGGGCACGGTCGAGATGGTCGCTCAGGTGCGGCAGCGCCGGAGCGATGGCGCGGGCAAGCCAATGCGCCAGATCGTTCCAGACCTCGCCGAGAACTTTCAGATGCGGAGGTAGACGGAGTTCGTCGGTCATGGCGTTGCCTTATCAATCGGGAAAAGCAGCCGATCAAGCAGGGGCCGAACCCAGTGCTGGCCACGCAGTGCAGCACACCACGGTTCCGGGATGCCCGCAAGCCCGAATTTCATCCGGCCAGCCCGCCTGCGATGGCGGCGGTGGTGTCCGTGTCGTGGCCGAGGGCGATGGCAACGGTCGATCTCGTGCTTGGGCGCAAGCGCGTGCGGCGAGTGGAACTCGTAAGGCACGCCAATGGCATCGCCCAACAACAGGCCAAACAGTCCACCGTCGATTCGGTCATTGCGGGTCATCCTCGTCAGACTCCTTTGGCGATTTTGCGTCGATGCGTCAGCTCGGTGGCAAGGGTAGTTTCGATTTCACCGCCGCTTGTGGTCAGTTCCACCCACCATTCAGTCGTTGGATGTCTCGCGCCCGTGCACGATGCCCACGCGAATGGCCTCGGAAAACGCATCGGTCAACGCTGCCTCGGCATCTTTGCGAGCCTTGGACATTGGCATCACCCCTGCCGCGACAAGGCCAAGACGATCCTGCATGTCCTCTTTGTCGGAGGCTGAAAAAATGGCTTCGCGCAGTTCTTCCAGTGGTGCCGGTTCGTAGTGCTGCAAGGCAGGCCACAAGCGATCAAAGACGGCATCGATTTCGGCCTGCCACGGTGCGCCTGCACGCTTGTCCTGTGCGGGCGGCGCAAGAAAGAACATCATCGGCAGGCCATCGGGTTCGTGCCGGGGGTGCGGCCATTCCTGGCTGTAGGGGTGATCGAACGACGGATCACACTGCGCCTGCATCCATTCAATGGCGAGCCGCAAATCCTTGTTGTCTCCGGGATAAAAGTCGAAGCCGCGCGCAGGTTCGGCAGGCGGAACGGTTTCCTCCGGCGACCGATCCGCCGTAAATGGCGCAGACGCAAGCACGCGCGCGCAGCGGCAGCCGCAGCTCAACGGCGGCGTCAAACGCTGCCAAATCGGATCATCCACCCGTGCGAAAAAGCCATCCAATGCCGCATGTTGTTGGCAGGCTTCGGCATTGGCTGCCTTCAACATGAGGTGGCCATTCAGTGCAGGCAGAAGTTTGTCGTCCTGCTGCGCGACCAGTGCCGCATTGGCCATCATCTGGAGTTGCCAGCGCAGTTCGGCTTCCAGTTGCGGACGCGGATAAGCCAGTTTGATCGCGCCTGACGCGATGCGCGACCGCCATTGATCGAGGTCTGCACCAGATTCCTCAAACTCCGTCCAATCGTCCACGACGGCCTGCACATGGAACATGCGCTGGATGCCAAGAAACGTGGCAATGCGGGTTTTCGCGTAGTGGTTCTGCTCAGCAAATCGCAATGAGTTCGTACCGAGAAAATTAGACATCAGGTTGCGTGCAAGCGGGCCAGTGGGTGCAGAAGAGGGGCAAGATCAGTACCGTTCGACTCCGTTTCTGATGATTCCGGCGCGGCAGCACCTCGTGATCCACAACCTCGTGCCGCAAGGCATCGCAGTGCTGACGGTTCAACATCAGGTGCGCGACATCGAAACCCCGATCGCAGACCTGACCCTTGCCTTCCACACCGAAGTCGAGCGGCTGACACACAAAGCCAGATCGCACCCGCTCACGCCCGCTGCATTGCCATTCGAATGACAGAGACTCAGGTACTGGCCAGTCCATACTGCATTGCGAGGCGTGTCAAGGACGCCAGATCGTTGACCTGCAGCTTGGCAAACAAGTTGTACTTGTGGGTGGCGACGGTCTTGGGGCTGAGGTTGAGGTTGTTGGCGATCGCGGTCATGCGATTGCCTTGCACCAGCAACATGGCGATTTCCAGCTCGCGTACCGAAAGCTGCTCGAACGGCGATTCACCGTCATCAAGGCTGCTGATGGCCATCTGCTGTGCCACGGAACTCGAGATGTAACGTTTGCCGCGCGAAACGTCGCGCAGGGCGCGGAGAAGTTCTTCGGCTGGCGCGGCCTTGCCGAGATAGCCGCTGGCGCCGGCGTTGAGCACCCGTCGTGGCAAGGGGCCATCCTCTTGTGCCGAAACCACCACCACGCGGGCGCTGGAACCGCTTTTGATCAATCGATCGGTCACTTCCAGGCCGCTGATGCCGGGCAGATGCAGGTCACACAACACCACATCGGCCTGAATCTTGCGCAACTCGACCAAGGCGTCTTCGCCAGTACCAGCCTCACCGACCACGGAAAAGTCGGTCTGTTGGCTCAACAGCATGCGAAAACCGGTGCGCACCAGCGCGTGATCATCCACCAGATAGACCCGAATCATGCCCTACCCTCCCCGTGGTGCTGCAATGACATGCTCAAACGCGCAGACGTGATCGCTGCCGATGCAAGGCCCCACATCCTCACTGCACGACCTTGGCCCATGCCCCTGAGCCGATACCATACGCACTGAGACCAAACTTGCAAGGCCGCAGCATGACCCAATCCCTGTTGATCGACACCGACCCCGGCATCGACGATGCCTTGGCCATCCTCATGGCGGCCGCGCACCCCGGAACGCAGATCTCGGCACTGACCGTGACGGCGGGCAACGTCGGGCTCTCGCACACGCTGGCCAATGCCTTGAAACTGTGCGAGGTAGCTGGCATCAAGGCCCCGGTGTTTGCCGGCACCGCCTTGCCCCTCGTGACCCGCCCGGACGACGCCGCACACGTGCACGGCAAGGATGGCTTTGGCGATATCGGCTACAGCCCCGCCAGCCTCGTGGCCGAGCGCGAGCACGCGGCACTGGCCATGCTGCGCCTGACGCGCGAGCGCCCGGGTGAACTCACCTTCGTGATGCTGGGGCCGCTCACCAATCTGGCCTTGGCCCTGTCGCTGGACCCAACACTTCCGGAACGCGTGCCGCGTCTGGTCATCATGGGCGGCGCCGTGACGGCCCACGGCAACATGCGCATCCCGGTGGAATTCAATATCGGATTCGATCCGGAAGCCGCCCGAATCGTGTTCGAGCGCTGGCCGCAGTTCGAACTGGTGGACTGGGAGGCGACCGTTCGCCACGCCCTGCCGCACCAAGCCTGCGATCAATGGTTTTCAATCCAGAACCCACTGGCGCAGTTCTACCAAAGCATTTCCCGGAATAGCCGCGCATGGTCGGCCAGTTGCCGTGGCCCGAATTGGCCCTGTGCCGATGCACTGGCCATGGCGCAGGTGTTGGAGCCGCAATCGGCGCTCGAACGGGTCACGCGGGCGGCGACCGTGGAACAGGCCGGCATCTTCACGCGCGGCATGACGGTCGTGGATTGGAATGGCGAGCACCGCCTACGCACGAATGCCGACATCCTGATGCGTTACGACCAAGCGCGTTTCGAAGCGCTGGTGCGAAACGCCGTGGGCGCATGACGCCTTGACCACGCGCTGACCCCAGCCCAATTGCCGGGGTCAGCGGATGCACCTCTCGTCGGCGGAAGAGCAAGCCGACAACGTGCGTTGTTGTTGCGCAATCAATTCACCGCGCGCTGCTCGTACCAACGCATCAGGCGTTCCTTGGTTGCGAGCTTTTCACGTTTCATCTGGGCGACGGCCGAGGGCGCCAGCGGCAAGGCGCCATTGGCGGCATCGGCAACTTGCCGGTCCAACTTCTGATGCCGTTGATATAGCCGGCGAAACTCTCCGTCGGACTGCAACAAAGCGTCGATTTCACTTTGCGGTTGGGCTTCAAACATGTCTGCTTACCTCCTGTTGATCGATGGCTGACACGTGGACAACGCGCGTCCCGCCAGCACGGGGGACCGTGCCGGAAGCGAAATGTTCCATCGAGGGGAAAACGCGCGAGGCGTCGGCTTGGCTCAAGCCATGAATCCCGTGCCCGTGTTCGCGCTCGGATCGATTGACCTGTCCGAGGCGAAACACCGTGCAGCCGCTGGGATTGGGCATCGTGCCAGTTCCGTGGTGCGTGCGGGGCGCAAGTACCCCGCACGCTTGAACCTACTCGCTTCGCGAATCACTCGCAAGTGGCACTGCATCAAGCCACGTCGGCGCCTCAGTTGGCGCCCAAAACCACGATCTCCACGCGCCGATTTCGCGCCCGTCCGTCGCGCGTGGCGTTGTCCGCAATCGGTCGCCCTTCGCCCAAGCCCACTGCCGTCAGGCGCTTGGCATCCACTCCATCCTGCACCAAGGCGTCACGCACGGCTTCGGCGCGCTTCTGCGACAGCACCTGATTGAGGTTGTCGCTGCCTTCGCTGTCGGTGTGACCTTCGATCATCACCTCTTTGCCCGGGAAGCGATTGACGAACTCGACCACACGCTGGAGGTTGGCCCGCGCTTCGGGCTTGAGTTTGGATTGCCCGCTGGCGAAGGCATCACCGGACAAGGTCATGACCTGACCGCGCGCCTCGCTGGTGGCCGTCATCGATTGCAGTTGCAAACGCAGGCTATCGGCGGCGGCAAAGGCCAGATCGGCTTCCTTGCGCGCCAATGCGGCTTCCGCCGATTGAGCTTCGGCCAGACGCTTGGCCTGTTCAGCCTCGGCGCTGGACAACTCACTCAGAGCGATGGCATTGGCGGCTTCCTCTTGCGCTCGCGCGGCCTCTTCGGCGCGTGCCAAACTCTGCAAGCGCAGCTTTTCGGCTTCAAGACGGGAAGCCTCGGCATCGCGCTGGCTGGCCGTCAGCAAGATGCGATCCTTCTCCCGCTCCAGCTCGCGCATCTGGTGCTGGAGGGATTCCACTTCAGCCACCGCGCGCGCTATGTCGAGGCGACGCTCGGCCGCGTACAGCGCATCTTCGCGAAGACGCCTGCCGGACTGCGCCAAGGCATCGATGGCTTGCTGCGCACGCAAACGCTCGGCAGGAGCAAGGCTGCCCAAAACAGGGTCCTGTTCCAGCGTCTTCAATTGTGCGCGCATGCGCTCCACATCGGGATCCAACTTGTCGGCCTGTGCCGAAAAACTGGCTGCCATCACGATCGCAGCAAACCAAGGCAAAGATTTCATCGCAGCGTACCCTCACCGAGCAGGTCCCGACGCAGACGCTGGTTCTCGTCACCCAATTCCCGTACTTTTTCGCGCAGCGTCGCCGCGCGCGAGCGCGCTTGTGCCAATTGCGCCTCCAGCACGGCCCGGGCCACATTGCGATCGGCGACCTCGTAGTCGCGCTCGGAAAACGCAGCCTCGGCCGCCGCGAGCAATTGCGAGGCCCGACTGAGTTCAACCGGCGCATAGCTCTGTGCGCCAAGCTCCCTGGCCTCAGCGATCTGATCGTGGACGTTGTCGAGACTTGCGCGCGAAGGCGGCGTGGTGGCACAGCCGATCATCATCACAAAAATCGTGAGCAAGGCTGGAAAAGTCAGGAGTCTTGATGTCATATGATGATGTTTGGGGCTTGGGCACGCACATTGGCCGGAATACATGGCATTCTGGCGTCCCATCGTTTTCGGTGCAAACTCTGGCCACGGGGCTCAGGGCGCGCTCATCGAACTTACCAAGGAATTGCAGATGGATATCGGTTACTTCCTCAAGCTCATGACCGAAAAGAACGCTTCGGACATGTTCCTGACCACCGGCGCACCGGTGAACATCAAGGTCGAGGGCAAACTCTATCCACTCGGCAATACCGGCCTGCCGGCGGGCATGGTGAAGAAGATCGCCTATTCCTTGATGGACGAAGGTCAGGTGCCACAGTTCGAACGCGACCTCGAACTCAACATGGCCATCGCAGTGAAGGACGCAGGGCGTTTTCGCGTCAATGTATTCAAGCAGCGCGGCGAAGTCGGCATGGTGATCCGCGCGATCAAGAGCGATATTCCGACGATCGAGCAACTCAAACTGCCGGACATCCTGCAAGAAATCATCATGGAGCCGCGCGGCTTGGTGCTGGTGGTAGGTTCCACCGGTTCGGGCAAGTCGACCTCACTGGCGGCGATGATCGATCACCGCAATACCAGCACCACCGGCCATATCCTCACGGTGGAAGACCCCATCGAATTCCTGCATCGACACAAGAAGTCCGTGGTCAACCAGCGCGAGGTCGGCCTCGACACACACGGCTTCCACAACGCGCTCAAGAACGCCATGCGTGAAGCGCCCGACGTGATCCTGATCGGCGAAATCCTCGATCAGACCACGATGGAAGCGGCCATTTCCTTTGCCGAAACCGGCCACCTGTGTTTGGCGACGCTGCACTCCAACAACGCCGACCAGACCTTGGAGCGCATCCTCAACTTCTTCCCCGAGGCCGCGCACAAGAACATCCTGATGAACCTGTCGCTGAACTTGAAGGCGGTCGTCAGTCAGCGCCTGGTCACTGGCAAGGACGGCAAACGCATGCCAGCCACCGAGGTTCTCATCAACACCCCGCTGATTCGCGACATCATCCGTCGCGGCCAGGTGCATGAAATCAAGGAAGCCATGGAGCGTTCACTGGAAGAAGGCATGCGCACCTTCGATCAGGACCTGTTCCGCATGTACAAGGCAGACCTGATCACGCTCGAAGAAGCACTGCGCAAGGCCGATTCCTACGACGGTCTGGCGCTCAAGATCCGTCTATCCGAGGGCAGCAGCGGCGAGCATGATCCCTACGCCGACACGTTTTCCGGCTGATTGCAAAATCCAGATTCAGCGGTCGATCAATGCCCGCCGGGGGCGTCCGGTTGTGCCTCGGGCCGGGCCTGCTGAAACGCCGCAATCGCCATGCATTGCTCCTCGATCCGGCAAAGGGTCGGATAGGGAGACAGGTCCAAATTGAAGCGACGCGCGTTGTAGAGCTGCGGCACGAGACAACAATCGGCCATGGTCGGGATATCGCCTTCGCAAAAATCGCCGGTCGACGGGTGATCGAACACCGATGCCTCGAAGGCCGCCAG
>CAUJJS010000097.1 GCA_963205415.1 Pseudomonadota bacterium
GAGGCCTTGGCGGAAAAGCCGCATTGCGGCGCGCCGGGCATGCCCTTCATGAACAGGACGACGGGATTTTGTGCGAGCAGGTTCTGGATGCGTTCGCGCAGGACGGGTTCGAGGGACATGGTGTTTCCAAAGTGAAAAGAAAAATCGGCGCGATTTTACGACCGCGCCGGTGAATGGAGGGCGGATTGGGGTTCAGCCGCGCAAGGCCTGGTCCAGATCGGCACGCAGATCGGCCACGTCTTCGACCCCGACCGAGAGCCGGATGAGGTTGTCGCTGATGCCCAAGGCGGCGCGCTTGGCGGGCGGAATCGAGGCGTGGGTCATGATCGCCGGATGGTTGACCAGGCTTTCCACGCCACCCAAAGATTCGGCGCAGGCAAACAGCTGGGTGCGCTCCAAGGTGCGCCGCGCCGCATCCAATCCACCCTTGACGAACAGCGTGATCATGCCGCCGTAGCCATGCATCTGGCGGGTGGCGAGTTCCCGCTGTGGGTGCGAGGCCAAACCCGGATGAATCACCCGTTCCACCGACGGATGGCGCTCCAGCCACTGCGCCAGCTCCAGCGCGTTTTCGCAATGCGCGCGCATGCGCAGGTGCAGGGTCTTGAGGCCGCGCAGGGCGAGGAAGCTGTCGAAGGGGCCTTGCACCGCGCCGACCGAGTTCTGCAGAAATTCGAGCTTTTCCGCCAGCTCGGCATCAGCGCCCACCACGGCAATGCCGCCGATGATGTCCGAATGGCCGTTGATGTACTTGGTGGCCGAATGCACCACCAGATGCGCGCCCAATTCCAGCGGGCGTTGCAGGATCGGCGAGGCAAAGGTGTTGTCCACCGCCAAGAGGATGCCGTGCTTGCGGGCGAACTCAGCCAGACGTGTAATGTCGACGATCTTGAGCAGCGGATTGGTGGGCGTTTCACACCAGATCATGCGGGTGTTGGGACGCACGGCGGCCGCCAGTGCGGCCATGTCGTTGAGATCGACGAAATCGATGTCGAGCCCGGCCGAGCGTCGTCGCACGCGTTCCAGCAGGCGATAGGTGCCGCCGTACACATCATCCATGCAGATCACATGGCTGCCGGCGTCGAGCAGCTCCAGCACGGTGGAGGTGGCCGCCAAGCCCGAGGCGAACGCAAAGCCGCGTGATCCGCCTTCCAGCGCCGCCACGCAACGCTCGTAGGCAAAGCGCGTGGGGTTGTGGGTGCGCGAATACTCGAAACCTTGATGCACGCCCGGACTGTGCTGGGCGTAGGTCGAGGTCGCATAGATCGGCGTCATCACCGCGCCGGTGCTGGGGTCGGGACTCTGGCCGGCGTGGATCGCACGCGTGCCAAGGCCCAAGGTCGTGGTGTCGCTCATGCCGCGGTCTCGTCGTTGAATGGGCGCCATGATAGCCGTGCGCCGCCTATTGAACGCGGCGACGCAGGTAGTTGAGCAAGTCGATTCGAGTAATGAGCCCAAGGAACTTCTCGCCGTCCATCACGATGGCGACGTGACCGCGGTCGAACACCGGCAACAACGCCTGCACCGGCTCGCTGACTTCGATCTTTTCCAGTTTGTCGACCATGGCCGTTGAAACCGGATCGCGGAAACGTTCTTCATGGTCGTAGACGTGCAAGAGCAGGTCCGATTCATCGAGGATGCCGACGATGCGGTCGCCATCCATCACCGGCAGCTGACTCACGTCGTAGAGCTTGAGGCGCTGATACGCGACGGTCAGAAGATCCTTGGGGCCCACCACCACGGTGTCGCGCTGGCTGTAGGGCCGCACGATCAGGTCACGCAGATCGCCGTGTTGGGGACGCTCGATGAAGCCGTTGTCGGCCATCCAGTAGTCGTTGTACATCTTCGAGAGGTACTTGTTGCCGGTATCGGGCACCAGCACCACCACACGCTTGGGCGTGGTCTGCTCGCGGCAGTAGCGCAGGGCTGCGGCCAGCAAGGTGCCTGCGGTGGATCCGCCCAATACACCTTCCTTGGCCAAGAGTTCGCGCGCGGTGAGGAAGCTTTCCTTGTCGGAGATGGCGTAGGCTTTCTTCACCCGCGAAAAGTCGGAAATCGGCGGCAGGAAATCCTCACCGATGCCTTCCACCATCCAGCTGCCGGATTTTTCGTTGAGTACGCCTTCGTTGATGTATTGCGCCAGGATCGAACCCACCGGATCGGCGAGAACGAACTCGGTCGCCGGCGACTGCTGCGCAAAATACTTCGACAGGCCCGTCATGGTGCCCGAGGAGCCGCAGCCGAACACCAGCGCATCGACGTGGCCCTCCATCTGTTCGAGGATTTCCGGGCCGGTGGTTTCGATGTGGGCACGCGGGTTGTCGGGGTTGCCGAACTGGTTGATGAAGTAAGCGCCCGGTGTTTCGCGCGCGATGCGGGCGGCCAAGTCCTGGTAGTAATCCGGATGGCCCTTGGCCACGTCCGAACGGGTCAATACCACTTCCGCGCCCATGGCCTTGAGGTTGAAGATCTTCTCGCGGCTCATCTTGTCGGGCACCACCAGAATCAGGCGGTAGCCCTTGGCCTGTGCCACCAGCGCCAGCCCGATGCCGGTGTTGCCGGCCGTGCCTTCGACCAAGGTGTCGCCGGGCTGGATGTCGCCGCGGGCCTCGGCCACCTCGATCATCGAGCGCCCGATACGATCCTTGATCGAGCCGCCGGGATTGGTGTTTTCCAGTTTGAGGAAGATGTCGCAGCCATGGGTGTCCAGCCGGCGCACGCGCAGCATGGGAGTGTGGCCAATGAGGTCGAGGATGCTGTTGTGGATGGTCATGAGCAGGGCCGCACGCGAGCACGGCAAGCAGGCAAAACCCGAATGATAGGGCATGCGCGATCACGCACCGCACGCCAATGCGTCGGTGCCGCGCGATGACGCGGCGGCCGGAGACGGCCTGTCGGCTCAGAAGCTCATGAAATACCCGCCGTTGACGGGCAGGTTGGCGCCGGTGATGTAGGCCGCCGAATCGCTGGCGAGGAATGCTACGGCGTTGGCGATGTCGTCGGGGCTGCCAAGGCGTCCGGCCGGGATCTGCGCGATGATTCCGGCGCGGATCTTCTCGGGCACCGACTGCACCAACGCAGTGTCGCAATAGCCGGGAGAAACGGTGTTGACGGTGACACCCTTGGCCGCGGTTTCACGCGCCAGTGCCATGGTGAAGCCGTGCACGCCGGATTTGGCGGCCGAATAGTTGGTCTGGCCGAATTGGCCCGTCTGGCCGTTGACCGAACTGATGTTGACGATGCGACCGAAGCCACGATCCATCATGCCCTGTACCACCGGCCGGCAGACGTTGAACAGGCTGTCGAGGTTGACTCGCATCAGGTCCAGCCATTGCGCCAGCTCCATCTTGCGCAGGCTGGCATCGCGAGTGATGCCAGCGGCATTGACCACGATATCGATGCGGCCGTGACGGCCCTCAACCTCGGCCATCAGCTTGCCGCAGCTCTCGAAACTGGATACATCGACCGCGGCGAATTCGACACGCCCTTCCAAATCCCGCATCTCATCGACGAAGGCCGTGATGCGCTCGGCGCGCACCGCCAAGTCGGCCGCAATGACGTGACAACCCTGAGCTGCCAGCCTGCGACACATGGCACTGCCAAGACCGCCGATGCCGCCGGTGACGATGGCGATTCGCTTGCTCATGTGAGGCTCCGGAAAAGGGGTGGACAGGGAATGCTGCACTGCAGCAGTGCGCCATCCTAATCAGCACCGAAGACAGCGTCAAACGGCGACAGGGGCTGGGCATTCGGTCACTTGCTCGGCAAGTAGCGTGCCTGTTGCTCGTACCAGCTCTTGGCGCCCTTGAGGTGAAACTGGCGTCGGCCCGCGAGCAATTCCAAGCCCAGACCGACGATGCCCCAGCGGGCGTACAGCTGGCCGGCGGGCGGGCCAGAGCACAAGCGCAGGCGACCCAACACATCGAAGCGCGAATTTTTGGCCGCAAGATCCTCGATCACCATGCAGTCGTCGACGCGCTGCAGGCGGGCGCTGGCCGTGGCTTCACCGGCGTCGATCACCCGCCGCAGCCAGCTCGGAAACTGCTTTTTCCGAGCATAGATCGCCAAAAGTGGTGCGACATCGCGCAGCTTCACATCGGCCAAGGCCGAGACTTCCATCGGCTGCTCCAGACTCATGCGGCCATCGCGCACGTTCGCGGTGGCCCACCAGTTTTCCACGCGTTCGTCTGCGGGCTCGACGATGGCCGCCTTGCGAATGGAAAGCTGGGTGCCGTGGATGCGAAACACCCGATCGCTGAGCTTTCCGGCTTGCAGGTGCGTATCCAGTTGCAGGTCGCCACGCATCACCATCTCGCCCAAGCCGACGCTGGCGGCTTGGGCTGTCAGGGTGAAGCGACCGCCGTTGCGGGCTTGGGCCACATCCAGTTGCATGTCGGCGTTGATGCGCCCGCTGCCCGCCAGCAGGCGCACACCCTGCGAGGGCAGGTAGCGGTTGAAGCGCCGCAAGTCCGGCAGGCGTGCATTCTGGAAACGCAGGTGCGCCTGCATGCTCTCACGCAGTTGTTCGAGTGTGCCGCGTGCGGCCAGATCCAGCGTCAGCTTGCGACCGGCACCCAGGGTTTGATCGGGCGCGGCCAGCGGGCTGATTTCATAGTCTTCCAGTGTGATTTGCGCCTCGGCGCCGGACACGCCTTCGGCATTGCTGGCCAGCTTCGCTTGGGCGTGCGCCTGGCCTCGGAAACGGTGCGACCAAGCGTCGAGCGTGAACTCGGCCTCATCGACGGCCAGTTGCGTGCCCTCGGCCAATTGCCCGTTGCGAATGGCAACGCGTCCTTCGACCGCACCACGGCCATCCAGATGCATGCCGTGCAGGCGTTCCAGCAAGGGCTGCACGAAGTCGAGCGAAGAAAAGCGTGCATCGAGATCGACTTCGCCCTGGATGCGCGGCCACAGATCCGACCACGGCGGAAGTGGCAGGCGGCGTTCGCTCAGTTGCATGCGCGCTTCGAGGCGCTGCACCAGATCCGGAATCTGAGGCAGCGCCAGTTCGAGACCGATGGCATTCGGCAAGGTTCGCAACGCGAGGCGCACATCGCCCTGCGTCGCCACGCCGGCGTGGCCCTGAGCATCCAATGGCACCTGCAAATCAAGTTGACTGGCATCGCCCAGAGCTCCGTGGTCGAGCAACAACTGTGCATGGACCTGCCCTTGGCCGGCTTGAAGTTCGTGACTGGGCTTGAAGCGTTCATCGACACGCAAGCGGAAGCCCGGTGCGCGCCCATCGACACCCAGGTTCAGTGTGAGTTTCTCCAGCATGGCCAAGCCGCGGTACTCGCCTCGCAGGTGCGGATCGATCCGTGCCGAGGCCGTGACGGTGGCGGCATCGAGCCAGAGCTGCGCACCGTGGCTGACGCGTGCCGCCGACAGCTCCAGAGTCGACGGCTGTAGCTCAAACCGCCCGCCCCGCAGTTGTTGCGACCAACGAGCCTGAGCTCGGGCGTGGCCTTCGATCAGGGTGTCGCCCAAGTGCAGGCGCAGCGGCGAATCCACACGCACGTCCTCGAAAGTAAGTCGCATGGCGTCTTCACGTGGTGGCGGTGAGGCCAGTTCCGATTCGGCGCGTTGCACCCAGATTTGCGGTGCGACGCCACTCAGGCGGAGGATGCGCAGTTCCTTGTGCAACAGCGGCATCAGCGCGATGCGACCGGAGACGCGCTCGGCCTCGATGCGCCAGGACTGGCGACGCACCTGACCGCACATGTCGGCATTCCACAAGGTGACGTGGCCTGGCCAGAGCATCAGCGCACGATTCCAGCGCATCTGGAAGCGTTCGGGTTGGCGGTTGATCAATGACTCGGCCAAGCCGAGGTTGAGCGCCGCGTTACTCAGGAGCAGCCACGCCAGCACCAACAGCAAGACCCAACGCAGCGCGCGCCAGAGTCGATTCCGACGCGCGCCTGCCGCAGGGCTCATTCGAGCGTGAACCACTGCACCTCGACGCGCCGATTGAGGTCACTGTCCGGCCCGGCGGGTTCCTCCCAGCCACGGCCCACCAGTTCGATGCGCTTGGTGTCGATGTTGGGGTATTTCTGCAACAGCGCATCGCGCACCGATTCAGCACGCTGGCGCGACAACTCCATGGCCTTGAGCGCCATGGTGCGCACCAAGGCTTGACCGCCCTGCTGCTCGAACTCGGGCACGCGGGCGTTGTCTACATGGCCACGCAACAACACGATCGAACCCGGGCTCACCTGCAAGAAACCGCGGATGGTTTCCAGATATTCCTGGTTCTTGGCGGCGGTGCGATCCAGCTTGGCGGAATTGGGTTCGAAGAAGAATCGGATGTCGCGGCTCAACAGTGCATCGCCTTCCAGCGAGATGGCTCCGCCCGTACGAATCGGGGCGATGGCCACGGTCTGGCCGGCGAACTCACCACTCTTGTCGAGCGCATCGAGCGCCTGCGGATACACGAAGCGGGCCGAATCGGCTGGATTGCGGATGAGGTTGCCATAAGCCAGCACCGAGGATTGGTAGATGCTCTGGAACGAGCCTGCGGCATCGATCTGGCCGCCGAAGAAGGCGCGGTTTTCCGGCAGGTTGGAAAGATGCACCTTGCTCAATTCGGCACGCGTATCGGCTTCGCTCCAGTTGAAGGCCTTGGCGATGGTGGCGATGTTGGCTTCGGGCGTGTCACGCACCGCACGATTGCCTTCCAAGAGGCCTTGCACCAAACCCTTCACCCATTCTGGCTTGGCTTGGGCAAAGCCTTTGTTGACCAGGAGGATGTCCGCGATCACCAGAAGGTTGCGGTTGGAAACCAGCATCTTGGCCTTGCCGGCGGAACCTGCCACCACTTCGTCGGTGCGCGGTGACCAGCCGACGCAGCCGTTGATGCGGCTTGAGTTGGCGGCCAATTCGGCGGCGTAGGCATCGCAGGCGACGAAGGCGTCTTCGTAGAACACCAGGCCCAGCTCGCCCGCGGCGGGGCGCGCATCCAGATCACGCAAGACCTTGACCGGCACCCCGGCTTCGGAGGCAAGGTAACGGATGAAGAATTCGCTTTCATTGAATTGCGAGGCCGCCAGCACGTGGCCTTTCAACTGATTGACCGAGGTGATGCCCGAATCCACCACCACTTGGTCGGCGCCACGCGAAAATCCGATCTGTGCGGGCACCACGATATCGAATTGACGGCCCAGCACGGCCAGCGAATCCACCGTGGTCACCGAGGCGGCGATGCGGCCATTGTTGACCTTGGACCAGCCTTCTTCTTCGGCCAGGGTCAGGCGCACCTGAAAACCGTATTTGCGTGCGAAAAACGAATCCGGGTTGGGGGCCAGTCCACCGTTGGCCACCACCAGGCCGGAGTAGCCAGCGTATTCGCTGATGTCGATGTCGATGATGTTGTCCTTGGGCGCGTAGGCCGCAGCGGCATCCAACACCGGCAAGCTGGTCAGGGGTTCGATCGGATCGGGAGCGTCTGGCACATCGACGTGTTGGCTCACGCCCTGTTGCGATTCTTGCACGGTCGTGGCGGTGGACGTATCCGATTTCTGCGTGTCACGTAGCACCAGCCAGCCGCCGAGCGCGAGCAGGGCAATGATCAAGACCACGGTGATGAACGCACCCGCTGATCCACCCAGTTGCAGGGACTTGCTGGCTCTGGCCGAGGTTGGATGAATTCGGTTCATCGTGATGCTCCCTGTGAAATGGACGAAGGCTTGGTTTGACGCCCGCGCAGCACGTGCGAAGGCAGGGCAGTGCTCTCATTGAGGTCCAGCGCGCCGATCAGGTCGCGTTGACTGTCGAGCCAGCGGTCGGCCTCGTTGAATGAACTGGTCAGCGCATCGAGCGAGATGCCGAGATTTTTCTCGTCGCCCGAAAGCAGGGTTTGTTCGCGAATCAAGGCCAGTTGTTGGTCGATGCGCGCCAGCTCGGCCTGGATGCGTTCGGCACGCACGCTCGCTTGCGCATGCGCGGCCTGTCGCGCGTCGATCACCTGCTTTTGTTGTTCCAGGCTGCGGCGCAGTTCGGCATCGAGATCGGTTTTGGCAAGGCGCGTTTCCAGATCGGTCTCGTGATTTTGCAGACGCTCGCTTTCCTCGTGTGCGGTGGTGAGCACCTGGGCGATGGCTTGACCTGCGCTGAGCATGCGCAGATGCAACCACACCAATTGTTCGATCGAGTCCACATGCGATTGCATCAGTGGATTGGCCTGCAACAAATCCACGATGTCGCGACCGCGCTGTTCAAGTGCGTCCTGACGTGCGCGACGTTCCTTGGAGAGGCCCTCGAGTAGGCCGCGATAACGACGCTCGGCGGGCTGCTCGCTGATGGCCACAGCTTCCAGTGAAGCGCGAAAGCGCCGGTTGTTTGCGAGCCATGCCAGATAGCCGAGCTCGGCGGCGGCGCCGAGCACCCAGAAGCCCGGGCTGATGAAGGCGCCCAAGAGGCCGAATGCCGCCAGCATGAAGAAGTTCGGCGGCACCGGCATGCCCATTGGGCGCGCAATGAAAGCGGCCCAGAGGCGTTGACCGAGGCTCATGTGGGCGCCTCGCCGAAATGCCGAAGGGCTTCCGGCACGAATTGCACATCCGTGGCCTCGCGGATCGCAATGCGCATCTGGAACTGCATCACCTCGGCCGGCACGGGTGCCTGATAGCCCGTCAAACTCTCGCGCAGGGCTGCGAGCACATCGATCTGGTCGGTGCATACGCGGCGGTAAACCTTGACCGCCAATGCTTCGGCGGCGCCCGGCGTGAGAAGCGTGGGTAGCGACAGGCTGGCGATGGCTTCGGCGCCGGGTGCGATGTCGAAACGTTTGAGCAACACGTTCAACAAGGCAGCGCTCTCGGCCACCGTGGCAGTCGGCAGCAAGGGCACCTTCACATCAACCCGGCCAGGGCGTTTGAGATCGACTTCGATCAGATCCGGGCGCGAGGAGGCCAAGATCCACATCAAACGGCCACGGTTATCCGAGTCGCTCATTTCTTGCGCGATCATCGAATACAGTCGCCCCGACAGGCCCGAATCGCCGCTGCCCGAGTCGCGTTTTCCGAGCGTTTGATCGGCTTCGTCGATGAAGACGATGCAGCGGCCCAGCGCGCGAATCAGGCGGAAGATCTTTTCGAGGTTACCTTCGCTTGAACCGACCCAGCGATCACGGAAGTTCTTGAGCTTGACCACCGGCACGCCAGCTTCACCGGCGAGGCATTCCACCAAATAGGTTTTGCCCGTACCCACCGGTCCGCAAAAGAGATAACCCATCGGCAAGGCGCGGGTTTCGCCGGCGCGCCACAGGGCGATGTCTTGCCGCAACCAGGTTTTGAGCGCGCCCGGTGCGTGGTAGTCGTCGAGCGTGCGGCGGGTTTCGAGAAACTCCACCAAGCCTGCGGCTTCGCCTTCGACCAGCGTTTTCTTGATCGCAACAAAGTCGGCGGGCTGCAAGGGGCGCTTTTCGTGCGCACGCTGGCGCACCATACTTTGCAGTGCGCTCAAACTGACGCCGGCCAAGGCTTGCGCGGTGGATTCATCACCCTGTTGCGGATCAAACGCGGCTGGGTGATCGATGCGCAGTTGCGCCAGCGCACGGGTGAGCGAAGGCACGTCGGGCAGGGCGATGCGCAAACGTGCCGCACGCGGATTGAAGGCCACCAGCGGGTGCAGATCGTTGAGGTTGTCGGCCAGCAGGAGGCTGACGAAGGGCAGATCGGTGTAAGGCGGTTCGCTGGCGAAATCGCGCACGAGGCTCGCGAGGCTGGCGATGCCGAAATCCCCGCTTTGCCCACCGGGCAACCATTGATCGATGCCGCGCAGGATGAGCGCCACGCCGTTGCCGTCACTGCGACCCAAGGCCCGCAGATTGGCGCGATAGCGCAGATAGTGCGCGATCACGTCCATGGCTGCGCGCGGATCGCGTGGCCATGGCCCCAGCTTCTCGAACGCCGGCCATTCGCGAACCCGTTCGGCACCGCGCAAAAGTGCCAAGCCATTGCCGGCATCGAAACTGAAAACGATCTGGAAGCCGCCCAGTACCTGCGCGTCCAGATATTGGCTCAGGGAAACGAGGCGCCCGGCCAGCACGAAGCGGTCGGCGACATTGCCGTGCAACACGAACTGGCCATGCGCGCCGCTTTCATAGGCCAGTGCCAGTTCGCGCAACCAGTCCGGGGCGTCGGAATCCAGTGCCATCGCGGTGCCCGATCAGGCGGATTGGCCTTCACTGGGGCGTGGCGCTGAACCCATGCTGCGTTCGGCGGGCGCCGGTGCGGCGGCTCCTTCGAGGGTCAGGCCTTCGGCCGCGGCAAAGTCGGCCAGGGCCTGATCGGCCAAGGCTTGCTGTTCGGCTTCCTTGAGGTTGACCTCGCCCATGTCGATGGAATCCTTCGCCACCCGCGCGCGACCGGCCTGCTTGGTACGTTCTTCTTCGACCATTTCCTGCAGACGATTCAAGGTGTCGCCGGAGCCGCCGATCTGACCGATCATGCCGGCGGCCATCTCGTTCATGTCGGCCAGTGCCTTCTTCATGCGCATGTCGTTGATCGCGCCCTTGAGTGAGTCGATCTTGGCGCGCGCGGCGTTGACCGCGACATCGCGGGCCTTGACCAGATTCTTGTAGGTGTCCTCGGCTTGCTCCATCTGGGTGCGGTTTTCGCCCAGTTCGCGTGTCACCGTTTGCAGGCGCAGAGCCAGTTGCGCGGCGGCCGATTGGTTGCCGGCGCGCAGATGGGCGCGGGTCTTGGCACGCAGTTCGGTTTCCTCGGTTTCGAGCTTGCGCACCTGGCTCATCAGGCGCTCGGCCAAGCCCGCGTGTGCGGCCAGACTCTGGTTATAGCTGCCGATCTGCTTGCGCAGGTTTTCCTGCTCCAGTTCGAGCAAGGCTTCCGGGTTGCGCTTCTCGATACCGGAAACGAACATGGAAAAAAAGCCGCGAACGATATTCATCAGGCGGGTGAACATGGGGACTCCGTCGTCAAGAAGGCGAAAACGATTGCAGCATAATGCCAGTCAGCGCCAAGTTGACGTCACAGCGGGTGCAACGTGACTCGGCAATTCAACCCGAGAGACGGTTCAGGACCTCTCCCAACTCCGGTGGTAGCGGGGCGTTGAGCAGGTAGGGCCGTGCGCCATCGTCCAGACTGAATTCGAGCGAAGCCGCATGCAGGAACAATCGCCGCAACCCAGCCTTGTCGCGCAGGCGGCGATTGATGGTTTCATCGCCGTATTTGTCATCGCCTGCAATCGCATGGCCGATGTGGCGCGCATGGGCACGAATCTGATGGGTACGGCCGGTTTCGATGCGGACTTCGCAATACGAATGGCCGCCACGACGTTCCAGCACGCGGAAATGGCTGATCGAGGCCTTGCCGTCGGCATGCACCTGCACATGGCGTTCACCGCCTTGGCGCAAACCCACATGCAAGGGGGCATCCACGGTGAGCACGCCGTCGGGCAAGCGCCCCAGCAACAGCGCGAGATAGCGTTTTTCCAGCCCGCCGTCGTCTTCGCGCAACAAGGCCTGCAGTTGTGAGAGCGCCGAACGTTTCTTGGCGATGACCAAAAGCCCCGAGGTGTCGCGATCCAGCCGGTGCACCAGTTCCAAGCTCTGGTTCGGGCGCAGCGCGCGCAGGGTTTCGATGACTCCGAAGCTGATGCCGCTGCCACCGTGACTGGCCACGCCGGTGGGCTTGTTCAGGGCCAATAACCGTTCGTCCTCGAACACCACGGCGGCGTCCAGTCTGGCCATCAAGGCCGCTGGTGGGGTGCCGCTGGCGTCGGCGGCGTCCACGCGCACCGGCGGAATGCGGATTTCTTCGCCGCCTTCCAGCTTCACGTCGGGCTTGGCGCGCTTGCCGTTGATGCGCACCTGGCCGGTGCGCAACAGGCGATAGATCAGCGCGCGCGGCACGCCTTTGAGCTGGCCGACAAGGAAATTGTCGATGCGTTGGCCGGCGCGGTCGGCGTCGACCACCACCCGTCGAACACCGGGATTGGCGCCGGATTCCGGCCCGTTTGCTGCACTTGACATGGCGTTGTTACACTAAAGGAGTGAGATGAGGTCCTGATTTGGCTGTCCACCCCGCGATTTGAGGTGGCAGCGATGGTTCCGGGCCTTGGGGATTTGCGGCACGCCACCGATTCGTCAGTGTAGCGGCTGCGACCCCGAGGCGCAGGAACGATTCGCCCGACAAGCCCGGAACGGTTCGTCGATATTGGCCAGCGGTCGCGCAAGCGACGGTTGGCTTCCCAAAGGTTTTACGTGTGGCGCTCCCGCCGGTTAGGTCCGTCGGTCAGAAGCGCTGGAGATTCTGCATGGCAGCGGCCCGCGCCCAGCGCGTCCGCGGCCCCCGGTGATTGGGCGCGGAGCCCCGGCGTTCCTTGCGGCAGAGCGCGTGAGGAATGACAAAACAATGAAAAGAATGCTGATCAATGCCACCCAGCAGGAAGAGCTGCGCGTGGCCATCGTCGATGGGCAATCGCTTTACGACATCGACATCGAGCAATCCTCGAAAGAGCAGAAAAAATCCAACATCTACAAAGGTCGCATCACGCGATTGGAACCCTCGCTGGAAGCGGCCTTCGTCGAGTACGGCGGGGACAAGCACGGCTTCCTGCCGCTGAAGGAAATCTCCGCCGACTACTTCGTCGACGGCGTCAACCCGAACAAGGCCACGATCAAGGAACTCCTGCGTGAGGGCCAGGAAATCGTGGTGCAGGTGGACAAGGAGGAACGCGGCAACAAAGGCGCGGCGCTCACCACCTTCATTTCGCTGGCCGGACGCTATCTGGTGCTGATGCCCAATTCGCCGCGTGCCGGTGGCGTCAGCCGCCGCATCGAGGGTGATGATCGGGCCGCGCTCAAGGAAGCGCTCGACAAGCTGAATATCCCCGACGACATGGGTGTGATCATCCGCACGGCCGGCGTGGGCCGTGATGCGGAAGAGCTGCAGTGGGACGTGGACTACCTCTTGCAGATCTGGAAGGCGATCACCGACGCCGCATTGTCCAAACCCTCGCCCTTCCTGATCTACCAAGAATCGCGCCTGATCATCCGCGCCCTGCGCGATTACCTGCGCGCCGACATCGGTGAGATCCTCATCGACAGCCCCGAGATGTTCGAGGACGCGCGCGACTTCGTGCAGCAGGTGATGCCGCAGAACCTGCGCAAGCTCAAGCTGTATTCCGACACCACCCCGCTGTTCAACCGCTTCCAGATCGAATCGCAGATCGAGAACGCCTACGAGCGCACCGTGCGCCTGCCGTCGGGCGGTTCGATCGTGCTCGATCAGACCGAAGCCCTGACCGCGGTGGACGTGAACTCGGCCCGCGCCACGCGCGGTGGCGACATCGAAGAAACCGCGTTCAACACCAACCTCGAAGCCGCCGAAGAAGTGGCCCGCCAGATGCGCCTGCGTGACCTCGGCGGTCTGGTGGTGATCGATTTCATTGACATGGAATCCAACAAGCACCAGCGCGAAGTCGAGCAACGCCTGGCCAATGCGCTCAAGTACGACCGCGCGCGCGTGCAGTTGGGGCGAATTTCCAAGTTTGGCCTGATGGAAATGAGCCGCCAGCGCCTGCGCCCGTCGCTGGGCGAGTCCAGCCAACTCGTATGCCCGCGTTGCGAAGGGCATGGCCGCATGCGTTCGGTGGAGTCCTTGTCCCTGTCGATCCTGCGCCTGATCGAAGAGCAGGCGATGAAGGACAACACCGGGCAGGTGCTGGTGCAAGCGCCACACGAGATCGCCAACTTTCTGTTGAATGAAAAGCGCCGCGCCCTGAGTGAAATCGAAAAGCGCCATGACGTGCCGCTGGTGATCGTGGCCGATCAACAGTTGGAAACCCCGCATTTCGAAGTCACGCGCATCCGCGAGAACGAAACCGGCGAGGAAACCCACACCCGCCCGAGCTATCAACGCACCACCCCGCGTCGACAGGAAGTGCATGCGCTGACGCGCGCCAACCTCAATATCCCACCGACGCCCGCGGTGACCGCGGTGCGACCCGCGCAGCCACATCCGCTGCCGCAGGA
>CAUJJS010000098.1 GCA_963205415.1 Pseudomonadota bacterium
TCGCACGCTTCGAGCGTCTTCTGCGTGCGCTCAAACTTGATGCCGGTATCAGCGAACAAGTGCTGGACTGGATCGATGCCGACAGCATTCCTCGCTCCCATGGGGCGGAGGACGCGGCCTTGCTGACGATGCGCCCGCCGGTGCGGGCGGCGAATCAGCCTTTTGTGCACGTGTCCGAATTGCGCTTGCTGCCTGCGGTCACGACGAAGGTGTATGAAACGCTGGCGCCGCAGGTGTGTGCGCTGGCCGCAGACAGCGCCATGAATCTCAATTTCGCCAGTCCGGCCTTGTGGATGACCTTGGCTGATGCGGTGACGCCCTCGCAAGCCCTGATTCTTGCGCGTGATGGTCGGGCCAACTACGAATCGCTGGAGGTCGTCGGCCAAGAGCTTTCACGCTTGGGTCTGGGGCAGGTTCCGCTGGTGGGCTATGGTGTGGGCAGCGACTGGTTCGTGCTGGAGGCCAGTATCGAAGCCGATGAGATTCCTTTCGTGTATTCCAGCCTGTTGCAGCGCCGCAGTGATGGTGTGCATGTGGTGGCGCGCGCGCGCGGGCGCTGGTGAGTGATGCCTTTGACATCCCCGCACATGAAACATCCCGGCTAGAATCCGTCTGATGACTTCGGGTTCACCATGCCGCCTCGCCACCTGATCCGCCTCCTCGACGAGCACCGCAGCCAATGGCTGGCGCTTGATCGCGCCGGTCGCGTGCTCAGTGGCCCGCACGCCGGGTTTCCGAGCGAGGCCGCCGAGCACACCCTGGTGCTGGTTCCCTCCGAGGAGGTGCTGTTACTGGCGGCCCCGCGCGTGGCACGGCAACAGCGGCAACTGGAACAAGCCGTGGCCTTTGCGATCGAAGACCAGCTGGTTGCTCCAGTGGAACAGGCCCACGTGGCCGTTCTCGATTCACTGGACGACGAGCGCGTGCTGGTGGCCGTGGCGGCGCGAAGCACGATGGACAGCTGGTTGCAGCGACTTGCGGAGAACGGCGTGGCGGCGGATCGACTGTTGCCGGAAGCCTGTCTCTTGCCCTTCGATGCACCCACGGTAGTGTTGGAAGACGAGCGTGCCACGCTGCGGCTATCGGCTTCGAACGTCTTGACTGGAAACCGACAGGAATTGTCCGACTGGCAGGCGTTACTGCAGGCGCGCGAGGCAGGGGCCGCCTGGTCGATACTGGTGGGCCGTGACACGACGACCTTGCCGAGCGTTGCGGGCGTGACGCAGCAGATCGATGTCGCAACATGGCTGGCCGAACGCAGCACCCACCTGGGCGATAAGCCCCAAAACTTGCTGACCGGGCCGTATCAGACTCAGCGTGGTCGGAAGCTCGATCGACTGTGGCAAGTCGCAGCTGCCTTGGTGTTGGCCAGTGTGGTGCTGGCGGTGATGTCGATGGTCATCGAACGTTGGCAATTGGATCGTGTGCGCTCGCAACAGCGCGTGCAAATGGAAACCCTGCTGCGCGAGACCGTGCCTGACATCGGGCGCGTGGTGGATCCGCGCGCGCAGATGCTGGGTGAGTATTCGCGCCGGCGCGGGCAGGGCAGTGGCGGTAGCGTGCTGTCCTTGCTGAGTCGGATTGCACCGACGCTGGCAGGCAGCGGATTGTTCACGCCCGAGGCTCTGGAGTATCGCGGCGACACGCTCGATTTCACCCTTCGCAGCAAGGATGTGGCCACGCTCGATGAGTTGCGCGAGCGCATCGCCAATCTGGGCTTGAAGGTCGAGTTGGTGTCCATGGTGCCCGGCAGTGCCAGTGTCGAGGGCAAGTTGCGGATTCATGGGGGCAATCCATGAGGGCCTGGCAAGCTTTCTGGCATGGACTGACGCCGCGCGATCAACGGGTGTTGTTGATCGGCATCGTGTTCGTGGCGCTGGTTCTGTTCTGGCTGGGCGCTTGGGAGCCGCTGCGCAAGGCACGCGATGATGCACGTGTACGTCTGGCGGCCTCCACCACCGATCTGGCCATGATGCGTGAATTGGCGCCGCAGCTTCGCGCGTTGGCGGCACCCGTCACAGCAGCCAATGCCGATGGGCGCTCGTTGCTGGTGCTGGTCGATTCCTCCGCTCGCGCTTCGCAGGTGGGGGATGGCTTGCTGCGGGTCGAGCCCATTGCAAGTGATCAGGTGAGGGTGTCCTTCGAAAACGTTGGATTCGATGCCTTGGCCGAATGGCTGTCGGGCTTGGAGTCCGGGCACGCGGTGCAGGTGCGGGAACTGAGCATCAATCGCGCAGCAGGCGTTGGCCGCGTGGATGCGCGGATTTTTCTGCAACGTGACAGGGGCTGATCGCGTGGCCGCGCCTGCAAGTCGAGGGTTCCGGGTGTGGTTGCTGCTGGCATTGGCCATTGTCGTGGTCATGGTCGTGGCTAGTTTCCCGGCGCGTCTTGCACTGCGCTTCGTTGTGCCTGCCGATGGCGAAATCACGCTTCAGGATGTTTCGGGGTCGATCTGGAATGGACAAGCCGGGCGCGTGCTGTACCGGGGCGAGATGCAAGGTCAATTGCGTTGGTCCTTGCGGGCGTGGCCGTTACTGATGGGACGTGCTTCAGGCGACTTCGACCTGTTGGACGCACAGCTTTCCGTGAGCGCTCGCTTTGAGCGAAGTTGGAATCGAGTCAGCGCCCATAACGTTCGTGCGCGCCTTCCTGCGAGCCGCTTCGAACGCATGCTCGACCTTCCTTCCCTGCAATTGAATGGCAATGTGATGATTGAAGTCGATGAATTGGTGCTGGAAAACCGCGTTCCCACCGCCTTGGCGGGCCGCGCGCGTTGGACCGATGCCGGCGTGACGGGCGCAGAGCAAGCCGTGTTCGGCACGATCCTCGCCACCTTCGGTGCCTTGCCCACGGGAGGCTTCGGTGGCGATGTCAGCGATGAGGGCGGGCCACTGGCCGTCAAGGGGCACTTCAAGACCACGCTTCTGGGCTTTGAGGCTGAAGCCAGGTTGCAGGCGCGTGACGGCAATCCGCAGGTCACGCGTGCCTTGACGCACATCGGTCAGGTGCAAGAGGACGGCAGTGTGTTGTTCCGCGTCGAAGGCGGTCTGGGCCGATGAGTGGGCTTGTACCCAGCGCCGAGTTTCTCGATGCCGCTTTGATCGTGGCGCGTGGTGCCGCCACGAAAGCGGCCGCGATCATCGAAGGCTATTGGAACGGCGATGCGCGGATGCAGCTCAAGCCCGATGCCACGCCGGTGACGCAGGCCGACATCGAAGCCGAACAAGCCATCCGCACGCATCTGCGCGCCGCCTATCCCGACCACGCGATATACGGCGAAGAGCAGGGGCGCGATGGCAGTGGCGACTTCCTCTGGTTGGTCGATCCGCTCGATGGCACCAAGAGTTTCGTGCGACGCAACCCGGTGTTCTCCACCCAGATTGCGCTGATGCATCGGGGTGAATTGGTACTGGGCGTGTCCAGTGCCAGTCGTTTCGGGCAGATGGCGTGGGCGCGGCGTGGGGGTGGCGCGTTTCTGGATGGGGTGCGCTTGCAGGTCGCTGGCACGGCCACGATCGATCAGGCGGTGATCTCCACCGGCAACCTCAAACGCTTGACGCGCGGGCCAGGCTGGAACGCACTGGGGCAACTGTTGCGTGATTCCAATCGTGGTCGCGGTTATGGCGATTTTCTTCACTATCACTTGTTGGCGCAGGGCAGCCTCGATGTGGTGATCGAATCGGATGTGAACATCCTCGACATCGCCGCTTTGGCGGTGATCGTGCGCGAGGCGGGCGGTGTGTTCACCGACCTCGCGGGCGCGGCGCTCGACCTTGATACCACCAGTGTGCTGGCCAGCGTGCCCACCTTGCACGTTCCACTGTGTGCGCGTTTTCGATGTTGGGATCATGGCTGAGTTGCCCCGCATCCTGGCGCGTCGATCACTCGATTACGGCGGCCGCTTCAAGGTCGAGCAAGTGGACCTGCGTTTTTCCAATGGCGTGGAACGCACCTACGAACGCATGCCCACACGCGGCCATGGCGCGGTGGTGGTGGCGGCGATGAAAGATGCCCACACCCTGTTGCTGATTCGTGAATACGCCTGCGGCCTGCATCGTTACGAACTGGGTCTGGTCAAGGGCCGCATCGATCGCGGTGAGACCCCCGAGCAAGCCGCCGTGCGTGAACTGAAAGAAGAAGCCGGCTTTGGTGCGCGCTCGATCACGGTGCTGCGCGCCATGACCGTGGCGCCCACCTACATGGAACATCAAGCCTGGCTGGTACTGGCCGAAGACCTGTACCCCGCACGTCTGCCCGGCGATGAACCGGAAGAGCTTGAAGTGTTGCCGTGGCGGTTGGACGAACTGGATCAATTGATCCTGCGCGATGACTGTTCCGAAGGCCGATCGGTGGCCGCCATGTTCATCGTGCGGGAGTTTTTGGCCTTGCGTGCGGCAGGACGTTTGCCGCCGGACGCGCCGCGTGCGCAGGGGGTAGTCGAGTGATGGACAAACACGAACTGGCCGCGTTGCGCGAGCGCTGCGTGGCCATCGCCCAAGACGCAGGTGCCGCCATCCTTGAGGTGTACGGACGTGATTTTGCAGTCGAGGCCAAGGCCGATCATTCGCCCCTGACCGAGGCCGATCTGGCCGCGCACCGCATCATCGCCAAGGGCCTGAAAGCCTTGAGCCCGCAACTGCCCTTGCTGTCCGAGGAAGGCGCCAACATCGATTGGGAAACGCGTCGGCAATGGTCGCGTTATTGGTTGGTCGATCCGCTCGATGGCACGCGCGAATTCGTCAAACGCAATGGCGAGTTCACCGTCAACATCGCCTTGATCGATGGCGGCGTGCCGATCCTCGGCGTGGTGCATGCGCCGGTGCTGGACTATCTGATCCACGCCCAACGCGGCGAGGGCTGCTGGATGCGTCAGTCGGATGGTCAGGACCTGGCACTCAACTCCCAACGGCCGGCACCGACACGGTTGCGGGTGGCAGCCAGCCGTTCGCATCTGGATGAACGCACCGCCAAGGTGCTGAGCGAGATCGGCGAGTACGAACAGATCGGCATGGGATCTTCACTCAAGTTCTGTCGCATCGCCGAAGGTACGATGGACGTGTATCCCCGCTTCGGGCCAACCAGCGAATGGGACACCGCCGCCGGCCAATGCGTGCTCGAAGCCGCCGGTGGCCTCGTGCTGGGGTTGGATGGCGCGCCTTTCCGATACAACCAGAAAGCTTCCTTGCTCAACGCCGATTTCATCGCTCTGGGTGATGCCGATCTGCCGTGGCGCAACTGGACCCATGGCCTCGATTGCTGATCTTCTGGATGTGATGGTGCGCCTGCGCGATCCCGAGCGCGGCTGCCCATGGGATCGCGTGCAGGACTTTGGCAGCGTCGCGCCCTACACCATCGAAGAAGCCTACGAAGTGGCCGATGCCATCGCGCGTGGTGACCTCCCCGCTTTGAAAGATGAGCTGGGTGATCTGTTGTTTCAGGTGGTGTTTCATGCGCGCATGGCCGAGGAGCAGGGCGCGTTTGCTTTTGCCGACGTGGTGCAGGCGCTGCACGACAAATTGATTCGTCGCCATCCACATGTGTTTGGCGATGCGCCGGCCGATGACATTCCTGCCGTGCACGCCAGTTGGGAAGCGATCAAACGCGCTGAACGCGCCAGCACCGATGCTGATACCAGCGCGCTGGCGGGCATCGCCGTGGGTTTGCCGGAATGGATGCGCGCCTTGAAGTTGCAGAAGCGTGCTGCGCGTACGGGCTACGAATGGCCGAGCGTGGCGCCGGTGGCGGCCAAATTGCGCGAAGAGCTGGCCGAAGTGGAGGCCGAGCTGGCGGCAGGCGCGAATGCCGATCGTCTCGAAGATGAAATCGGCGATGTGCTGTTCGTCGCGGTCAATTTGGCGCGGCATGTCGAGGTCGATCCGGGTGCCGCCTTGCGCCGTGCCAATGCCAAGTTTGAGCGCCGCTTTCGCGCGATGGAGGCCTTGGCCGTGGCGCGCGGGCAGGACTTCGGCGAGCTGGGCCTGGATGCCCAAGAAGCGCTGTGGCACGAGGTCAAGCAACAGCAAGGCTGAGGCTGATCAAGGCCACCGCACACGAACGCTGCGCCGCGATTCAATGCTCGCTTGCTTGCGCCGCGCCATCCCCTGCGCGCAGCAAGGGCAAGGTCGCCTTCGGATCGCCGTCGTTGGCCTCGGGTGTGACGCCAAGCAGGCGCGCCATCAGCGGATAGACATCGACATTGTTCAATTCGGCAATGACGGCGCCGGGGCGAAATGCCGGCCCATGCGCGATGAAGATGGCGGCCATCGAATCCAGCGCAGGGTCATAACCATGACTGCCGAGGCTGAGTGGCTTGCCATTGCGCTGGCGCATCAGGGCACGATCGGAGAGGCTCCAGCCTTCATCGGCAAGGCAGGTCCAGCGCGGTACGCGGCGGTGATTGCCATAGCGAAAACGTGCAGGAACTTCGCCCTTGCGCCAGCACTGGGCGTGGGGAATGGTCTGCGCGAAAGCGTCATCGAGCGCTTTTTTGGCCGCATCGGTGTCTTGGCGTGGCTCGATACCGACCAAGGGGCCGACCGTCACCAAGCGATACAGCTTGCGTGCAAGGTGATCGTCCAGCATTACCGTGTTGTTCGCGGGCGAAGTCGCCATGCCATGGTCGGACACGATCAGGAGATTGTTGGACGACCACAACCCACGCTGACGCAAGCCGGCCACCAGTTGACCGATGGCCTCATCGGTGTGTTGGATCGAGGCATTGACGTCGGCGGAGTACGGGCCGAAGGAATGGCCTTCGTGATCGACTTCATCGAAATACAGGGTGATGAAGTTGGGGCGCTCCTTGGCCGGCAAGTCGATCCAAGTCAATACCTGTTGCACCCGCGCCGTAGGCGTAACGCGGCCGTCATACGGACGCCAGAGATCCGGGTGATGCCCGTGGATGGGTGCTTCCGAGCCCGGCCAGAACATCGTGGCACTGCGCAGCCCGGCTTCTCGCGCCGTGTTCCACAGAGGTTGCGCATCGTCCCACCAGGCTGGATTGGACACGGCCTCGGCATTGCGCAAGGTGAATCGCTCGCCCGGGATTTTCGGGTCGACCATGGTGTTGTTGATCAGGCCGTGATGATCGGGCACGAGCCCCGTCATCAAGGTGTAGTGGTTGGGAAAGGTCAAGGAAGGAAACGAGGGCCGCATGGC
>CAUJJS010000099.1 GCA_963205415.1 Pseudomonadota bacterium
CGCGAGGAGGTGTTGAGCGTCAGGCGCATTTCCTGTTGCAGCTTTTCCAGCGCCGGCCATTGACCGCGAATCAGCAGCACATCGTCCTCGCGCAGAGTTTCCGAACGCGGTGACCACAGTCGTGCGCCCTCGCGCCACAACTCCAGCACATAGACTTGATGACGCTGATTCAACTGCGCCGCTTCCACGGACTTTCCGAGCAAGGTGGACGTGCTGCCGACGCGCAGCTCGGTGACGAAGTGGCCGGTTTCGTAAAGCTGCTGCTCGCTGTCGCTTTCACCCGGCAACAGCCAGCGCCCGAACACCAGCAAGTACAGGCAACCGGCCAGCAGGCAGATCACGCCCAGTGGCAGGAACTCGAACATCGAAAATCCCCGATGCCCCAGCTCTTGCGCCATGCCGTTGACGATGAGGTTGGTGGAGGTGCCAATCAAGGTGCAGACACCCGTCATCTGGGTGACGAACGACAAGGGGATCAGTGCCTTGGTGCGCGGCATGTTGACCTTGGCGCAGGCGCTGATCACGATCGGAATGAAGACGGCGACGATGGCGGTGTTGTTGACGAAGGGGCCCACGACAAACAACACGCCGAAAAGGATCAACAGAAATTGCCACGGCGAGCGGCCACGACTCAGCAAATGGCCGATGCGCGACAAGGATCCGCTGCCTTGCAAACCGGCAGCCAGAACGAACATCGCGGCGACCGTGATCGTGGCCTGATTGCTGAAGCCGCTGATGGCCTGAGTCGGGGTGACCAGGCCAAAAATGGCGAGCGCACCCAGCACCAGCATCGCCACCAGATCCATGCGCAGCTTTTCCGAAAGGAACAGCACGGTGGATGCCAGTGCAATCAGCAGCACCAGAGCAATGTCGATCGTCATGTGGCGATTCCTGCGGGTTGCATCTGACCTTGATCCCCAGATTCAGCCGTCAGTGCGCGACGCCGGTGTCGGCAACATCGAGGGTGGGAAGATAACGCGGCGGCTGCCGTGCGTGCGTGGCTTGCTCGAAACCATAGGCCAGTTCGATCAAACGCGCTTCGCTCCAAGCCTTGCCCATGAATACCATGCCCAAAGGCAGGCCGTGGCTGTCGCCCATCGGCACGGTGATGCTGGGGTAACCCGCAACCGCGGCCGCGCCGTATCCACCCCCCAGAAAGTGATCGCCAAGGATCCTGTCGGTGGGCCATGCGGGCGCTGTGGAAGGTGCGATCAAGGCATCCAATTGTTGCGCCTGGAGCGCGGCATCGATGCCTTGCGGGCCTGCCAGATCAAAGGCCAGCTTCTTGGCATCAAGATAGGCCGGATCGGTGAGCGGACCCTTGCCTTCGGCCATCTCGAACAACTCCTGACCAAACCAAGGCATTTCCTGGGCGGCGTGCTCGCGATTGAAGGCGATCAAATCGGCGAAGGTTTTCAAGGGCCGGTGATGGTTGGCGAGGTAGCGTTCCAGCCCGTCCTTGAACTCAAAAAGAAGGACCTGCATCTCGGCCGCATCCCATTGTCCGGTGGTGGCGATTTCCGCATCCAAGACGATGGCACCGGCCGACTTGAGCGCCGCGATGCTGGCCTCCATCGCCGCATCCACGTCGGGATGGAGGCCCATGGATTGACGCAGCACACCGATGCGCGCGCCGCGCAGGCCATCGGCCTTGAGATGCGCGGCAAAATCGATCACGCCCGGATGGGCGCCGCTGGCAGGATCGGCGCCATCGGGTGCGGCCAACACCGTCAACAAGGCGGCCGCGTCGGCAACGCTGCGTGCCATCGGGCCGGCGGTGTCCTGGCTGATGGCAATCGGCACGATGCCATTGCGGCTGACTGCGCCCACGGTCGGCTTGATGCCGACCAGACCCGCCACGGCCGACGGACAAATGATGCTGCCATCGGTTTCGGTGCCCACGCCGACCGCCGCCAAGCTGGCAGCAATCGCGGTGCCGGTGCCCGAGCTTGAACCGCAGGGATTGCGATCGAGCACATAGGGATTGCGCGTCTGGCCGCCGACCGAGCTCCAACCGGAAATGGCGCGGCTGGAGCGGAAGTTCGCCCACTGGCTGAGATTGGTCTTGCCCAAGATCACCGCACCTGCCTCGCGCAGACGACGCACCAGAAACGCATCGCTGGCCGGCACATTGTCGATCAGCGCCAACGAACCGGCCGTGGTTGCCATCGGGCGTGCATCGATATTGTCCTTGAGCAGGACCGGAATGCCGTGCAGCGGCCCGCGCAGCTTGCCGGCGCGGCGTTCGGCATCCAGTGCAGCCGCTTCGGTCAGCGCATCCGGATTGGTGGTGATGATCGAATTGAGCGCTGGCCCCTTGCGATCGATGGCCTCGATACGCGCCAGGTACGCGGCGGTCAGATCGTGACTGCTGAGCGTGCCGGCCTGCATCCGCGCCTGCCAAGTGGCGATATCCACGTCCTCCACGGCGACGCTCGGCTCGACTGCGGCTTGGCCATCGACGCGGCTGGCCGGGGTCTGGCAGCCGAGCACGGCGAGCGTGAACAGGACGACGAGACTGCAGCGCATGAGGGCTCCTGACAGGCGTGGGGTTGCACAGGTTTGCCGACATTGCCCACCGCTGCAAGCCGAAAACCATGCCAAATCGTTCTTTCGACTGCGCGAGGTTTCACTTGAGTCGCGCGCGAGGCCGCAGGATGCCATGCCGGACGCCACGCTTCAGGGCGTGGGAAGGTCCAGCAGTTGGGGATCCAGACGGGTGCGAAACCAAGTCAGCCCCCAGTGCAGATGTGGGCCGGTGGCGCGCCCCGTGGCGCCGACTGCACCGATCACCTCACCTTGTTCAACCCGATCACCAACCGCGACATCGAGCTTGGACAGATGCAGGAAATTCGAAGCCACGCCGAAACCGTGATCGATCAAGACCGTGCCGCCAGTCAAGTACAGATCCGGCTCGGCGAAGATCACCTTCCCGGCGGCCGGCGCGTGGATCGGTGTGCCTTTTGCCGCCGCGATGTCGGTGCCCGAATGCGGTGTTCCCGGCGTGCCGTTGTACACGCGTTGGCGCCCGAATCGCCCGCTGATGCGACCGTTGATGGGCCAAATGAAACCACCGAACACATCGTTGAACGCTTCATCGCGACCGCGTACGGCATCCACCGCGGCTTGCTCACGGGCGATGCGCGCGGCAATGGCCGGTGGCGGATCGACCGTGGCCTGCGGCACGCCGCTGATGCGCTCGACGGGCCAATCACGTCGCTTGACCGCCACCACCACGCGCTCGGTGCTGCCATCGGGAAAGCGGATGGCAAGCGGGGCGTTGCGCGATTCATCACGGCCGATGCCAAAGACGAAACGGCCATCGGGACTGAGGCGCAAGACCTGGTCGCGCAGGCGGACCTGACTTCCCGGCAGGGTTTGCCCGAACACCAGCGCGCCCTGTTGCACAGCTTCCGGCAGGTGCGTGCGCGAGGCTGACTGGGCCAGCACCGCGTCGACGGCCAGCAGGCCGATCGCAGACAGCAGCGCCCCGGCCGCAAAACTCCATGCCCGATGCCAAGCCCCCTGCACGCATAACGGCGAATTTCTCATGCTTCTCCGACTCCCTGAAAGCCTGATGCAGGGCCACCTGCGCCCGCCATCAACTTGGCTCGAACTGCAGGACCGCCACGCTACCGTGCGAATCGGTTCGTGATTGCAGACTCACTTGCCAGCCATAGAGGCCGCAAAGTCGACGCACGATGGCCAGCCCGATGCCCGCGCCCTTGCTGCCTTGTGCGGTCTCCCCGCGAATACCGCGCTGGAACAACCGCTCGACATCTTCGTCGGCCACGCCGGGGCCGGTATCGATCACTTCCACGCGATCGGCCAGCACCGTGATCACCACCTCGCCTTGCGGTGTGTACTTGCAGGCATTGCCGATGAGGTTGTTGAGTGCCACCGACAGCACCGCCTCGGGCGCATCCACGGTCATGTCCTGCTGGCCCTGCACGCGCAGGCTCACCGGCTTGTTGCTCAGATGCACGCGATTGGAATCGGCGACCAGCTCGGCGAGTCGATACACATTGGTCTGGCCGCTGCCACGCTCGTTGCGCGAGAGCATCAACAAGGCCGTGGTCAGGTCGATGCACTGGCGCGTGGCGCGCTCCACGCGCAACAAGCGCTGGCGCGATTTCTCCGAAAGATCGGGCGCGTTCAACAACAGTTCTGTGGCACCCAGAATCACGGCCAAGGGCGTGCGCAACTCGTGGCTGACATCGGCATTGAACTCACGATCACGCGCCACGCGCTCGACCAACTGGTCGGCGTACTCATCCAGGGCGCTCGCCAATTGCCCCACTTCATCCGGCGCAAAATGCGGGGCCAGTCGCTGGCGCTGGGCTTCGCCCCGGAATGCGTCCACACGCGCGGCCAGATCGGCCACTGGCCGCATCACCCGGCGCGACGACCACACCCCGACCAACCACGCCAGCAAGGTAAAACCGACCACGCTGCCACCCAACAAGATCATCAACTGGCGCGCGCCGAGTGTCTGGCGACCGTAGCCATATTTGATGAAGGTGACGATGTCATCGGCCCGTGCCACCGCCAGCTTGAAGTTGGCATTGCGGCCATGCGCATCGGCGTCATGCCAGTCGTGCACACCGTCGGGAAGCTCGCGCCAGGCCAGCGGAATGTTCGGACTGCCGGGACGGTAGGCGAACATCTCGATCTGTTGCTCCTGCAGTCCGTAGGCCGCATCCGGTTCGGGATGCTCGCGCTTGAATTGCAGATAGGTATGGGCTTCGGCATCGAGCCACGCCACCACCAACTGGTTCTCGATGCGCTCGCGCAGCACCAAGGTGGATGCGGCAAACAGCGTGGTCAGACCAAAACCCAACAGCAGGAACGAGATGATGATGCGCGCCCGCAGGCGCTGGCGGTTGGGTTGTCGGACAACAGCGTCGATCGACGCCGAGTGGCTCTCATCGGTTCCCATCAAGGTCCACGATGCGATAGCCGATGCCGTGACGTGTCTGGATCAGGGGATTGGAGAAGGGCTTGTCCACGGCTGCACGCAAGCCATGAATGTGCACGCGCAAGCTGTCCGAGTCCGGCAATTCCTCGCCCCACACGCGCGTTTCCAATTCCTGCCGCGTGACCACGGCGGGCGAGGCTTCCATCAGCACCTGCAGGATCTTGAGCGCGGTCGGATTGAGCGTGATGGACTTGCCCGCGCGCACCACTTCCAGGGTATCGAGGTTGTAATCCAGGTCCGACACGTTCAGCACCCGCGAGGTGTTGCCCTGCCCACGTCGCAACAACACCGCCAGACGCGCTTCCAGTTCCTGCAGGGCAAAGGGCTTGACCAGATAGTCGTCGGCGCCCGACTCGAAACCCGCCAGCTTCTGTGCCAGCTCGTCGCGCGCGGTCAGCATCAACACCGGTGTCTGCTTGCGCGCTTCCTGACGCAGCTTGCGACAGACTTCCAGCCCATCCATGCCGGGCAGGTTCAAGTCGAGAATGATGGCATCGAACTCATCGACGATGGCTCGATGCAGGCCCGTGATGCCGTCACCGGCAAAATCGACCGTGTGGTGGCGGTCTTCGAGGTAGTCACCCAGATTCGCTGCGATGTCGCTGTTGTCTTCGATCACAAGTATGCGCATGGGACGGTTTGGACTCTTGGAAGGTCGGGGTTTTCGGCACGCGGAACGCTGCAACTGCACCCGTGGCCTAACGATGCCGGCAGTATGCCAGCAAACAAAACGGCCCACGGGAAACGGCGGGGGGACGCCGGTTCACGTGGGCCGCCAACTGCCCCGACTACCGCGATTTGCAACTTACCAGAGAACCTTGGGAGTGCCTGATCACCGCAGGCGAGAGAAAGCTTAGGCGTTGGGCTCGAAAGAAAATGTTAAAGACCCTGCAGCCATTCGTTAATCACTGAACACACCCACAGCGGCGGACAACGAGGAGGGTTCACGGCGCTTGCGGCCTCGTGCGCAACGAGGCACCTGCCACGGCGTGTTCGACGATGCGCCCGGCGACATCCACGCCCGATACCGATTCGATCCCCTCCAGACCGGGCGAAGCATTGACCTCCAGCACCAGCGGGCCACGCGCGCTGCGCAAGAGGTCGACACCGGCCACCTGCAAACCGACGGCCCTCGTGGCCGCGACTGCGGCCGCGACTTCGGCCGCGTCGGGAATCACCGCTCGACCACTGCCGCCACGGTGAAGATTGGAGCGAAACTCGTCATCGCTCGCCTGACGCAACATGGTGACCACCACCTCGCTACCGACCACCAGACAACGAAGGTCGGCGCCACGCGCTTCGGCTACGAACTCCTGCACCAGAAACTCGGCGTAGAGGCCACGAAAGGCTTCAATCACACTGCGCGAACCTTGCAGGCTCTCGGCCAGAACCACACCCTGCCCTTGGCTGCCCTGATTGAGTTTGATGATGTGGGGCGGTGCGCCCAGCATCGCGAGCACATCTGAGGTGTCATCGGGATTGTCAGCCACCACCGTCAACGGCATGCCCAGGCCAACCGCTGCCAGGCGTTGCTGGCAACGCAGTTTGTCGCGCGCGCAGGCAATCGCATCCGAATGGTTGAGCGTATGCACACCCATCAACTCGAACTGCCGCAACACCGCCGTGCCGTAGCGTGTGACCGAGGCACCGATGCGTGGGATGACGGCATCGAAACCGGATAATGCGCGCCCCTTGTAGCGCAACTGGAAGGCACCGGGGGCGATGCTGAGGTAACAGCGCAAGGGATCCAGCACCCGCACGACGTGACCGCGCTCGCGTGCCGCTTCAACCAGACGACGGGTCGAATACAAACGCGGATCACGCGAGAGAATGGCGAGCTTCATGGCCAAGGCGCACGGCGACCAAGGAGGAAACGCTGCGCCGGATCGACCAACCAGGCATCGGCAATGGCAGCCCGACCAATGAGCATGGGATGACGCAGACGGTGGCGATCCACCAGGTTGACCTCGACCTCGCGTTGCCAATCGCCCAGCTTCAGTACCGTTCGCACGAAGATGCGCTCGCTGCCTTTGCCACCGGAGTTGGTCACCACGCGCCGATCCGCCACCGGCAAGCAACAGGCGTGGGTTGGTCCTGGGGTTCCGGTGCGCAGTTCGAACTGCACGTACTCGATGCCATCGCGAACGATCAGACTCTGCGAATCCACGTGCAACGAACAACTGCGTGCGCCGGTATCGACCTTGGCCAGAACACGCCCTGGCGCCAAACTCGGCAAGCCCGCCCATTCACTCCAGCCC
>CAUJJS010000100.1 GCA_963205415.1 Pseudomonadota bacterium
CAATCATCAAAGCCGCCTTCAGGCACATAGCGGAAGCTGAAGTCGCGCATGCCACTGGCGCGAAGCGCGCCGGCTTCGGTCTCCAGACGGTGGGCAATCAGGGTGGCAGCATCGCCGTGGAGCAAGAGGCTGCATGCGCTCAATGACAAGGCCGCGACCACAGGCCCAAGCGCGCACTTGATGCTCATGACACACCCCCGGCTGCGGATGGACCACCAGTGTACCGTGGCCAATTTCGCGTTCGAGTGAAAAAAGCGGGGTGTGGCCATGCCGGAATACCCTCAAAGGCATCGGCATGGCCACACCCACGCAAACTGGTTCGAAGTCGATCTCAACCCGCGTTGAGTTGACTCCGATACCAGTCCTCGACCGTATTCTTGCCCGTATCTGACGGGCCTACCATGATTCCGCCGGCGCGACTGGCCACGAGCTTGCCGTTGGGATCGACCAAAATCAGGGTTGGATAGGCTTTGATGCCGATGGCGTCGATGGAGGCCTGAGCCTCGGCGATGGTGGCGATTTCAAGGCCATGCTTGTTGCGAAACGCGCGGGCATCATCCGCGGAATCGAAAGTTACGCCAAGTAGATTCACCTCCGGATGGGCTTTGGCAAAGGCATTGAGTTCCGGCACTTCGGCGATGCACGGCACACATTCGGCAAAGTAAAAACTCAGCAGACTGTATTTGCCGTTGGCGGCAAACCACTGCGCCGGCTTGCCTTCGATACTCTTGCCGTCGACGTTCGGCATGACGGCCCCAACGTCGATGTTGGGTTTGGAAAAGTTTTGGAGGCTCTTGCTCATCAGCGCCTGAGCATCGGCTGGATCGACCTTGCTTTCGGTCATGAGTTGCAACACGGCGGTCTTGGCTGCATCGTCGCTGCGGGTCATGTACAGCTTGCCTTCGGCCTTGAGTTTGGCGAAGTCATCAAAGCTCAGGTTTTCACCCTTCTCGCCCTGATATTGGATGGCGTAGCCCCCAAGGCCGATCTGGTCCTTGAAGGCATCTTCGGCAGAATCGGCAGAATGGGATGCGGGTGAACAAGCTGTCATTGCCAAAAGCGGCAAGATCAGGACAGCAACAATGAAGGTGCGAAACGTCATGGGCGAGTCCTTGCAATGGGTGGGGACGGGAACCACGACGCTGCCGAGCCATCCCCTGCATCGACAGGTCACGGTAAAGGCAAGGCGTCTCAGGGCTGGACGATCTCGAACCTTGCCAAGCGCAATGCCGGCGCTTGGACACGGCAAATGCGGCATGGTTCCCATCCCAGGCACGGATGGCGTCGCTCCGCTCGCAATCGCGGTCAATTCAGACCTTCCCCAGGCAAGAAACCGCCTGAAACGCGCGCACGTATCGAGTCACAACGCCGCGCACGACGCCTTCGCACCAATCGGATGATGCCAAGGTGATAATGTCCCCGTGCCAGCAGTCGCACCGGGCGCGTCCAGAACCGCGCGCCATGCCCGCGTGCCAAGGCTGGAACGTTGATATCCCATCTTCACGGAGAACCCTTCATGTACAGCATCCCCGTCTACTGCGACGCCCACGGTAGCAAGGGCATGCTGCATGGCGTGGTGCATCTGGAAGATGGCGGCATACGTCTGGAGTACCAAACCGGCGATGCCGTTCTGCAACGGCTACGCTCCAAGAGCGAGGAGCTGATTGCTCCATTCGATGCCTTGACGGACGTGCGCTACCGCGCCGGTTTTCTCTGGATGTCCCCAAAGATCGAAATCGAATTCTCCGATTTCGGCCTCGTCAGCCGCGTTCCAGCCGGCCATTCCGGGAAACTCGTTTTCCAGGTGCCTCGGGACAATCGCGCGATGGCGCAAAAATTCGTCGAGACGCTCGACGGCGAACTGGCCTTGCAGCGCCGGACCCGCTTGGAGAAGGACATTCAACGTCTGAGTCGGGTTGAACCTCGCTCCGCCATGGAATCGGTGACTCCCAACGACGCTCGCTCGCCCGACTGAGGAACGCTGTCGGGCTGAAGCCCGACCTACGGGACCGCTGTTGTAGGTCGGGATTCATCCCGACAAGAAAAACCCCGGACGCGCCGGGGTTTTTCTTGAAACGTCGATTGCGGTTCCGACTCAGGCGCTCACGCCCTCGGCCACCTCGCGGTACTCGGCGATCTGGTCGAAGTTCATGTAGCGATAAATGGCATCGCCATTGGCTTTGATCACACCGATGTCGGCGAGATACTCCTCGCGGGTTGGGATGCGACCGAGGCGCGCGCAGATCGCCGCAAGTTCCGCCGAACCCAGATACACGTTGGTGTTGCGGCCGAGCCGATTGGGGAAGTTGCGGGTGCTGGTGCTCATCGCGGTGGAGCCTTCGCGGATCTGCGCCTGATTGCCCATGCACAAGGAACACCCCGGCATTTCGGTGCGCGCGCCAGCGGTACCGAAGGTGCCGTAGTGGCCTTCCTTGGTGAGTTCGGCCTCGTCCATCTTGGTGGGTGGGGCGACCCAGAGACGCGTGGGCAAGTCGCGCTTGCCTTCCAGCAATTTGGCGGCGGCGCGGAAGTGGCCGATATTGGTCATGCAGGAACCGATGAAGACTTCATCGATCTTGGCATTGGCCACGTCCGAAAGCGTCTTGGCATCGTCCGGGTCGTTCGGGCAGCACACGATCGGCTCGACGATGTCGTTCAGATCGATTTCGATCACGGCGGCGTACTCGGCATCGGCGTCGGCCTCCAGCAACTGCGGTGACGCCAGCCAGGCTTCCATCTTCTGGATGCGGCGACTCAGGCTGCGGGCGTCCTGATAGCCCTGCGCGATCATGTTCTTCAAAAGCACGATGTTGCTGGTGATGTATTCGATGATCGGTGCTTGGTTGAGCTTGACCGTGCAGCCGGCAGCGGAACGTTCGGCCGAAGCATCGGCCAATTCGAAGGCTTGTTCGATCTTGAGGTCGGGCAGGCCTTCGATTTCAAGAATGCGGCCGGAGAAGATGTTCTTCTTGCCCTTCTTTTCCACCGTCAAAAGACCCGCCTTGATCGCATACAGCGGAATCGCATGCACCAGATCGCGCAGGGTCACGCCCGGCTGCATCGTGCCCTTGAAACGCACCAGCACAGATTCAGGCATGTCCAGCGGCATCACGCCGGTGGCGGCAGCGAAGGCCACCAGGCCGGAGCCGGCCGGGAAGGAAATGCCGATCGGGAAACGCGTGTGGGAGTCGCCGCCGGTGCCCACGGTATCGGGCAGCAACATGCGGTTGAGCCAGCTATGGATGATGCCATCGCCCGGACGCAGCGATACCCCGCCACGGGTGGCAATGAACTCGGGCAGCGAGTGGTGCATCTTTACGTCCACCGGTTTGGGATAGGCGGCGGTGTGGCAGAAACTTTGCATCACCAGATCGGCACTGAAGCCCAGGCACGCGAGGTCTTTCAGTTCGTCGCGTGTCATCGGGCCGGTGGTGTCTTGCGAGCCCACGGTCGTCATCTTCGGCTCGCAATAGGTGCCAGGACGCATGCCACGACCTTCGGCCAAGCCACAGGCGCGACCAACCATCTTTTGTGCGAGGGTGAAACCGCGGCCCGTGTCAGGCGGCACCACCGGCAAGCGGAACAGCGTGCTCGGAGCGAGCTTCAAGGCTTCGCGCGCCTTGGCGGTGAGGCCGCGACCGATGATGAGCGGAATGCGGCCACCGGCGCGCACTTCGTCCAGCAGCACGTCGGATTTCAGTTCGAATGTCGCAATCACTTCACCGTTCTTCAACGCGCGACCGGCGTAGGGCTCAAGCTCGATCACATCGCCATGATTCATCTGCGACACATCGAGCTCGATCGGCAAGGCACCGGCGTCTTCCATGGTGTTGTAGAAGATCGGGGCGATCTTGCCACCTAGGCACACGCCACCATCGCGCTTGTTGGGAATGAAGGAGATGTCGTTGCCGGTCCACCACAGCACCGAGTTGGTGGCCGATTTGCGGCTGGAACCGGTGCCAACCACATCGCCGACATAGGCCACGATATGGCCCTTGTCCTTGAGCTTGAGAATTTCCTGCACCGGGCCGCGCTTGCCGTCTTCTTCCGGCTGGAAGGGCGCATCCGGACGTGCGTTCTTGAGCATCGCCAGCGCGTGCATCGGGATGTCCGGGCGCGTGGTCGCATCGGGTGCCGGCGAAAGATCATCGGTATTGGTTTCACCGGGCACCTTGAACACGGTGATGGTCAGCGATTGCGGAACTTCCGGGCGGCTGGTGAACCATTCGGCATTGGCCCAGCTTTCCAGCACGGCTTGCGCGTTGGCATTGCCGGCCTTGGCTTTGTCTTCGACATCATGGAACGCATCGAACACCAGCAGGGTGTGCTTCAAGGCATCGGCAGCGACGGCGCTCACTTCGGCGTCGTCCAGCAACTTCACCAACGGGGCGACGTTGTAGCCGCCCAGCATCGTGCCCAGAAGTTCGGTGGCGCGAACGCGGGAAATCAACGCATTCTTTTCACTGCCCAAGGCGATGGCCGCCAAATAACTGGCCTTGACCTTGGCCGCATCGTCCACGCCTGCCGGCACGCGGTGAATCAATAGATCGAGCAGGAACTGCGCTTCTCCGGCAGGTGGATTTTTGATCAGCTCGATCAGGTCTGCGGTCTGCTGCGGATTCAGCGGCAGCGCGGGGATTCCGAGGGCAGCGCGCTCGGCAGCGTGTTGGCGATAGGCGTCCAGCATGAGAAAACTCCAAGGTGAGGGACAAGGCAAAAACCAGCCAGAGCCGCAATGGCTCTGCTTCAAACTTTGGGCACAAACAACTTCAGGCCCTTGAAATAGTCGCGAAAGAATCCCGCATCGCGGGTGATGAGGCCGTTGCATTGCAGCAGCGCGTGCGCACCGACCAGAAAGTCCGGAACCGTGCGAATGGCGATGCCCTGCCCCGAAGCGCGCCGGCGCTGATTGAAGCGACGCTGCATCTCACCGGCGCGAATCGCGGCGCGGCGTTCCAGTGGCAGATAGCGCAAACCCATGTCCTCGACCACGTCCATGATTTCGTCGCCATGGCCAAGGCCGGCGGTGATTTCGCTCACCACCACCTCGCACACCACCACCGGACCTAGCGTCAGCGCTTCGCGCACACTGGTTTCCGCCGCATCGGCACGCACATCGTCACCGAGCAGATCGATCAGCACACTGGTATCGACGGCGATCATTTTCTGCCGGCCTGTGGCGACTCGCCCGGCTCGCGCAGAACTTCATAAGACTCCAACGGATCGTCGGGCGCACGGCCGCGCAGTTCCCGCATGATGTCGTCACTGCTCACACCCGGCGGCAGCTTGAAACGACCACGCGCACGGGAAATGGCATCGCTCACATCCTTGCGCAGCACGATGGTGCCGCCGCTCAACTCCACCTTGAGAACCGTTCCCTTGGTCAGCCCCAGCGCATCACGCACGGCCTTGGGCAAGGTGATCTGACCGCGCTCGGCGACGGTGGCTTCCATGGAACCTCCTGCGGCTTGAATATGCACAGAACATGCATACTTTATCACGCATACCTTGCGCACAGCGGTGTGTCGAACGAATCGATTCAGCCGCAGTCCAAACAGTATCTGCGCGCCATTCGTGACAGGGCAGCAAAGGAACATCTGATCAAGTCCAAACGCCGTCATTGCGAGCGAAGCGAAGCAATCCATGTCTTTGATTTGTCGAACATCCATGGATTGCCGCGTCGCTACGCTCCTCGCAATGACGGACTATTCAGAGGTTCCCAAAATGCCTCACGCCCTGCCCACGGCGCTAGACTTGCGACACGACGGGCACACGCCATCTACCCACGTATCACAGGAGTCATCCCATGCTCGATTCATTTGCCACCCACAAAACCCTCGACGTCGGCGGCCAGCGCTACACCTACGCCAGCCTGCCCGAGCTGGGCAAACGCTTCGACGTGGCGCGCCTGCCGTTTTCGATGAAGATCCTGCTGGAAAACCTCTTGCGGCACGAAGATGGCGTCAATGTCACCGCCAAGGAAATCGAGGCGGTGGCGACGTGGGAACCGAAGAAGGAACCGGATACCGAAATCGCCTTTCTGCCGGCGCGCGTGTTGTTGCAGGACTTCACCGGCGTGCCCTGCGTCGTGGACTTGGCCGCGATGCGCGATGCGATGAAAGTCTTGGGCGGTGATCCCAACAAGATCAATCCGCTCGCGCCGGTGGAACTGGTGATCGACCATTCGGTGCAAGTGGATGTGTTCGGCATGGCCGGCGCCTTGGCCCGCAATGCCGAGATCGAGTTCGAGCGCAACCACGAACGCTACGCCTTCCTGCGTTGGGGCCAGAAAGCATTGGAAGATTTCCGCGTGGTGCCGCCGGCCACCGGTATCGTGCATCAGGTGAACCTCGAATACCTCGCGCGCACCGTGATGACACGCGAAATCGACGGCGCGACTTGGGCCTTCCCCGACACCCTGTTCGGCACCGACTCGCACACCACCATGGTCAATGGCTTGGGTGTGCTGGGCTGGGGCGTGGGCGGCATCGAAGCCGAAGCGGCCATGCTGGGCCAAGCCTCGTCGATGTTGATTCCGCAGGTCGTTGGCTTCCGCCTCAGCGGTGCGCTGCCGGAGGGATCGACCGCCACCGACCTCGTGCTGACCGTCACCGAAATGCTGCGCAAGCACGGCGTGGTCGGCAAGTTCGTGGAGTTCTTCGGCCCCGGCCTCAAGCACCTGCCGCTGGCCACCCGCGCCACGCTCGGCAACATGGCGCCCGAGTACGGCGCCACCTGCGCGATCTGCCCGATCGATCAGGAATCGCTCAACTACCTGCACTTGTCCGGCCGCAACGCCGAACAAGTTGCATTGATCGAAGCCTACGCCAAGGCGCAGGGCCTGTGGCATGACGAACATTCCCCGCAGGCCGAGTTCAGCTCGATCGTGGAACTTGACCTGTCGACAGTGAAGCCGTCTTTGGCAGGCCCGAAACGCCCGCAGGACCGGGTGCTCTTGAGCGACATGCGCCAGAGCTACGAAAAAGCCATGAACGCGCTCCATGTCGGCAATCCGGCCTGGGACAAGCAGAAGGAGCGTTTCCTGAGCGAAGGCGGTTCGACCGCGGTGGGCCGTGCCGACAGCGAACACGCGCACGCAGCCGATGCCTGCCCTACCCATACGCCCTGCAGCTTGGGCGATGGATCCGTGGTGATCGCGGCCATCACTTCCTGCACCAATACCTCCAATCCCTTCGTGATGATCGGCGCGGGTCTCTTGGCGCGCAAAGCCGCCGCTCGCGGCCTCAAGCCCAAGCCGTGGGTCAAGACTTCGCTCGCACCCGGCTCCAAGGTCGTCACCGATTACCTCGAAAAAACCCAACTGTTGCCCGACCTTGAAAAACTCGGCTTCTTTCTGGTCGGTTATGGCTGCACCACCTGCATCGGCAATTCCGGCCCCCTGCCGGAGGACGTCAGCCGCAGCATCGCCGATGGCAATTTCGCCGTGGCCTCGGTGCTCTCCGGCAACCGCAACTTCGAGGGTCGCATCCACTCCGAAGTGAAGATGAACTACCTCGCCTCGCCGCCCTTGGTGGTGGCCTTCGCCATCGCCGGCCGCATCGACATCGACCTCACGCGCGAACCATTGGCCTTGGATGACAAGGGTCAGCCAGTATTCCTCCGTGACATCTGGCCATCGAACAAGGAAATTGCCGATCTGGTGGCCAGTTCGGTCAATGGCGAAATGTTCGCGCGCAACTACGCCGATGTCTTCCACGGCAGCGAGGAATGGAACAAGGTGCTGTCGCCCGATGGCGACCTCTACGCCTGGGATGAAACCTCCACCTACATCAAGAACCCGCCCTACTTCGAGGGCATGACGATGGAACTGGGCAAGATCGAGGACATCCAGGGCGCACGTTGCCTCGGTCTGTTCGGTGACTCCATCACCACCGACCACATTTCCCCGGCCGGTGCGATCAAGAAGGATTCCCCGGCCGGTCGTTACCTTGTCGGCCGTGGCGTGCAGCCCATCGATTTCAATTCCTATGGTTCCCGCCGTGGCAACGACGATGTGATGGTGCGCGGCACCTTCGCCAACATCCGCATCAAGAATCGCATGCTCGATGGCGTGGAAGGCGGCTTCACGAAATACATTCCCAGCGGCGAGCAACTGGCGATCTACGATGCGGCGATGAAGTACAAGGCCGACGGCACCCCGCTGGTGGTCATCGCCGGCAAGGAATACGGCACGGGCTCCAGCCGCGACTGGGCCGCCAAGGGCACCCTGTTGCTGGGCGTGAAGGCTGTGCTGGCCGAGAGCTTCGAACGCATCCACCGCTCCAACCTCGTCGGCATGGGCGTCTTGCCGCTGCAGTTCAAGGACGGCGAAAGCGCCATGACGCACGGCTTGAGCGGCTTTGAAACCTTTGCCGTCACCGGTCTGGACGATGGCAACGCTACCACCGCCACGATCACGGCCACCGCGGCGGACGGCAGCACGAAGTCGTTCGAGGTCAAGGTGATGCTGTTGACGCCCAAGGAGCGCGAGTTCTACCGCCACGGCGGCATCCTGCAATACACCTTGCGTCACCTCGCCGCCTGATTTTTGACCGTTCGACCCAAAGCCACCGATCATTGCGATCGGTGGCTTTTTCTTGCGACCGGAAGGCATGCACCCATGCACACGATCCACCCTCGCATCGTTCGCACGCTGAACATGGAATCAGCGCCCGGGCTGCCCGCGTTTCTTTCGGCCGGAAGCGGACTGGCCATGGTTGGCGAACATTTCCACGTGATCGCGGACGATGCCCTGCATATCGCCAGCTTCCATCGCGCAGGCACGGCACCCGGCACCTGGGTTCGCGTGTTCCAGGGTCAACTCGCCAGGGATGCCGCCGCACGCAAGGCGCTCAAACCCGACCTCGAAGCCCTGCTTCACCTGCCGACCTTGCGCGACCACCCGCACGGCGCGCTGCTCACCCTGCCCTCCGGATCAACCCCTTCGCGCAATCACGGCGTGCTTCTTTCGCTGGCCGTTGATGGATCCATTGCAGGCCCGCCTGTGTCCATCGATTTTTCGATGCTGTACAACGCACTTCGCACTCACGTACCGGCCTTGAACATCGAAGGCGTCGCCAGGATCGATGACCATCTGATACTCCTGCATCGTGGCAGTCAACCGCAGCCGCGCAGTGCGCGGATCTTCTTGCCCTTGGAAGAGTTTCTGGACGCCCTGCAGCAGGATCGCACCATCGACGCCTTGTCGGAACAATCGGTGCAATGGTTCATCCCCGGCACGATCGATGGCGCCACCCTGGCCATCACCGACGGCGCTGTACTGCCGGACGGTCGGCTCGTGATCAGCGCCGTCGCCGAGCAGGCGGAAGACAATTACCTTGACGGCCCCTGCATCGGCGCGGCCATCGCCATCGTGGGGCGCGATGGCAGGGTCGATGCGCTGTTTCCGCTGGAGTCTGTCTGGAAAGTCGAAGGCGTGCAGGCGTGGCTGGAAGGCGATGCCATCCGCGTGTGGATGGTGACCGATGCGGATGATCCGGTCACCCCGAGCGCTTTGCTTGAAGCACACCTGCCGACCACGCAACTGCCTCGTTACTTGGAGGCGATTTCGCATGAGTGACCACGCGACCTTGACCCTCGCGTTCTGGGCGGGCCGATCCGTGCAGTCGGATCGAGACGTCGTTGTCAACGAACGGCTCGAATAAGGCAGCCCCTCATGGCACTCGACCACCTCACGCTCACGGCATACCGCGATCGGCATCCTGCATGGCGATTGCTGGCCTCGCCACACGCGCCATTGATCGCCAGCTTCCTGTACCGGGTGTTCGTTGCACCGAACGTGCGGCTGGCGAGCGAAGCGGATCTGGCCGAAATGCTGGAAGACGAGTTGTTTGCCCTGCGCGAACAGCTCGGTGCCGCGGCATATCCGAAAGCCGCAACCGAATACCTGAATGACTGGTGCGCGCCGGACAAGGGCTGGCTGCGCAAGTTCTACAAACCCGGCACCGACCAAGCCCAGTTCGATCTCACCCCCGCCACCGAAAAGGCCATCGCCTGGCTGGTGTCGCTGACCGAACGGCCTTTCGTCGGTACGGAATCGCGCCTGCTGACCTTGTTCTCGCTGTTGGAGCAAATCAGCACCGGAAGCGAGACCGATCCAGCCAAGCGATTGGAAGAACTGCGGCGCAAGCGTGACGAGATCGATGCCGAGATCGGCCGCGTCCTGTCCGGCGACGTGCCGCTCATGGACGACACCGCCATCAAGGATCGCTTCCTGCAATTCCAACAGGTGGCGCGTGAGCTGCTGAGCGACTTCCGCCAGGTGGAACACAACTTTCGCCAGCTCGACCGCAGCGTTCGCGAGAAAATCGCGCTATGGGACGGCAGCAAGGGGGCTTTGCTCGACCAAGTCATGGGCGAGCGCGACGCCATCGGGGATTCCGACCAGGGGCGCAGCTTTCGCGCGTTCTGGGACTTCCTGATGTCCAGCCGTCGCCAAGAAGAACTGTCCGCACGGCTCGACCAAATCCTCGACCTGCCCGCCGTGGCTGCGCTCAAGCCGGAGCCGCGCACCCGTCGGGTGCACCACGATTGGCTGGAAGCGGGCGAACATACCCAACGCACGGTAGCGCAGTTGTCGCAACAACTGCGTCGCTTCCTGGATGACCGGGCCTTCCAGGAAAACCGCCGCATCCTCGAACTTTTGCGCGGCATCGAAACCAAGGCGCTGGCCTTGCGCGACATGCCGCCGGCCGGCGAGGTGATGCCCCTCGACGAGATGGGCGCGGACCTTGCCCTGCCACAGGAGCGCCCCCTGTTTGCGCTTCATGCCAAGCCACGTCTGGCTGAACTGGTGCTTGAGGACGGTGACGACGAAATCGACACCGCGCGCCTGTTCGACCAGCATGTCGTGGACAAGGCCCGCCTGAGTCAGGCCCTGCGGCAGGCATTGCGGCAACAATCGCAGATCAGCTTGCGCACCTTGCTGGAAACTCAGCCGCTGCAACAGGGATTGGCCGAGCTGGTGACCTGGCTGGAACTGGCCCACGCAGGTAGCCGCGGGCTGGATGGCCTCAGGGCCACGGTGGACGACGATGTGCAGGAGATCGTCGAATGGACCATGCAGGACAGCAATGGCTCAACGCTACGGCGGCGGGTGCGCATGCCCCGCATCATTTTTGCGCGTTGAATGCAAACTTCGACGGATAGAGCGATGACCCATGAACGATAGGCACCCGGATGATGCAGAACGCAGTACCGAGCTCCGCCCACCCGTTGTAGCGGAACTCTCCCAACTGATGGTGCATTTGCTCAAAGGCGTCTTGTACCGTCAGGATGACGAGCGCTTATGGGCCAGCCTGCTGAGTCTGCAAGCACGGGTGCGGGAGCAGGCGGCAGTGTTGTTGCTGGAATTGGTGCTGGATGAGGCCGAAGGTTACGCCTTCCTCAAAAGCCAGCCGGAGCCGGAGGATGCGAACGCCACACCCCGTCCGCCTCGGCTCATCGCGCGACGTCCGCTGTCCTACCCGGTCAGCCTGATGCTGGCCTTGTTGCGCAAGCGCATGGCCGAATTCGACGCCGGCGGCGGCGATACCCGGCTAGTGCTGTCGCGCGAGGAGATCGCCGAGCTGATGCGCGTGTTCCTGCCGGACGGCAGCAACGAGGCGCGCCTCATCGACCAAGTGGATTCGACCATCACCAAGGTGGTGGATCTGGGCTATCTGCGCAAACTCAAGCCTGCTGCCGGCGCCACTCAGCAGGCACCGCGCTACGAGGTGCGGCGCATCCTCAAGGCGTTCGTCGATGCACAGTGGCTGGCCGACTTTGATGCGCGCCTGGAGGGCTATCGCACCGCATTGTCAGGCGTCGATCACGACAAGGAAGCCGGCTGATGACCGATTTTTCTCCAATGGAGCTCGATTTCGTGGCCGACGACAGCCGCGTCGGCTTTCGCCTGCAGCGGCTGGAAGTCCTGAACTGGGGCACCTTCGATCGACACGTCTGGCGCTATGAATTGGACGGGCGCAACGGCCTGCTGACAGGCGACATCGGTTCGGGCAAATCCACCTTGGTCGATGCCGTCACCACGTTGTTGGTGCCGGCGCAACGCATCGCCTACAACAAGGCCGCGGGTGCCGAGGCGCGGGAGCGATCACTGCGCTCCTACGTGCTGGGCCACTACAAGAGCGAGCGCAACGAGACCACCGGCAGCGCCCGCCCGGTGGCGCTGCGCGACACGACCAGCTACAGCGTGATCCTGGGTGTCTTCCGCAACGAAGGCTACGACCAGGCGGTCACACTGGCGCAAGTCTTCTGGTTTCGCGAACCACAGGGCCAGCCCGCGCGCTTGTTCGTGACGGCAGAGCGGGAACTCTCCATCACCGAGCACTTCTCCGGATTCGGTAGCGACATCAACGGCCTGCGCAAAAAGTTGCGGGCGATGGGCTGTGAACTGAACGACAGCTTCCCGCCCTACGGTGCCTGGTTCCGCCGCCGCTTCGGCATCGAGCACGAGCAGGCACTGGAACTGTTCAATCAAACGGTTTCCATGAAATCGGTGGGCAACCTGACCGATTTCGTGCGCAGCCACATGCTTGAACCCTTCGACGTGAAGAGCCGCATCGAGGCATTGCTCGGGCATTTCGATGACCTCGACCGCGCCCATCAATCGGTACTCAAGGCCAAGCGCCAGATCGAATTGTTGACTCCACTGGTGGAGGATGGCCATCGCCACCGGCAAATAGCCGCCGAGATCCAGAAGCTGCGCGAAGGACGCGATGCCCTGCGCCCGTACTTCGCCGGCTTGAAGGCAGCACTGTTGGAGAGGCGCCTGGCGTTGTTGCTTCAGGATGCGACGCGCTGGGATGCCCGCATCAAGCAACTGGGAGAGCAACGAGACACCGCCCGAATCGAGCAGGGGAAGCTCGAAAGCGCACTGCGCGAGAACGGCGGCGACCGGCTGCAACAACTCGCTGCTGCCATCCAGCAACAGGAGGTCGAGAAGCAGCAACGACAGGAGAAAGCGGACGCGTACAGCACGCTATTGACGCGCATTGGCGAGGAAGCGCCACTCGACGAAGCCGCCTTCATGACACAAAGATCCACCATCGGAGAACACGCCGAAACGCTGCGCGCACGCAGTGCAGACCACGATACGCAGATCAATGAAGACGGCTATGCGCTGCGGCGAGGTCAGGAAGAACACCAAACTCTCAGCGATGAGATCGACAGCCTTGCGCGCCGCAAGAGCAATATCGACGCAGCTCAGGTACGCATCCGCGACGCATTGTGCGCCGCCCTGTCCATCGCCGAGCAAGACCTGCCCTTTGCCGGTGAACTGATCCAGGTGCGCGAGGACGAACGCGACTGGGAGGGCGCGGCCGAACGCCTGCTGCATGGCTTCGGCCTGTCCCTGCTGGTGCCGGATGTGCACTACAAGGACGTGGCCGATTGGGTGGAACGCCAGCACCTGGGCGCGCGTCTGGTGTACTTCCACGTGCGCGCACGCACGTCCGCTCAGGCCGCCAGCCTGCACCCCCAATCACTGGTGCGCAAGCTGCTCATCAAGCCCGACACGCCGCACTACGACTGGCTGGAACGTGAGCTGCAACACCGCTTCGATCTGGCATGCTGCGACAACACCGAGCAGTTCCGCCGCGAGACCCGAGGCATCACCCGCGCCGGACAGATCAAGGACCCGAGCGGACGCCACGAAAAGGACGACCGTCGCCGCATCGACGATCGCAGTCGCTACGTGCTGGGTTGGAGCAACGCCGACAAATTGCGCACCTTGCGTGACGAGCGCGAGAGCCTGGAACAGCGACTGGGCGAGCTGGGTTTGCGCATTGCCAACACCCAGCGATTGCGCGGGCAATGCCAGACGCAACTGGAGGCCTTGGCCAAGCTCGAAGTCTTCACCCGCTACAGCGAGATCGACTGGCAGGCACCGGCACGCGAGATTGCGCGGCTGATCGATGAACGCGATCGCCTCAAGGCGGCCTCCGACACCTTGCTGGAACTGGAACGCCAATTGACGCAGGTCCTTGAGCGCCTGAAGGCGATCGAAAGTGATCTTGGTGAGGCACAAGGCAAACGCGGAGAAATCCGCAGCAAGCACGAAACGGCCCAGGCACAGCATGCGCAGTCACTCGAAATCCAATCGCAAGCCGCACTTGACGATAGATTGCTGCAATCGCTTGAGGGCTGGCGCGCCGAAATTCTGGGCGAGCACCCGCTCACGGTGGAATCTTGCGACAACCGCGAACAGGACGTGCGCAACGGCTTGCAGGCCCGCATCGACGCCGAAGACAAGCGCCTCTCGCGCCTGACCGAACGCATCATCAACGCCATGCGCGGTTTCAAGGAAGCCTTCAAGGCCGAGACCGCCGAGATCGACATCAGCCTGGCTGCGCTGCCCGAGTTCGAACGCTTGATGACCGATTTGCAGCGCGACGACCTGCCACGCTTCGAAGCGCGTTTCAAAGAGTTGCTCAACGTCAACACCATCAACGAGATCGCCAACTTCAACGCCCAGCTCGCGCGCGAGCGGGAAACGATCAAGGAACGGGTCGATGTCATCAACCGCTCCTTGCAGGTGATCGACTACAACCCCGGACGCTACATCCGCTTGCTGGCGCAGCCCAGTCCCGATGCGGAGATCCGCGACTTCCTGCAGGATCTGCGTGCCTGCACCGAAGGCGCGCTGAGCGGCTCGGAAGACGAACAGTATTCCGAGACCAAGTTTCTGCAGGTCAAGGCCATCATCGACCGCTTCCGGGGACGCGAAGGACTGGCCGAGATCGACCGGCGCTGGATGCAGAAGGTGACCGACGTGCGCAACGGCTTCCTGTTTTCCGCCAGCGAGCGCTGGCGCGAAGACGATGCCGAACACGAGCACTACTCCGACTCCGGCGGCAAATCCGGCGGGCAGAAAGAGAAACTGGCCTATACCGTGCTGGCCGCCAGCCTGGCCTACCAGTTCGGCCTGGAATGGGGAGCGGTGCGCTCGCGCTCGTTCCGTTTTGTCGTGATCGACGAAGCCTTCGGGCGCGGCTCGGATGAATCGGCCCAGTATGGGCTGGAACTGTTCCGCCAGCTCAACCTGCAACTGCTGATCATTACCCCGCTGCAGAAGATCCACATCATCGAGCCCTACGTGTCCAGCGTCGGCTTCGTCCACAACGAGGCCGGCCGCGAGTCGCGGCTGCGAAGCCTGAGCATTGAGGAATACCGGGCACAGAAGGCGGAGGCAGGTGGCCGGGTATAAGTTTCAGCAGGTGTTGCATTGTATGCAGCCACAAGTAATACAATAATCTTCCAAGCATTACTTCAGGAATCAGCAATGGCCACCACCATGACGGTCAAGGGGCAGGTCACCATTCCCAAGAAGGTACGCGATGCCTTGAGCCTCACGCCCGGCGACGGCGTGGAATTTGGTGTCAACAGCGATGGCCAGGTAGTGGTACACAAGGCCGGCACCCGCGCCACCGGCAAAGCCCATGGCGCCAAGCGCGACCGCTTCGACGCCGCACGCGGCAAGGCTGAGGTGAAATGGCGCACCGATGAACTCATGGCCCTGCTGCGTAGCGCAGACTGAGCCTCGCCCGTGATTCTTGTGGACACCAATGTTCTGTTGGATGTGTTGGAAGACGATCCAGCTTGGGCCGAATGGTCGCTGCGCCAGCTGCGCGCGCAGTCGCAGGCGCACGATCTGGTCATCAATTCGGTGATCTACGCCGAACTATCGCTGGCCTTTGACTCGGTGCAGGCACTGGATGCTGCCATCGAGATCATGAACTTGCGCGTCCACGAACTTCCCCGCCCCGCGCTGTTCCTCGCCGGCCGCGCCTTCCTACGCTACCGGCGTGAAGGCGGCAACAAATCCAACGTCCTGCCCGATTTCTTCATCGGCGCCCACGCCGCCGTGCAAGGCTGGCTCGTTCTCACCCGCGACGCGCGGCGCTACCGCAGCTATTTCCCAACCGTTTCCTTGATCACCCCGACGGCGGTCTGATCAAAAACCTGGAAAACACCATGGACCGACCCGATCTCATTCAACGCGCCATCGCCGATGGCCATCTCCAGATCATCACCAGCGGAAATACCGAAAAGATCCGGTACATGGCGGTCAACCATGCAGAAAAGTGGTCCGACCCCGAGGAAAAAGTACGCGCCGCGTACTACGCCGAGCTGATCTATCTGTACGACTACAAGCCCGAGTGCATCGGCGTGGAAATCATCGTGCCCGACCGCACGCCACACGACCGCGCCGATATCGTGATCTTTCGCGATGCCGCACGCACCCAACCGTTTGCCGTCATCGAGTGCAAGCGCGATGCGGTCACCGATACCGAATTCAAGCAGGCCATCGAACAGGCCTTCGGCAATGGCCACGCGCACAAGCTCCGAGCCGAGTACATCGGCGTCGTCGCCGGCCAGACCCGTGCCTTCTACGACGGTTCCGACCGATATGGCGTGCTGGAGCGCGAGGCCAACATCATTGCCGACCTGCCCGCGCAGTACGGCAAGCCGGTCGAATTCAAGTATTACTACCCTGAAGACGCGGGACGAGAAGACCCCGCGCAAGAAAGGACGCCAAGATCGGCTTCAACCTGCGCCACTGGCAACAGATTCGCTTTGCCGATCACCTGCAGCTCAAGAATGATCTGATTGCGGCTCTGGAATGGCATTTCAGCCTGAACCCCGCTTGAGGTAGTCGGCAATGCGCGCAACCGCTTTTTGTTTTTCACCAGCTCAATTTGTAGCTGCTGATCCTCATCCGGCTGCAAAGTCCCACATCGAAATCCGTGTCGCATGCGTCGGCTTCGTGCACAACGAAGCCGGCCGCGAGTCGCGGCTGCGCAGCCTGAGCATTGAGGAATACCGGGCACAGAAGGCTAGCGCCACGGGAGGCGTTGCATGACATGGAGCCAGCCCGCCGACCTTCGCGCGCAGGTCGAGCGACTGTGGCAGCGCGGCGCGTTGCTGCGTGCCGTGGTCGGCGGCGGCACGCTGAACTGGCCGTTGCGGCTGACGTTGAAGTCGCCGTCCGCCACCGATCTCAGCAACCGTTTCGATGCCGTGCGCGGTTGGGTACGCGACATCAGCACCATGCCACGCGTGCGCATTGAATGGCGCGAGTGGACGCACCGGGTGCAGGGACGGCAACGCCTGCCGAACACGCTCTGGATCGACACACTGGAAGACGCGCTGGCGATGATCGGCAAGACCGGAGATGCCCGCCGCTTTCAATCGCTCTGGCAGCAAACGGCCGAAGCGCAAGCCGCGCTGCTGCCGTGGCTGCACAGTTCACCATTGCAGAGCCTGGCACTGGCCGAACACTGGCCGCGCCTGCTGGCCGTGGTGGCTTGGGTGCAGGCCCATCCGCGCCCAGGCGTCTATCTTCGGCAGGTCGACGCGCCGGGCGTGGACAGCAAGTTCATCGAAGCCCATCGTGGCACGCTGGCTCAGTGGCTGGACCTGGCTTTGCCGACTGAAGCCATCGACCACGCCGCGACCGGGATGGCGGGCTTTGCCCGTCGCTACGGTTTTCGCGACAAGCCCGTTCGCATCCGCCTACGCTTGCTCGATCCGCAACTGCCCCAACTTCCCGGCTGCACCGGACTGACCGACATCACCCTGGATGAGGACAGCTTCGCCACGCTTGCCCTGCCCGCGCAGCGTGTATTCATCACCGAAAACGAGGTGAACTTTCTGGCGCTCCCACCGATCTCCGGCGCCATCGTCGTATTCGGTGCGGGCTATGGCTGGGGAGCGCTCGCACGAGCCGACTGGCTGCATCACGCCTCGCTGCACTACTGGGGAGATATCGATACCCATGGCTTTGCCATTCTGGACAGCCTGCGCAAGTATTTCCCGCTCGCCGCGTCGTTCCTCATGGACCGCGCTACCTTGATGGCCCACGCACCTCAATGGGGTGAGGAGCCACTCGACAAACGTCATACCTTGCCTTTGTCCCGATTGGTCGATGAGGAAGCTGCTCTCTACGACGACTTGCGCGCTGATCGAATCCGACCACAACTGCGGCTGGAACAGGAACGCGTCGGTTATCGCTGGCTGTGCGCCGCATTGGCCACAACAATCCACGACGGGTCTCGACCGTAGCGGTTTTTCCTGCCGATGTCGTCAAGGCGTGGGCGGTTCGACGAAAGCCGGCTCAAAGTCCAGTAGGTCGGAGCCGCGCATGCCCAAGCCTCGGGCCAATGCGCGCCAGCCCGCCACGGCCTGGGCGACTTCGCGCCAGATCGCCTCGGCCTGCGCCGTGTCCAGCCTGAAATACGACGCGGCGGCCATCAGCATGTCACGGCTGGCGATGACGCCTGTGTCCTCGGTCAGCCAGGTCTTGCTCTCTCGACGATCGCCCGGCATCGGGTTCAGGTCGAAGGCCGGCGACAGGCGCCAGCCGCGCTGGCGCGCGTCGTACAGTAAGCCGGTGTTGCGCAGGTGGTCGTCGGTATTGCAGATCAGGAAGTTGTAGACCAGCCGTCGCCACAGCTCGTGGATGTCGGCGATCGGATCGGCGCCTGCCTGGAGCAGCACATCCACCAGTTCGGTGTAGGCATGCGTCGCATCGCGGTCATCGGTTTGGAGCATCGTTGCAGCCGACACGTAAGGAATGCGGCCACCCGTGTCGGTGCGGTCGAAACGCCGGATGACGGCGACCGCCGTGCCGCCGATCACTTCCACGCGGGCTGGTGCCACGCGGATGCCGGCCTTGGCCGCCAGTCGCATGGCCAGCACTTCGCCGCGGACCACGTCGCGCCGGTCTGCCTGGCTGGGAAACTTGCCGACCGCCAGTCGTCCATCGGTGTCACGTACCGTGGACTTCGGCCTGGCACCACCCAGCGACGTGCCTTGCCCCAACAGGTAGCGTAGATCCTGCGCGCTTTCCGTTCCGTCCTCCAGAGCTCGGGCCGCATGGAGCACCTTCTCCAGTTCCACCAGTGGAGGTACACACCGATCCACTCCGCCGGCGCGCAGGTAGGTGCCAGATTGCGGATCGAACAGGCGCAGCGCGCCAACGCGCGACTCGTCATCCACCCACATCACGAAGTCCACCGGGTCCAGCGCGGGCGTGTCGCGTTCTTCCTGCCGCAGCTTCGCATGGGCGCGTCGGATCACACGCTCGCCCCAAGCGTCGGGCGCGGTGTCCTCCAGCGCGTGGAAGAACACTCGCTGGGGATGCTGCACACCGGCCACCGGCTGGAGATCGGGCGACAGCGTGAAGAACCGGGCATCCCGCAGCCAGCCTTCGTCGTAGCTGAACGCGCTGCGCCGGCCGCTGCCAAGATGCAGGCGCCCCACGACCAAGCCGCTCGCCCCCAGGTGGACTTCGAAGTCCGGACGTCGTGCGGGCCGAGGCGCTGCCATCAGAAGCCCTCCAGGTCGTCGGCAGGCGCGGGCACATCGCCCTTGTCTACGACGGGTGCTGCCTGTCGCTTCCTGCCGGCAGAGGTGCGTACCCGCTGCGGCAGTTGCACCCGCACCAGTTCCATGCCGAGCGCATCGTTCTCAAGGCTCATCGCATGCGTCAGGTCATCGAGCCGGCCCAGCACGTGCAGCGCGCGCAGGAAGGTGTGCAGCGCGGTTCCGGGATGGCCATCTTCCATGCGCCGTACGGTGCTCAAGGACGTGCCGATGCGCTGAGCAAGGTCTTCCTGACTCAGGCGGCGCATGCGCCGCGCCGCCGAGATGTCCTGCCCCAGCCGGCGCAGCGCACGCGCGACAGGCAGCGGCATCACCACCTGCGCACCAGAGCGCTTATTCTCGGAAGAAGCCATCCTTCATCACCTCAAATATGAACTTATTACAGAAATAAGAACTCATATATAAACGCATAAAAAAAGAAACAGTCAAGCCAGACCAATGCTGCTTGACCGCGTGGCCAAAATTCGGTGGCAAGATCAATTCCGTCAGACGTTGGTACCGTGGCTGCAGTTGTTGTGTACGCGAAGCATTCGAAAGAAGATCGATATGGGTGGCGCGCGGTCGCGATCAGCGTACGGTGACCACTGATTCTGCAGATGCTGTGCTGACCCGCTACGCTTGATGCCTCACTGGTAATAGTGACAAACCATGCCACTGGGTGGCATGATGAAAATCGATGATGCGAGTTTTCAAAACGCACCACTTCCAACGATGGATGCGCAAGACGGAACTCACAGATGCCGTCCTGTGCAAGGCCGTTCAGGAGATGGCAGGCGGCCTGATCGACGCAGACCTCGGCGGCAGCGTGGTGAAGAAGCGCGTCGGGCTGGCGGGACGCGGCAAGCGTGGCGGCGTGCGCACGCTGATCGCCACCAACAAGGGAAACCGGTGGTTCTTCGTGTTCGGCTTTGAGAAGAACGAGCGCGGCAACATCAACGATGAAGAACTGCAAGCATTGAAGGACTACGCCGCAGACTGGTTGAAGCGCACCAGTACGGAATTGGATGACGCCGTTGCCGACGGCATTTTGCAAGAGATCTGCCAATGACCACCACACGAAAGGCCAAGAGCCGCATCATGGAAGCCGTGCACGATGGCGCACGCGATCTACATCACCTGGAATTCATCGACAAGCGCAAGATGCAGAAATACGACGCCCTGTGTCTGGAGCCGGTGCAGGACTACGACGCTGAGAAGATCAAGGCGTTGCGCGAGCGACTGCACCTGAGTCAGGCCGTACTGGCCAGCGTGCTAAACACCAGCACGTCCACGGTCCGCAAGTGGGAGGTGGGCGACAAGCGCCCCAGCGGACCGTCGCAGAAGTTGCTGGACATCCTCGAGCGCAAGGGGCTAGAAGCGGTGCTTTGATCCGCCCATGTCATCGCAATTGGAGATTCCGGTTCATGAGAAGCCAGCATCCGGAGGCATGGGAAGCCACGACTCGGGGGCATGGGAAGCCAGTACGCGAGGCGGTTGGCGTGGGTCACCCTTGCGGATTTTCCGCGAGGTTCCCATGGCTCAATCAAGGCTTCTCATGCGACAGATTCGAGAGTTGTTGCGTTTACATTGTGGGTTGTCAGGGTCACCCGGCGTGAGGTTTTACGTCAGCAACACGAACACCGTGATCAATACCAGGAGTGCCACCGGATACAGGCTGGCGCGATCGAACAGGCGGGCAGCGCGGCGGCCTTCGTGTGATCGGAACAACTGGAAGCCTGGCACCAGCAACAGAAACAAACCGATCAGCGCCATGCCGATCTGCCACGGCCAACCCAGAGCCAAGGGCGACATGATGGCCAAGCCCAAGCTCAGCGCCACGGTGGCAATGAGGGCGATCAAGACCACGGTACCGGCCACGCGCGGCCCAAACACCAGCGGGATGGTGCGCGCGCCGACGCGGCGGTCTTCTTCGACATCGTTCCAGTCGGCCGGAATGTTCTGGCCGCCGATTTCCCAGCACATCAGCCACGCCAGCATCAGGGCCAGCCACGCCAGGTCGGGTTTCGGCACCACCACCAACACCGCGGCGATTGGCCCGAGCGCCTTCACCACGCCGCTGACGAACACGCGGGTCCAGCTGACTTTGAACATCTGGCAATAGATGGTTTCAAGGATCGGCGCAGCGATCACCACCGGCAGCAGCCAAGGATTGAGCCACCACGCACCGACCAAGGCGACCAAGTACCAGAAACCGAACCACGCGATGCCCTTGCCGAGACTGAGCTTGCGCTGCGCAATCGGGTAACGCAGGTCCGAGGCTTCGACCGAGTAACCGGCATTAGGGCCACTGCCGGCGAATTTTTCCCGATCGACCTTGACCCCGATGATGTCGTTGAGCGCATACAGCGCGGTGTAACCGGCCAGTGCCGTCACCAAGGCCACCGCCAACACCGGCCACGTCGGAAAATGCCCCAGCCAAAGCAAGGCGGCAAATCCCGGCATGGCGATATCGAGCACGCCGTGGGTGGAACGCGACAGGGCCAGGAATGCGCGCATGGCTCAGGCCTTTTTGACGAAGGCCGCCATGTAGTTCACGTCCTCTTTGCCGTGCGCAACTTTGAAGGTCTTGCGCAGCGGGTTGTACATCAGGCTGGCGATGCCGAGCATTTGCAGACCGCTGGCCGACGTCCATTGCCGCATCTCGTCCGGGCGCACCAGTTTTTTGTACTCGTGCGTGCCACGCGGAAGGATGCGCAGGATGTATTCACCACCGATGATGGCAAACAACAAGGCTTTGAGATTGCGGTTGATGGTGGACAGCACCAAATGTCCACCGGGCTTGAGCAGGCGTGCGCAGGCATCGATGATCGCCGCCGGATCGGGCACGTGCTCGATCATTTCCAGACAGGTCACGATGTCGTAGGTACCGGCTTCCTTTTCGACCAGTTCTTCCACGGTCTGCAGGCGGTAGTCGATTTTCAGGCCGCTCTTTTCCGCGTGCTGACGTGCAACATCCAGGCTCATCGGCGATTGGTCGATGCCGACGACATCGGCACCGGCGCGGGCCAAGGTTTCGGTGAGGATGCCACCGCCGCAACCGACATCGACCACGCGCGCGCCCATCACCTCGGCGTGATCAAAGACGTATTGGCTGCGCAGTGGGTTGATGACATGCAGCATGCCCATCTTGCCCTTGGGATCCCACCAGAGTTTGGAAACCCGGTCGAACTTGCTGACTTCCTGCTGATCAACGTTGGCGGTTTGATTCATGGTGTGCTCGCATGCGTGCGTGGAGCGCGGGTACGGCATGATCCAGTTCCCGACGCGTGATGTCATTGAGGAAAGTGCACTGGCCCAGTGCGGTGGGCATGGGCACCCGTTGCAGGCCATTGCGGTGTTCGATTCGGTCGAGCAGCGAATGCCACATCAGCTCGGCATCGACAACGTCCAGATCCAGCTCGATGCCCAGCCGCTGCACCAGCGCGAACACGCGCTCGGCGTCACGACTGGCCAACAGGCCACGTCGTTCGCCAATCAGGATCGAGACGAGAATATCCAGCAACACCGCTTCGCCATGCAGAAGGCGATGCTCGTAGCGCGCTTCCAGCCCGTAGCTGAAGGTATGGCCGAAATCGACCTTGCGCGAGAGTTCCAGCTCGAACAGGTTGGGCGCCAATTGTTCGAGCATGCCACCGATGGCGCGGTCGAGAATGGCGTCGCCTGCGGCGTTGTTGAAGTAGGCCGCCACACTCTCGGCGCCATCCGCTTCCAGCCACTGAAACAAGGTGGCATCACAGGCAATGGCCAGCTTGATGATTTCGCACAGGCCGTTGAGCAAATGCCGATGCGGCAGGCTGGGCAGGAAGGACTTGTCGAGGAACACGGCCTGCGGCGGCTCGAAACTGCCCAAGCGGTTCTTGTTGTTGTTGAAATTGATGCCGGCCTTGATCCCAAGCGCGGCATCGATGTAGCCCATCAAGGTGGTGGGCACCTTGATGTGTGGCAGCCCGCGCCGATAGGTCGCCGCGACAAAGGCCACCACGTCGGTCAGCACGCCACCGCCGATGGCGATGATGGGCTCATCGCGACGATGGATGGGAAACCCATCCAACTCGCGAATCAGATCTTGGTAGATATCGATGGTCTTGTGTTCTTCGCCACCGGGAAACACCACGATGCGCGCTTCGATGCCGTGACGGTCGAACCAGCGTCGAATGGCTGCGCCGTGGTGACGGGCGACATTGCCATCGACCACCACGAAGCGCCTGCCGCCGGCACGCCGACCGAATCCGAGCAAGGCTTCATTGTCTGGCGCAAACAAGGTTGGCGCCTTGATCACGTCGTATTCGATCGGACGCTCGGCCCGCACCTGCCAGCGATGGGTGGCGGTATTCATGCGGCGGCCTCCAGCCAATGCGCACGCTGGGCGAGGATTTCTCGCGCCACCGCTTGCGCAGCCTCCAGACTGTGATCTTGCCAATGCCCGCATTGCTCGACATTGGCGTAGGGCACGGCCGTGGCCTGCTGCATGTCGCGCAGGATGCGTTCGAGCACGATGCAGATCGTCTCGGCGTGGCCCTCGTTGCTGAATACGAGGTAGAACCCGGTCTGACAACCCATGATGCCGACGGAGACGAAGTTTTCCGGCAAGTGGCGACTGAAACCTTCCAACAGGAAATGCTCGACCGAATGCAGTTCGGTGCTGCTCAAATAAGCCTCCGCATTGGGATGGCGCACGCGCAGATCCACGCAATAAATGGCATCACCCACTTCGGCACGACGGGCCGAACGCAGCTTCACCGTGGGGGCCTTGAGGCGGCGGTGATCCATCTCGCCCACCCATTCCGGTCGCCAACCCAACTTTTCGATATCGATCATGGTTTCGCTTTGCATCCGCCGCGCTCAGGGGGCAGCAACAAACTGTGAAAGGTGGCGATGGCTGTCATCCAGCGCCTTCTGCCACGACTCCACATGGTGGTAGAGCTCGACCGAACCATAACCGGAAAAACCGTTGTCGGTCAGCGCCTTGAAACTACCCGCAAAGTCCAAGGTGCCCTCGCCAGGAATCTCGTGGAAATGCACCACGCCCGTCAGGGTGTTGGCCACCATCTTGTCGACCAACGGCGGATTCGTCGCCCCGCGCAGATAAGCCACCACCGGCTTGGCGCGCTCCAGAACATCGTAGCTCAGGCCCGGCATCGAGATGAGATACGTGAAGATCTCATCATCCAACGGCGAAGTACCGGCATACAGGCCGCCATACTCCACCACGCTCAAATCGCGCGTGACACCGGCACGGGCCATCAAGGCCTCGATCTGGATCTGGCGCGCACGACTGGGCACAGCGTCGCGGAAATGGATCGGATGATCGCGATCCAGCAACAGATAATCGGCGGTGTCCGGGAAATGCACGAGGCTGCTGGCGAAATCGAGATTGAAGCTCAAGTCGTCCCGAGCCTGCACGATCTTGAGGTTGTAGCCCTCGCGTGCATCGGAGATGTGCAGGTAACGCGCATGGGGCGCGGCGTCGCCAAGCGCCTTGATGTAGTCGGTCTCCGAGCAATAGGTGTGGCAAATGTCGATGTGAAGCTTGAACTTGGGTGAGCCGACCTGCCGCATCAGGTCCAAACCTTGCGCCATGGTTTCGATGTACATGCCCGGCTCGGGCTCGATCAGGAGGGTGATGTCCTCGTCATCGCGGATTTCGCGCACGCATTCGCGGATCGACTCGGCCAAGAGTTCGCCCGGATCGACCTGAGGATTGGCAACGTGATCGTCGCGGATGAAACCGCTGCCAAAGGTCACGAGGTTTACACCCAACTTACGGGCGACATGGATGCCGCGTTTGACCAGATCGATGCGGCGCTTGCGTGCGGCCGGCTCCAACGCCATCAGCGAGGGTTCGTGCGGCCGCTGCGGATCGAAGAAATGCGAGGCGGTGGCCACGCAGGCGGCCTTGACGCGACGCGCATCGAGACGTTTTTTCACCGCATCCAAATAGGCATCGTCGACATTGAAGGGGTTGAACTGGTCGCGATGGAAGGAGATTTCGATGCCCGCGTAACCGGCCTTGTCGACGGCATCAATGGCATCGAGAAAATCCAGATTGGTCAAACCGAAGGTGCTGTAACTGAGCTGTATCGCTCCCATGGAGTGCCTCGCAAAATCCTTTCCAATCAAACTGCGCGCCCGGTCACGGGGTTTCGAACCGGTCGCCGCTCGGGACTGCCTATTGTACCTGCACCGTGGGCGCAGGTTCGGCTGCTGGCTCCGTCGATGGCTTGGCGTCGGATTCGGCTGCGGGTTCGGCTGCGGGTTCGGCTGTGGGTTCGGATGCGGGTTCGGCTGTGGGTTCGGCTGCGGGTTCCGGCAATGGTTTGGCATCGGGCTCGCCGCTGCGTTCCACCACGTCGATCTTCGGTTCCTGCCAACTGCCGGTCACCTTGTACACAGTGCGCGCCATTTCGCTCAAGGGCTGGCGCAACACCGCCTGCGCCACGGCACCCACGGCCGCACCGGCCGGTCCCGCCGCCAAGGCCCCGATGGCCGGCAGCACGCTGCCCGCCTTGGGTCGCACATCCAAGGTCTGGTCGTAATCACGCGTCTTGAGGCCGGTGCGCCCACTCAAAAGGATTCGGGCCGAGGGCGCGTCGATGCTGAAGTCCGAGGTAAAGGCATCGCCACGACGTATCTCGAAGTGGCCACCCATCTGGTTGAAGGCGAAACCGGATTTGAAAAAGTCGCTGAAATCCAAACTCAGGCGCCGTGGAATCTCGGTCAGGTTCAACAAACCGAAGAGGCGCCCTGCCCCTGGCTCCACTTCCAGGATGCGACCTTGGCTGAGGCTCAGCTCAAGCGTGCCGTCGGCGCGCGACCAGTCGAAGTCGGCCGGCGCGCCCTGCCAAGCCAAGCTGAGTCGCCCGTGGGTGGCACCGCCATCGATCAAGCGTGAAAAACCCAGACCCGCCATCAGTGCACCGGCATCGTGCGAGGAGTAGTCCAGCGCGACCTGGGTCTGCTGGCCCATGCCGCTGCCGATCCAATCGCCCTTGGCTTTGATATCCATCGCATCCGAATGGATATCCAAACGCTCGATGTGCATGCCCTCGCGCGTAGGCCAGGTTTCCAGCCAGATATTGCCCAATGCGGCATCGCCAAATCGGGTGTCCTGTGCTTCCAAATGCAGCGGCGGAATGCTGGCTGGAGCCAGCAAACCGGGCTTGATCGGTGCGACGTACGTATCGGGCGCATCGGAACCGGGCCAGTGCAGGCGCCTGAAGCGGGCGGTGACGCCATCTTGCATCAGGCCCGCGAGCGGAATCGCTACCGTCCCATCGAGGCTATCGCCACGAAAGCCAAGTTCGACTTGCGCGTCCGTGCGGCTCATGCTCAGTCCGGTTTCACGGAAGCGTGTGCCCAGGAGGCTCAGCTCTCCCACGAACAGGTCGAGCGAATCCAGAAAAATGTCGCTGGCGCCGCTGGTTTGTGAAAATGCCGTGCTCCAAGCTTCCGTGTCGAGCACCGGCACTTGGCCTACGATGCGCAAGCCACGCGCCGGGATGCTCGGATCCGGAGCATCGCCGAACACGGCAAAACCGTTGAAATTCTCCGCATCATCCACTCGGCCATGCAGTCGCAGCAGACTGCCGAGGCGCACCGTCAATTCGTGTTCGGCCAGCGGCAAGCCCAGCTCAATGTCCAAGCCCAATCGATCCGACGCCGCCTTGCGCAGAGGCGCGGGCAGGCTGATCGCCGTGCCTACCAGATCTGAACGGATCCGCAAGCTTGGCGTGGATTGCACAGCGTCGACTATCTTCGGCACGGTCAACTGCAAGTTCCACTCCGATTCGCCTGAGAACCAAGGTGACAACCACGTGCTGTGTGGATTGCTCGCTGCCAGCACCTGCGTAGAGAAACGGCCACGAACACTGGCCTCGGCCACGTTGGCCGGATGCGAGGTGTAATCACCCACGGCGATGTTGAGCGTGGCCAAGGTGTCGGCAAAACCCACGTTCAACTCGTCGGCGGAAAAACCGCGATCGGAGTAGCGCACGCGTCCGCTCGCGGCACGGAAACCAAGGCCCCAGGTGGGATCGTGCAGATCCATGCGCTCGATGTCGACATAGCCCTCCACGCGCGGTTCGCCAAGGTGATGCTCCAGCGGGATGTGCAGATCCAGTTGGGTAGTGCCACGCCCTGTCAACGTCAGGTTCTGCATGAAACTTCCGAAATCCCGGCGCAGCGAGCTTTCGCGCAACACGCCCAAGAGTGCTGGCCCCGTACCCTCGCCCTGCACCGCCAGCTCCAGGATGGCATCGCCGAAGTTCGGGATGCCGCCGGTGACGGTATTGATCTGTGCGCCGCCGATCCGGCCCTTGAGGTCCACCTCCATCGCCACGTTGACGAAGCGCGCCGTACCCGAAATGCCATGCCCCTCCGGCCAATCATGGTGAAACTTGAGGGTGGCATCGGCCAGTTCGGCGATGGCCTCGAAGCGTCCTTCGCCATGGCGGAATGGCCAATCGAGCACGTTGCCGCGCACCAAGGCCGCGCCGTGCGCCACCTTGCCATCAACCAAGGCGGTATCCAGCCAATGCACCACAGGCGGCGGCATGACATTCATCGGCCAGAATCGCTTGGCCACCACCAGTGGGGCTTCGGCCACATCGGCACGGAGATCCAGCATGGCGCCGCCTCCCGCGGGAAACTGCGCGCCGCCAGCCACCGTGATGTCGTAATCGGGCTCACGCAGGCGCAGGCCGGGTGTATCGATACGCCACTCCTGCCCCACGCGGAACGCCAGCAACTCGCCTTCGACCTCGGGCTGGAAGGCTTCGCGCAGGATGCCGGGCGCCACCACCTGCCAGTTTCCTGGTGCCAGCGTCAGGCGCAGGCCATCTTGATCGCCGTCCAGTTCGCCTGCGATGCCGCTGATGGCAGGAAGCCTCGCCTGCGGCGTCCATGCAAGATCATCCACCCAGGCATGCGCGCGGAAACGGTCTTGCCCATCCGCGCGCAGACCGGCATCCCGCAGGGCTCCGGAGGGTCGCAGTTTCGCCACCGTGCGGCGCAAGGCCTCCGGCACGGCCGGCAGCACCGCAGCCAATTGCGATAGCGTCGCCAAATCAAGCTGCGCCGCCTGCACGCCCCGCAGGGTTTTGCCTACGCCGAGCACGCGCAGGTCGCGCACCCCATCGCGCCATGGGCCTTGATGATCGCCATCCTCTGGCTCGGCGATTTTCCATTGCGGCACACGCAAGGCCCACACGCCATCCGCATCGCGTTCGAAGCTGGCCGCAAGCTGCCAGCGCGCGAACTCGGCTTTGAAATCGGTGTCCGCGGCATCGGTGTCCCCCGCCCGTGCGCGATGGCGCAGGGTGAGCGGTGCCAGTGCCATCAGCAATTTTCCGCCGACCGCCTGACCATCGGCCAGATCAAGCCACAGTCGAATGTCGCCACGCGCCTGTTCCAGGCCGAGGTTCTGCCACGACAGCGATTGCGACCATTCAGCCCAATCCTGCTGCAAGCCTTCCAGATACAGGCTGCCACTGCGGGCATCGTCACCGAGATCGGCCGCAAGGCGCAGACCACTGCCCGACTTGGCGTGCACCACCGCGCCCAGCCGCAGACGCCCTCCGCGCCGCTGCATGCGGGCATCCACGCGCGCCAGTTCAAAGCGACGGCCGCTGACGTCATCCTCCAGGCGCAAGCTCGCAGCCTCGATGTCGATGGCGCCGAAGCGATCGAGCAAGGCCGTGGGCGACTGAGTCGAAGCGCTGGCCGCAGGACGACCGATGCCACGCAACTGCCACTCGCCACCCGCCTTGCGACTCAGTTCCAGCTCGGGCTTGCTGATGCGCAACTCGGTCAAGGGCATGCCGGGCCAAAGGCCGGAGTACACATTGATCTGCAGCAGCGCGCCATCGATCTCCAGCGCCTGAGAGGGCTCGCCGATGCGCAAACGGCGCAAGGCGAGTTCCGGCCCCGCACGATTCCAGCGCGCCTGAACCGACCCCAGGCTGACCGGCGCCTTGATCTGTGCCGACAGCCACTCCGCCACGCGTTGCGGATGGCGGGCCGCCAGCGGCAGCAACTGGCTGACGACGGCCACACCCACGGCCACGGCGATGATGCCGATGAGGACACACCAAGCCAGCAGGCGTCGCAGGCGACGCAGGTGATGACGCCAACGGCCGCTGCGTGATGCCGTCATGCCCGCAGCCGTAACGCGAGTTCAGAGCAAGACAACGTCGTAGAGCTCTTGCGCATACTGTTCATCCGCCTGAAAGCGGATGGTCTTGCCAATGAAGGCTTCGAGTTCGGCCACGGCTGCCGACTCGTCCTCCATGATGCGTGCAACCACACTGGTCGACGCCAGCACCAACAATTTCTCGGCCTCGAACTGGCGCACGGCGCGGGTGATCTCGCGAAAGATCTCGTAACACATGGTTTCGGCGGTCTTGATCGTGCCGCGCCCGGCGCAGGTCGGGCACGGCTCGCACAACTGCCGCTCCAAGCTCTCGGTGGTGCGCTTGCGCGTCATTTCCACCAGGCTCAGCGGTGAGAACTCGTACACTGTGGACTTGGCATGATCGCTGGCCATGGACTTTTCCAACTGGCGCAAGACCTGGCGTCGGTGTTCGAGGTCCTGCATGTCGATGAAGTCGATGATGATGATGCCACCCAGGTTTCGCAGTCGCAGTTGACGGGCCACGGCCTGAGCCGCTTCGAGATTGGTTCGGAAGACGGTGTCTTCCAGATTGCGGTGGCCGAGGAACGCGCCGGTGTTCACGTCCACCGTGGTCATGGCCTCGGTTTGATCGATCACGAGGTAACCGCCGGACTTGAGCGGGACTTCCTTCTGCATTGCCCGCAGGATTTCATCCTCCACACCGTACAGATCGAAAATCGGCCGTTCGCCTGAATAATGTTCCACGCGTTCGACCCACTCGGGGATGAATCGGCTCACAAAGCGCAGGATCCGTTCGAAGGTTTCGCGCGAATCGACCCGCACCTTTTCCACGTGCTCACGCAGATAGTCACGCACGCAGCGCAAGGACAAGGACAAGTCCTCGTACACGCAGGTGCCAACCGCAGCCTCGATCATGCCGTTGCGGATCGCGTTCCACACTTTGGCAAGGTAGGCCACGTCCTTGGCCAGAACCTCGCGCTCCAGGCCTTCGGCATTGGTGCGCACGATGTAACCCAGCGCCGCTTCGCCCACCAGTTCGCCCATCACCGATTTGAGGCGTGCACGCTCGGTCTCGTCCTCGATCCGCGCTGACACCCCCATCACGCGGCTGTAGGGCAAGAGCACGAGGTAACGCGAGGGAATGCTCAATTGCGTCGTCAGCCGGGCACCCTTGCTGCCGATCGGGTCCTTGACCACCTGCACCACCAGTTCCTGCCCTTCGCGCAGAAGCTCGGTGATGGCGGGCGTGGCAATTTCGGCTTCGCCTGCAACATCGACACCATCGCGCACTTCCGGCATCACCGCGTGCAAAATGTCCGAGGCATGCAGAAACGCGGCACGTTCAAGGCCCACGTCCACGAACGCGGCCTGCATGCCCGGCATGACCCGCACCACCTTGCCCTTGTAGATATTGCCGACATAGCCGCGCCGGCTGGCGCGTTCGATCAGCACCTCCTGCAGCATGCCGTTTTCGACCACGGCAACGCGGGTTTCGCGCGGGGTGACATTGATCAGGATTTCCTCGGACATTGCGTTTTACCCCCGAACTGTCACGGCGCTCGGCTGCAGGCCGAAGCTCCGCAGCAAACGATCGGTTTCAAACATCGGCAAGCCCATCACACCGGAGTGGCTGCCTGACAAAGCTTCAACGAAGGCGCCGCCACGACCTTGGATGGCGTAGGCGCCGGCCTTACCGAAAGGCTCGCCACTGGCGACGTATTCGGCGATCTGCTGCCGATTCAAAGTCGCAAAGCGAACCTCGGTACGGCAGCAGGCGCTGCGTGCACCGCCAGCATCGATGGCCCACAGCACGGTGATGACTTCGTGGCTGCGGCCGGACAGGCGTTCGAGCATGGCCTGCGCCGCCGCCGCATCGTCGGGTTTGCCGAAGATGTCATTGCCCAGCACGACTTCGGTATCGGCTGCGAGCACCACGGCGCCCTCCACACGATCCAGCGTGCGAAACCCCGCGCGCGCTTTGTCGAGTGCGACACGGGAAACGTAATCCTGCGGACTTTCGTCGGGCGCGGGGCGTTCCGGCACCGCGATGTCGCTGGTCGAAAATTCATAGCCCAGCGCGGTCAACAACTGCGCGCGGCGGGGAGATTGGGAGGCCAGATAGAGCATCGTCGAAGCTTACTTGGGTTCCGGTGTATCGCGCTGTGCGCTCGCATACCGCGGGAGCACCGGAACACGCTGGAATGGCGTTAGGGAACATCTGAACGAGTCAGAACGCTGTCATTGCGAGCGAAGCGAAGCAATCCATATATTTGATTTGTATAGCATTCATGGATTGCCACGTCGCTGCGCTCCTCGCAATGACGGCTTATTCAGATCTTCCTTAGCGCTATCGGCAACATCGTTTGTTTGCGAATCATTCTCATCAGTCGCCCGCACGGCTATAGTGCAAGGGCTGCACGCCCGAATCGCCTTGATCCCGCACGCTGCGACCGTCGCAACCTTCTGAACTGCACTGATGAACACCTACACCCTGTTTTTGCTCCTGCATCTGTTTGCTGCCTTCATCTTCGTGGGCACGGTGTTTTTCGAAGTCTTGATTCTGGAAAGCGTGCGCCAGCATGTCTCCGAACGGATCATGGCCGCCATCGAAGTCGGCATCGGCAAACGTGCGCGCCAGATCATGCCCTGGGTGCTGCTGGTGCTTTACGGCAGTGGCCTCAGCATGGCTTGGAACTACCGTGCGTTGCTGGCGCATCCCTTCGAGTCGAGCTTTGGCCTGATGCTCACGATCAAGATCGTGCTGGCTTTGAGCGTCTTGGGCCACTTCTTCACCGCCATGAGCCTACGCAGCCGTGGCAAGCTGGTGTCGCATCTGTTCAAGGGCATCCACATCAGCGTGTTCTGCCACATGGTCGGCATCGTGCTGCTGGCCAAACTGATGTTTCGCATTGGCGGGTAGTGGCCCGCCGGTAAGCGCCGGCGGGCCACGTCGACCTGCAAGCAAGCCTTACCAGATCACCACCTTCACATCCTCCGGCCGCACCATGGCGTCGCCCGCCTTGCAGCCGAAGGCCTTGGCGAAATTGTCCATGTTGGAGGGAGCACCAATGGCGCGGAAGGGTGCAGGCGCGTGCGAGTCGGTGTTGAGCCGCACCTTGAGTTCAGCATCCTTGAAATTGCGACGCCATACGGTCGCCCAGTTCATGAAGAAGCGTTGATCCTGGCTCAAGCCATCGATCATCGGATCGGTGAAACCCTCGCCTTGGGCTGCTTTCATCGCATCGAATGCCGTCGACAGGCCACCGAGATCGGCGATGTTCTCGCCCAAGGTCAAGGTGCCGTTGACGTGGATGCCATCGATCGAGACATAGTTGTCGAACTGCTGCACCAGCTTGCCGGTGCGCGCTTCAAAGCCCGTGCGATCGGCATCGGTCCACCAGTTGTTGAAGTTGCCTTGGGCATCGAACTTGCTGCCCTGGTCGTCGTAACCGTGGATCATCTCGTGCCCGATCACGGCCACGATGCCGCCAAAGTTGAGGGCATCGTCGGCCTTGGGGTCGAAGAACGGCGGCTGCAGAATGCCCGCCGGGAACACGATTTCGTTCTGAGTGGCGTTGTAATAGGCGTTGACCGTCTGCGGAGTCATGTACCAGTCGCCCTTGTTGACCGGCTTGCCGATCTTGGCGAAGTTGTAGCGTGCGTTGAACGCCTGCGCCGCCAGCATGTTTCCGGCGAAGTCCTTGCGATCAAAACTCAGGCCGCTCCAGTCGCGCCACTGGTTGGGATAGCCGATCTTGGGGGTGAAACTGGCCCACTTTTCCAACGCCTTCTTCTTGGTGGCATCACCCATCCAGGCCAGATTCTCGATACGCTGCTTGAGCGCCTGCGACAACTGCCCGACCATCGCCTCCATGCGGGATTTGGATTCGGGTGGAAACACCGCCGCCACGTACAACTGTCCCAAGGCCTCGCCCACCGAGCCATTGGTCGCATCCAGCACCCGCTTCCAGCGCGGCGCCTGCTCGGCCTGACCACGCAGCGCCTGGTTGTAGAACTTGAAGTTCTCTTGGGCAAACGCGGCGCTCAGGAACGGCGAGGCACCGTCGATCTCGTGATAGCGCAGGTAGCTCTTCCAATCGGCCACCGGCACCTCGGTCAGCATCGTGTTCAATTCGCGGAAGAAGTCCGGCATCGCCAGCGAGAACATCGCCGGACGTGCCACGCCGATGCCGTCGAAGAATGCGGTCCAGGAGAAGTTCGGAGTCAAGGCATCGGCATCGGCCAGGCTGGTCGGCACGTAGCGCTTGGCCGGGTCGCGCAATTCCACCCGCGCCGTGGAGGCCTTGGCCAAACGGGTTTCAATCGCGATCACGGCATCGGCCTGACTGGCGGCCGCTTCCGCTGCATCGCCGGCCAGTGTGAACACGGCCGCCACATGCTCGCGCAGGGCCGCGCGGGCCTTGACGTAGTCTTCACGGTCTTCCAGATAGTAGGCGCGCTCGGGCAAGGACAATCCACCCTGCCCGACGTAGGCGATGACATTGGCGGAGTCGCGGTAATCGGCGTCGCCGTAGAAATAGAACAAGGGCATGCGGCCGGCCGCTGCGGCATCACGCAGGTATTGCGTCACGTCCTGCGTCGTGCCCAGCGCCGCCAAGCGATCCAAGCTGGCTTTCAAGGGCGTGAGGCCGGCGGCTTCGATGCCAGCCTCATCCATGCCGGAGGCATAGAGGTCACCTACGAGCTTCTCGACGCCGGCAGCCTTCGCATCGGCACCGGCCCGTTCGACCAAGGCGCGCTGCACTTCCAACGAACGCTCGGCGAGGGTTTCGAAACTGCCCCAAGTGGTGCGGTCCGACGGCACCGGATTGGCCGACAACCACTTGCCGTTGACGTAGCCGTTGAAGTCCGTGCAAGCCGCGACCAAGGCATCCAGGTCACTGGCCGCAAAGTGAATTTCGGCCGTCTTCAGCTTGGACAGATCCAAAGGCGCAGGAGCCGCTTTCGGTGCCGCGGCCGGCGGTGTTGCGGGTGCTGCCGCTTCCTGTGGCGCGGGCTGGCAAGCGCACAGCGGCAAGACGGCGGCCAAGGCCAAGGCGAGGGGTTTGCGTGCAAGGTCCAACATGCGGGTCATCCTGAGGTGGGGAAACCCTAAAACTCTAGAGCATGCCCAAGGCGACGCAAAGCTCCGAAAGTCATGGTCGTTGGACGCAGCGCTGCACGCCAATCACACTCGCGGCATGGAAATGGACCTACCCGCCTTGATCGAACTCGACCACGCCACCGTGATGCGTGGCGGTGTGCCTGTACTGCACGACCTCAGCCTGCGGATCGCCACCGGCCAACACACGGTGATCCTCGGGCCGAACGGCTGCGGCAAGTCCAGCTTCGTGCGGCTGATTGACCGCAGCCTCTATCCCGTGGCGCGGCCGGATGGGCCGGCGCCGGTGCGAATCCTCGGGCAGTCGCGTTGGGATGTGTCGGAATTGCGCGGCAAACTCGGCATGGTTTCGGCCGAACTCACGAACGACCTGGCGCGCCACCCGTGGCTGGATGTGAATGCGGCGGTTTTGTCCAGCTTCTGGGGCAGCCACGGCGTTCCTGGCCACCGCCAGACCACGCCCGCGATGCAGGAAAGCGCCACACAGGCGCTGCACCTAATGGCGGCCAGCCACCTGCGTCATCGTCCCTTGGCAAGCCTGTCGGCCGGCGAGGCGCGCCGTGTCCTGATCGCGCGCGCCTTGGTGCACGAACCACAGGCCTTGATCCTGGATGAACCCACCACCGGCCTCGACATTGCCGCTCGCCATCATCTTTTGGACACCCTGCGTGCACTGGCGGGCCATGGCGTCACCCTGATCCTGGTCAGCCATCATCTCGAAGAAGTATTGCCGGAGATGCAACAGGCCATCCTGATGCGCGCAGGCAGGGTTTTGGCTCACGGCACCCCGGCACAAATGCTGACAAGCATGCGCCTGAGCGAATTGTTTGGTGTGCCATTGAACGTGACACGCGATGAGGTCGGCTGGTGCACCTGGCAGCCGGTGACTGCCGCGATTTAGCAGGCTGCTGAAATACTGATTTCAGCAGCCTGCGAGGGAACATCTGATCAAGTCGGAACGCTGTCATTGCGAGCGAAGCGAAGCAATCCATGTCTTTGATTTATCGAGTATCCATGGATTGCCACGTCGCTACGCTCCTCGCAATGACGGCTGATTCAGATGCTCCCTAGACCAGATACCGCATGAACTCAGCGTTGGACATCGGCCGCCCGAGCCAGAATCCCTGCATGTTGTCGCAGCCGCGTGCCGCCAGTTCCTCGAA
>CAUJJS010000101.1 GCA_963205415.1 Pseudomonadota bacterium
CCCCGCCGCAATCCTGCAGTCGCCGTTCTTCGATGGCGCGGCCGACGATGCCGTCAACTACGGTGCGATCGGGGCCATCATCGGGCACGAGATCAGCCACAGTTTCGACAACACCGGCGCCTTGTTCGACGAAACCGGCAAGCTCTCCAACTGGTGGACGCCGGAAGATCTGGCGCATTTTGAAGCCGCCGGCGCGGCGCTGGCCGCGCAGTTCAGCGCCTATCGCCCCTTCCCGGATCTGGCGGTCAATGGCGAACTCACCTTGGGCGAGAACATCGCCGATGTAGCGGGTCTGGCCACAGCCTACGACGCCTACCACTTGGCCCATCCCGATGCCGTCGACTCGATCGATGGTTACAGCCCTGACCAGCGCCTGTTCCTCGGCTGGGCGCAGGCGTGGCGCGGCAAGGCACGCGAGCCGGCGTTGCGCAATGCGCTGCTGACCAATGTGCACGCGCCCGGCCAATACCGCGCGCTGACGGTACGCAACCTTGATGCCTGGTATCCCGCCTTCAAGGTGGTGGAAGGCCAGGCCCTGTATCTGGCGCCTGAGTCGCGGGTAAAGATCTGGTGATGGCTTGATCTGGATCAGTGGCGAACCGTCGCCATCGGATGATACTGGACCTTTTCAGGCCTGTTTCAATCGAGGTTCGCCATGTCCCTGCGGTATTCCAGCGTCTCTCAGTCCATCCTCGATGCCATCGGCGATACCCCGCTGCTGGAGATCGAGGATGGCATTTTCGCCAAATGCGAATTTCTGAATCCTTCCGGTTCGATCAAGGCGCGCATCGCCAAGTACATCGTCGAAAAGGCCGAGGCGAGTGGCCAGTTGAAGCCGGGTGACACCATCGTGGAAGCCACCAGCGGCAACACCGGCAACGCCTTTTCCATGGTCGCCGCCGTCAAGGGCTACCGCATGATCGTGGTGATGCCGGAAGGTTTGTCGAGCGAGCGCGTCGCCATTTCCCGCGCGTTCGGTGCCGAGGTTCTGTTCTGCGGCAATTTCCACGTCAATGCGGCCTTGGAAAGGGCGCGCGAATTGGGTCGCCAGCCGGGGTTCTTCTTTCCCGGTCAATTCGAATCGGAATGGAACGTGGAAGAAAACCGCGAGTGGCTCGGCCCGGAAATCCTGACGCAATTGCAAGGCCGCATCCCGGATGCCTTCGTGCATGGCGTCGGCACCGGCGGGACTTTGATCGGCGTCGGGCAAGCCTTTCGCAAGGCCAATCCTGGCGTGCGCCTGTTTGCGATGGAGCCTTCCGAATCCAAAACCATCCTCTGCGGCGAAGTGGCCCTGCACCAGATCGAAGGCATTTCCGATGGTTTCATCCCCGGCATCTTCGCCAAGCACCGTGATCTGGTGAACGACTTGACCGCCGTGGACAGCAACGAAGCGGTTACCCAGATGCGCACTCTGGCGCGGACGCGTGGCCTGTTTTGCGGCCCCAGCTCTGGGGCGCATCTGATTGCCGCGCGCCGACTCAAGGCGCAGTTCCCGGAACTCAAGACCATCGTCACCGTCTTCGACGACGAGGGCGAAAAATACATGCAGGATTTCTTCATGCAGCCCACCGTCAGCCACGACAAGCCTTTGCCGTTTCACTGATCGCCATGCAATTGCTCGATGCCCTCAGCCCCGCACCGCGCACGGTCAGGATGTTTCTGGCCGAAAAAGGCCTGTCCCTGCCCACGCGCCAGATCGATGTTTTCGCCGGCGAGAATCGCCAAGCCGATTTCCTTCGATGCAATCCCGCCGGACAAACCCCGGCGCTGGTGCTGGATGAGGGTTCCACGCTCAGTGAGGCCGTGGCGATCATGGAATACCTCGAAGAGCTGCATCCGACGCCGTCCCTGATCGGCGCAACGCCCGCCGAACGCGCCGCCACGCGCCAGTGGCAACGGCGGGTGGAATTGAACATCACCGAGTTCATCCACAACGCCTATCACTACGCCGAAGGCTTGGCGCGCTTCCGCGATCGCATTCCGGTTGTGCCGGAAGCGGCAGCGGGCCTCAAGCGTGTGGCGCAAGATCGGCTGGCGTGGCTGGATGCCATGCTGGATTGCGGCCCGTTTCTGACCGGCGAGCGTTTTACGGTGGCCGATATTTGGCTGTTCGTGTGGCTGGATTTTGCCGATTCCGTCGGCCAGCCTTTTGATCGATCATTGCCGCATTTGGCGGCGTGGTTCGAGCGCGTGCAGATGCGCCCTTCGGCGCAGGCCAGCTTGCATCCATCCTGCACGCCGGGCGGCGTGCGCGGCTGAATTCAAATCGAAGGAGAAGACCATGAAACAACGCCTCAACTACGCCGCGGCCTCACCCGAGGGTTTCAAGGGCATGCTGCACTTGCAGCGTGTGGTGGATCAGTGTGGACTGGAATTCAGCCTGCTGGAGCTGGTGAAAACCCGTGCCTCGCAGATCAATGGCTGCGCCTATTGCCTCGATATGCACACCAAGGACGCGCGTGCCGCTGGCGAAACCGAGCAACGCCTGTACCTGCTCAATGCCTGGCGCGAATCACCCTTCTACAGCGAGCGCGAACGCGCGGCGCTGGCTTGGACCGAAGCCCTCACCACCATCGCCGACAGTCACGAGGTCAGCGACGCGCTCTACGCCGAAGCGCGCGCGCAGTTCAGCGACAAGGAGCTGGTCGATCTGTCACTGGCCATCATCGCCATCAACGGCTGGAATCGGCTGGCGATCCCGTTTCGCTCCGAGCCCGGCCACTACCAGCCCGGTGATCACGCTGCCAAGGCGTGATCGTGGTGCCCGCCGCGTGACGCGCCGCTCGCTTCGCCGCCGGCGTCATGACTGACACGAGGCCCTGGCATAAGATCGGCGCATGAGTCGTCAATTCGCACATGGACTGATGTGCATGCTCCTGCTGCTGGCGTGCCGCGTGGGCTGGGCGCAGCCCGATGTGGCGCGCTGGATGGCATCGCACCTGCCGCCGCAGGGGCCAGACGCATCGGCGTTGGCGCAAACGCCGGATGGCTTCCTGTGGGTGGGTGAAAGTGGCGCGGTGGCGCGCTTCGACGGCGTGCAGTGGCGGGAATTCCACCTCCCGCCATCGTCACCGCCCAACGTGGATGACCTGCTGGTCGATCCTTCAGGGCAACTCTGGATCGGCAATGGCCCTCAGTTGTTGCGGATGCATGGCGATGCGCTGGAGCGGGTGGCGAGCCTGTCGCCTGAAGACACCGCCATCCGCCGTCTGCGCTGGGTCGATGGCGCCTTGCATCTGGCGACCACGCACGGGGTCTATCGGCTCGATCCACCGGCGTCGCTCCACCGCATCGTGGATGTCGAAGGCAGCACGGTCTTCGACCTGAGTCGTCAGACAGCCAATCAGCCGCTATTGATCGGCGGGATACAGGGTTTGTTCGCGGCGACCGACCACGGCATCGAGGCCCGAGCCACCGGCACGCGCGAGGACCTCATCACCAGTTTGGAACCCGATGGTGAAGGCGGGCTTTGGCTGGGTGGCTATGTGCTGCGCAGGCTCACACAGGGCGGCGCGATCGAACCGGTGCCTGCGCCAGCGCGGTGGGTGCGGCGAATGGCGATGTTGAGCAACGGCGAGCTGTGGGTCGGCACGCACTCCGATGGCCTCTACATTCGTTCGCCGGCGGGTGCGTGGCGACGTGGCGATCGGCGCCTGCGTGGCGAATTGGTGAATGCGATCTTCGAAGACCGCGAGCGCAATGTCTGGGTTGCCACGACCGGTTCCGGTGTACACCGCTTTGCCCTCGTGGGCATGGAGGAGATCCAGTTCGAAGATGGCCTGCCGACACGGCTGCTGTCCTCGATCGCAGCCGGTTCCGGCGGTGACGTGTGGCTGGCAACGTATGGGCGTGGTTTGTTGAACCTGAGTGCGGCGCGTGTGCTGAGCTCGGTCGATACCCCGTGCGGTGATGCGCTCGTCAGCCTCGCCCGGCAAGCGCCCGACACGCTCTGGGTGGGTGGCGAAGAGGGACTGTGCCGCGTGCGTGCTGGCCAGGTCGAGCACGTATTGCCAGCCGGCAAGATCCAAGCACTGGCATTGGCTGCCAATGATGCGCTCTGGGTGATGGATGAAACCGGCCTGAAGCTGCTTGCCGAGGGCGAAGTCCGACAGCACGTCCCACGCCCCGATGGACCGAAGGACAAGCCGGTGTTGGCCATGCTCGATGACGGTGAAGGTGGCGTGTGGCTGGCGGACACCGAAGGCCTGTCCCATCTGGGTCCGGCGGGCTGGAAAACCGTGGATACGCGTGGCTACGTGCGCGCACTTTGGCCTGCCGCAGAGGGCGGGTTGTGGCTGCTGCAGAACGGCCAGTTGGTGTTGCGAAACGCCGACGGCACAAGCAATGCCACGCCATCCTTGACCGGTGCCTGGCTACTTTGGGGCGATGGCGCAGGCCAGCTGTGGCAGGTTTCGCGCAGCGGCACAGCACGAGCCGCCGAAGCGCAGCTGCGCCGACGGCTCGAAGCCGGCCTGCCCGCACCGACCTTGGAGGTGTTCGGTTTATCGGAAGGCCATGGCGGCAGCAATGCCACCCAGATCGGCACGCCGCAATGGGCGACCTTGCCGGATGGCGGCATGGCGTATGTGATGTTCGGGCAGGTGCGCATCGGCCGCTTGGCGTCTGACCCATGGAAGGCCCCGGCGCCGCAGGCTCGGATCGAATCGGTCAGCGCGCCGGGCATCGATGCGGCACCGCCGGGACATGCCTTCAGTCCGGAGCGATGGCCGATCCGCATCAGCTACACCGCTGCCGCCCTGCGTGCGCCCCAAGCGCTGCGCTTCCGCTACCGCTTGCTGCCGCTGGATTCGGCATGGTCGTCCGCCACGCAGGAGCGTAGCCAGAGCTTTGCCCGCCTCGCGCCGGGTGACTATCGCTTCGAAGTCACGGTCGAGGGCGATGCCGCGAGCGCCGAAGCGTCGTCATTCGCGTTCAGCGTACTGCCCTTGTGGTACGAGGCCCGGTGGGTCCATGTGTTGCTCGGCGTGGGTGCACTCGTGCTCGGCGCACTGGCAACGATGTGGGTGCAGCGCTGGCGCATGCGTGGACTGACCGAACGCCAGCGCGAGCTGGAATCACTGGTGGCGCGGCGCACCCAAGCCTTGCAGGAGGCCAATCGCCAGCTTGCCGTGCAGGCGCGAACCGACGCCCTCACCGGCCTGCTCAATCGACGCGCCTTCCTGGATGCCTACGCCGAGCAGTGGCGGCAGGTCGAAGTGGCCGCAGCGTCAATGGCTGTGCTGATGATCGACGTGGATCACTTCAAGGCCTACAACGACCACCACGGCCACGGCGCTGGCGACCAAGCCCTGCAGGGTGTTGGGACGGCACTGAAGGCGGCCTTGCAATGGCCGCAAGGCAAGGTGGCGCGCTATGGCGGTGAGGAATTCGTGGCGATGCTGCCAGGCGCTGACCTGGGCGAAGCTGCCACGGTGGGCGAGGCCATGCGTCGGGCGGTGGAGGCCCTGGCCATTGCGCACCACGGTGGGCATGAGGCCGGCATCGTCACCGTCAGCATCGGAGCCGCCGCCTGCAAAACCGGCGATGGCAGCACGGCCGATGCACTCCTGATTCACGCCGACATGGCACTGTACGAGGCCAAGCGCGGTGGCAGGAATCGGGTGCTGCCCGAGCAAAGCTGAGTGCGCCGCTGCCACGTCGCCGGCGCGGCGTGGCAGGGAATGTCTGAACAAGCCCGTCCTGCCCGCGAAGGCGGGCATCCAGCGACTTCAAATCATTGAAATCAAGGCACTGGACTCCCGCCTTCGCGGGAGTGACGCGCAAATGTCGGCTTATTGAGAGGTTTCGTCGCACCGCCCATTCAGTACGCCACCTCCGGGAACTTCGTCGGTGCGGGCGGCGCAGTGATGGGTTTGAGTGGGTTCTTCTCCAACTCCGCCAGCAATTCCTGCACCGCGCGTTCGATGCTCGGATCGCGTCCGGCCGCAATCAATTCCGGACGGTCGATCACTTCGATATCGGGCACCACGCCCACGTCCTCCACGTCCCACTTTCCGTTGGTATCGAGGAAGCGGAAGGTCGCGGCCAGGATCGCGCCGTTGTCGGCCAAGGCGGGATTGCCCGATAGCCCGATCAAGCCGCCCCAAGTGCGGGTGCCGATCAACTTGCCGAGGCCCAACTTGCGGAAGTAGTACGGCAAGGCATCACCGCCGGAGCTGGACAGGCCATTGATCAACATCGCCTTGGGTCCGCGATGGTGGAGGAAGGGCGTGGCATTGGGTTCCAGTCCGCGCTGCTTCCAATAGTTCAAGGGCGTGCGTGCCAAGAGTTCCACCAAGCGATCAGGGATGAAGCCGCCGCCGTTGTAACGGTCATCGATGATGAGCGCGTCCTTGTCGTGGTAGGCCACCATGCCCTTGAACAGTTCGCGGCTGCCTTCCACCGCGGTGTTGGGCACATGGATGTAGCCAATGCGACCATCGGAAAGCTGCTCCACCAGACGCCGACGCGATTGCACCCAGTCGAGGTAACGCAGTTCGCGTTCGCTGGTGAGGGTGCGCACCACGACTTCCCGTGCGCCCGATTCCTGCGGCAAGGCATTGACGCGCAGGCTCACCAGTCGATCGCCTTTGTTTTCCAAGAGGCGATAGACGTTGTCGACGCCGTGGGTGGAAACGCCGTCAATGGCGATGAGGTACTCGCCTTCTTTCACCTTCACGCCCGGCTCGGTCAGGGGTGAACGCGTGCGCGCCTCCCAGTTCTCGCCGGGGAAGATTTTCGCGATGCGGTAGAAGCCACTGGCGTCACTTGCAAGTTCCGCACCGAGCAAGCCACCGGCTTTGCGCTCGACCGCCGGCTGATCGCCGGATTGCACATAGACGTGACCGGAGTTCACCTCGCCCGCCAGTTCGGACAGGATGTAGTCCAGATCAGCGCGACTGCGCACGCCCGCCACCAGTGGCTGGTACTGCGCGCGGATCGCATTCCAATCCATGCCGTGCATGCCGGGGTCGTAGAACCAGTCGCGCAGGATGCGCCAGGCATCGGTGTACATCTGCTGCCATTCGCGCTTGGGTTCGATGCGCAATTCCATGCGATCGAGGGCGAGCTTGCCCTTGCCGAAATCAGCCTCGGGCTTGGCATCCACGATCGCAAACGATCCACCCTGTTGCAGCATAAGCTTCTTGCCATCGGCCGAAAGCCGGTAGGCGCTGACGTCGGCCACCGTTTGCAAGGTGGCATCGGCCTTCAGTTCGAGGAACTGCAACTGCGTGCCGGCCGCCTCCGATTCGCGCCCGGCGCCACCGGCACTGAGCACGAACACGCCATCGGCATTGGCACTCAAGGATTGATAGTTGCCGGACGGCGCCGCCAGCGCCAGGGTGCGCTGGTCGAAGCCCGGCACATCGATACTCAGGCGCGTCGGCGTCTTCGCTGGATCGCTGTCATCGCCTCCGCCTTGCCCAACTTCGTCGATTCGCGGGCGAAACAGAGCCGGACCATCGGCGCGAAGGCTGGTGGCATAAATCCGCGTCGCATTGCGGTAGAGCCAGTTGAACTCGTAGGCCGAAAACGCGAGGTTGTAGTCGCGGTCCGAGAGGAAGTAGAGGTAACGCCCCTGTGGATCGAAAACCGGATTGAGTGCGGTCGTGGTGTCGGCGGTCAGTTGGGTGGTGATGCCGCTGTCCAAGGCGTACAGCCACAAGGCATTGTTGCCATTGGCGTGTTGCTTGACGTAAACCAGCCAGCGGCTGTCGGGGGCGAACACGTATTGGGTGATGTCGGCGTAGCGGCCGCTATCGACGTCGGCTGTGGCGCCGCTGGCCACGTCCACCACGCGCAGGCGCTGGCGTTTGTCGGCATAAGCCAGTTTCTTCGAATCGGGCGACCACACCGGTGCAAAACGCCAGATATCACCATCGGTGGTGATGCGTCGCGGCGCGCTGCGGCCATCTTGTGCTTGCACGTAGAGTTCGTATTCGCCCGAGACATCCGACAGATAGGCGATCTGCTTGCCATCCGGCGACCAACTCACGCTGTGTTCGCGCGCATCAGGGCTGCGGCTGAGGTTGCGCGCCTCGCCTTCCTTGGCCGGAACCGTGAACACCTCGCCGCGCGCGCCGAAGACCGCGCGCTCACCGGCCGGAGACAGATCGAAGGATTCGACGAAATCGCCGGCTTTCACGAAGTGCGGTTGGGTGTCGGGCGCATCCGAAGCGACACGGATCGGCACCGGCTGCGCCTGCCCGCTGGCCGGGTCGAAACGCCAGATCGCGCCGCCCTTTTCGAACACGATCGCGTCACTGCCGGCACTCGGCCACAGGATGTCGAGGTCGGTGAACTGGGTCAGCTTGCGCGCCTCGCCACCCTGCGGCGACATGCTGTAGAGATTAAGCTTGGTGTCGCTGCGGTCAGAGACGAAATAGAGCGTATTGCCGATCCACATCGGCTGATGGTCGGTGGCGCGGTTGGCGGTCAACTGCTGCGAGGTGTTGTTGACCAGATCGTAGGTCCACACATCCTGACTGCGGCCGCCACGATAGCGTTTCCAACTGCGGAAGGATCGGCCGATCGGGGTGAAGACCAAGCTCTTGCCATCCGGGCTGTACATGCCATCGCCGATCTCGGGCACCGCGAGCGGGGTTTCCATGCCACCCGCCACCGGCACGATGTAAGGACGACCACCACGCTCGTCGAATGGCACGCGGTTCATGCGCACCAGAATCGACTGCCCGTCCGGCGACCAATCCAGCACGCGGTAATCGGTGCCACCGCGCGGCGGCATCGGACCGACATCGTTGTACCAGGTGAGTTGGCGCGGCTCGCCGCCGGCCGCCGGCATCACGAACACTTGGCGGGTGCCGTTGTACTCGGCCGAGAACGCGATCTGGCTGCCATCGGGTGAGAACTTCGGATACAGCTCCTGACCTTCGTGCGAAGTCAGGCGGAAAGCCGTGCCGCCCGCGGCGTTGACGATATAGAGATCACCGGCATGTACGAACACGATGCGCCCGGCTTGGACGTCGGGAAAGCGGAAGATCTGTGCGGGCGAATCGGCCAGCACCGGCGCGCTGAAGGCCAAGGCGGATGCCATCAGGCAAAGAGCAAACTTCATGCAAGACTCCACATCAGGATGCAAAGTCGCAAGTATGGCGTAAGCACGAATGCGCACCAGTGCCGTTTGGCGCGCCTTGTTCGTCGATTACGCCCTGTCTCCCCGCAAAAACAGGAGCACGGAACTCTGTTATCGATGCGATCACCGCGCCGGGACAGGGATACGGCGCGATCTTGAGTGCTGCGCTTTGGGAGCATCCGCACAAGTCCAAACCGCTCATTGCAAATCGACGCAGCACGGCGCAAGCAGGGACGCCAAGCGAACATTCGCATCGCAAATCGCCCGCAGGGCGCGCTGAAGGGTGCCGCCTGCCATCCAGCGACCGGCAATGAATCCAATGCGTGGACTACTTCGCTGCGCACTGACGTCGCTTCGACTTGTGCAGATATTCCTTGGTGATGCCTGTGAGGCTTCAGCCGGCAATGCCCAGGCGCTTGCGCTCCAGCCTGCGCAGAAACTCACCCATGATGCGCAGGTAGAGATCCTCGCCGAGATAGGCATCTTCCACATCCGAATCGATCGATGGGTTGTCGTTGACTTCGATCACGACCGCCCGCTTGGCGGACAGTTTGAGATCAACGCCATACAGACCATCGCCGATGGCGGTACTGGCCTTGATCGCCAGTTTCACCACGCTGGCGGGCGCATCGCGCACCGGGAAGGTTTTGAATCCGCCCGAGCGGGGCAGGCCGCTGGGCTTGCCATTGGCATGGTCGTAGATCTGCCAATGGCCACGCGACATGAAGTATTGGCACGCGTACAGCGCCTGGCCATTGAGCACACCAATACGCCAGTCGTACTCGGTGTACATGAACTCCTGCGCGATGAGCAGGGCACTGTGTTGAAACAAGGTGGCAGCGGCCTGGCGCAGGCCGGCTTCATCTTCGACCTTCATCACTCCGCGCGAGAACGAGCCATCGGGGATCTTCAGCACCAAGGGATAACCGAGGCTGTCGCCCAAGGCCGCAAGTTGCGCGTCGTTGTCGCGGAACACCACTTCGGTGCGAGGCGTGGCCAGATTGCGCGCGTGCAGCAGGTCGTTGAGGTAGATCTTGTTGGTGCAGCGCAGGATCGACACCGGATCGTCGATCACCACCATGCCCTCGCGTTCGGCGCGGTGGGCAAAGCGGTAGGTGTGGTTGTCGAGCGAGGTGGTTTCGCGGATGAACAGGCCGTCGTATTCGGGCAGGCGCGAGTAATCGTTGCGGGTGATCAGATCGACATCGATGCCGAGCTTCTTGCCCGCGGCGATGAAGTTGCGCAGTGCGCCCTTGTCGGAGGGCGGCAATGCTTCGCTGGGATCGTGCAGCATCGCAATTTCGTAGCGGAACTGCCGCCGTGGCCGTGGCTTGCGCCAGATCTTGCGCGAATAGACATCCAGCGAATTGGCAAACGTGTCTTCCTGCTGCTCGGTCAGGGTGTGGATGCCCACAGCCTTGACCGCATTGAGCTGCCAGCTTCGATTGCGTTCAAATTCCAGGCGCAGAATCGGGCAAGGATAGGCTTCGAACACTTGGCGGGCGATTTCCGCCAGTTCGCCGTGACGGGTCTGACCAAAATACACGCGCACATTGAAATCGCTGCGATCGCTGTCGTCTTCGGGCAGGAATTTGGACAGGCGCAGGTTGAGGTCGTTGATGTCCAGGCCGTAGATCGATCGACGGCGAAGGTCGTTGATGGTGCGCACCGTGGGAATGACCCGATGCCCACGCGCCTCGGCCAGCAGCGAAACGTAGTAACCCACGCCAAGGTATTTGTAGCTGCGACACAGGTTGATGACCTGCACCCGCTCCGAAGCCTCGGCTTGAGGCGTCTCGCGAAGATAGTCGGTAGCGGAAACGACGTTTTCGGACGGATAGTACGAGCCCCAGTCGGAGGGGTTTTCAACGACGATGACGAGACGGCTCATGGCAGACTCAAATGCACCCCAAGGGCGCGGATCGGCGCCGATTCTGACAGAATCCCGCGCTGGCGAGCAGGTGCGGCTCTACTCGGTTGCAAGGCATTCATGGCCATCTCGATGAAAACTTCGTTGCATTCCACGTATGTGCGCACGGCACGGTTTGAGGACCTCGCGGACCTGCTTGCCTTGGAGTCCATGTTTCCCGGTGACCGCCTCTCTGCACGGCAATTCCGACGCCACCTGAACTCACCAAGGGCACGAGTCCGCGTGGTGGAACATGCCGGTGCGGTAGCGGGCTACGCCCTGATCCTGATGCGTCGAGGCAGTGCGATCGCGCGGCTGTATTCGATTGCGGTCGATCCGCAGTGGCGCGGCGCTGGCCTAGGTGCCGCCCTGCTTGACGACGCGCTGCAGGCCGCGCGTGGCGCGGGTTGTCTGGTGTTGCGCCTGGAAGTGCGCGAGGACAACACGGCCGCCATTGGACTGTATCAACGCCACGGCTTTGAAACCTTTGGGCGCATCGAAAGCTATTACGAGGACGCGTGCGCCGCACTGCGGATGCAGCGGGCGACAGGCTGATTCGCGCGTACGAGCGCGCAGAATCTCAGTGCGATTGGGGGCGGGTGTGGGCGGACGCCAGTACGGGCGTGACTTAAGTGCGCGGCTTTGCCGATCGCGCGTCGTCGATCCACTGACTGATCGCGCTGTCCACGTACTCGTGCGCAGCGATCACTGACCTTGCTTTTTCTGCGTGCACAGATCCCAAGGCGCTACCTGGAAGCCGCCGCCGCTCAGGATTCAAAGCCATTCGCAAACAACGGTGGCACACCGACCACACCCATGTTCATGCGGTGGAGGTAGCACTCGAGGTTGGTGAACCCAGCCATGCCGGTGCAGGCCAAGGACAGCCCGGTGCCGTTGCGATCGGCGGCGTTGTTGGGATTGAGGCCGTTGTTTTGCTCGAACGCATCGGGCATGCCGTCACCGTCGCTGTCGGCCGGCGGTGCGGGTGGATTTGCAGGGTTGAAGTCCAGATCAAAGTCGTCGTTGCCCAAGGGCGTTCCCCAGTCGACGGCGGGCGGCAGACCGCCGAGCGCGGAGTCGCGCCAGCGGCGGTCGAGTTTGTCCAGCGGCTGCGCCCCGGCATGGGTCGGGATGTAAGCGGCGAGACTGCTTTGCGCCATGTAGGTGCTGGGAAACGGAAACGGATGACGCGTGCTGCGCCTCTGGGCAACGCCGAGATCGGCGTTCGGGCCCTGACTGGCGAAATCGTTGCAACAGTAGAACAACTGGTAATCGCTCCAGGATGGATAGCGCGATAGCCGGTTGTCGCTCACGTAGAGTTGGTTGTCGGCCACATCGAGCAAGTCGTGCAGGAACATGCCGTAGGGGTAGCTCGATCGTGCAACGAAGCGGTTGCCGACGATGTTGGCGCGCACGCGATACGGCCCGTTGTCGGGATTCTGGTCGACATCGCGGTTGTACCAGAGCAAGAAACCCGGATCGACGTAGAGGTTGTTGGCCAGTTCCAGGCGCAGTGGCGTGTTCTGGCAGCTTGCGATGAGACCAGGATCGCCATCGTAGTTGCTCGCCTCGCAGGTGATTTCGGGCATGCGGCCGCCCACGCGATACCAAAGATTGCGGATCAGGGCGATACGGTCCTGCGGATGGTCGAGGTGCGAGTAATTCATCAGCACGCCGCCACGATCGGCATGCTCGCCGACGGTTTCCCCGAGCATGGAATCCTGCACGGTGATGTCCGAGGCCCAACTGATCTGCAGCGCCTCGTCGGTCGCGTGTGCGAGTGAGACGTGGTCGAAAATCGCGCGGTTGATGCCATCCAAGCGCAGCGCATCATCGAGGCGCTCACCGCCCGGTGGCACAGTCAGGTTCCAAGCCGGCCGGCTGCGCAAATGCCGCACGATGACATTGTCGCAATCGTTCTGTTCGTAGTGGCCATCGCAGATGATGCCCCTCACGATGATGCCGCCCGGCGAAGTCTGTCCGGCGATGGTGACATCGCCATGCACGATGTTGGCGATGCCGTGGATCACGCCACTGACCCGAAACACGATCGTGCGCGCCCCACTCCGGCGCAGCGCGTGGTTGAGCGAACCCGGGATCACGCCGCCCGGATCGGGATCCAGCGTGGTCACGCTGTAGACCGCGCCGCCGCGCCCGCCCGTGGCGATGGCGCCGAATCCTTCAGCACCCGGAAACGCGGGCAAGCCTTGCGCCGCCACCGCCCCTGCAAACCCAAGCCACAACAATCCTATCCAATAGGCACCGTTGCGCACGGCACACCCTCACGAACCGAATTCCCGCAAGTCACGCTACGCCAGTTCGCTTTGCATTGCATGTTGCGTTGCGCCAGGCCATTCACGCGTGTGTGCTGAAGGCGGACGCCCTCACCGCGACGCTGCACCTCACAAACGGGATCGATCAGCGACAACCGACATCCAATATCGAATCGTCTCGGGAATTGCTTCCAGAAGCCTTGTGTTACTGCCCAGCGGGCGGTTGCCACAGTTCGACTTTGTTTCCCTCCGGATCGATTACCCACGCGAACTTGCCGAACTCCGATTCTTCGAGCGCATCCAGGACCTTGCAACCCTCGGCTTTGAGGGCCGCGACCACGGCGTGCAGGTCTTCCACGCGGTAGTTGATCATGAACG
>CAUJJS010000102.1 GCA_963205415.1 Pseudomonadota bacterium
CTCGGTGGCCGTGCCCAGCGTCTCGGAGATCCGTTTGGCGGTGCGCTCGTCGTTCGTGGCGAACGTCACGCGCACATGGCAGTTGTCGAGGATGGAGTGGTTTTGCCCATACGCCTTGTCGATCTGGTTGAGCGACTGCGCGATGAGGAAGCTACGGATGCCGTAGCCCGCCATGAAGGCCAGCGCCGTCTCGAAGAAGTCCAGGCGCCCCAGCGCCGGGAACTCATCGAGCATCAGCAGCAGCCTGTGGCGGCGCTCGATGCCGTCGGAGCCATCGAGCGATTCGGTAAGGCGCCGCCCGATCTGGTTGAGGATCAGGCGAATGAGCGGCTTCGTCCGCGAAATGTCCGAAGGCGGCACCACCAGGTACAGCGACACCGGATGCTCGGCCGCGATCAGGTCGGCGATGCGCCAATCGCAGCGCGAGGTGACTTCGGCCACCGTCGGGTCGCGGTACAGGCCGAGGAACGACATGGCGGTGCTCAACACGCCGGAACGCTCGTTGTCCGACTTGTTGAGAACTTCGCGCGCCGCCGAAGCGACGACAGGATGCGGCCCATCGCCCAGGTGGGGCGTGGTCATCATCCGGTGCAAGGTCAGCTCGAACGGGCTGGCCGGATCGCTGAGGAAGTTGGCGACACCGCGCAACGTCTTGTCCTCGCCCGCATACAGCACATGCAAGATGGCCCCGACCAGCAGCGCATGGCTGGTCTTCTCCCAGTGATTGCGCTTCTCCAGCGCACCTTCTGGGTCGACCAGAATGTCGGCGATGTTCTGCACGTCGCGCACTTCATGCGCGCCGCGCCGCACCTCCAGAAGCGGGTTGTAGGCCGCCGACTTTGCATCCGTGGGGTTGAATAGCAGGCAGTGCGAGAAGAGCGAGCGCCAGCCTGCCGTGATCTGCCAGTTCTCGCCCTTGATATCGTGGACAACAGCCGAGGCTGGCCAGGACAGCAGCGTAGGCACCACCAGGCCGACGCCCTTGCCCGAGCGCGTAGGCGCGAACGTCAGGACGTGCTCTGGCCCTTCATGCCGCAGGTACTGGCGCTCGTGCTGGCCGAGGAACACGCCGGCCGGCTGCGTGAGGCCCGCTTTGCGAATGTCCTCCGCGTTGGCCCAACGGGCTGAGCCGTAGGTCGTGACCAGACGCGATTGACGCGAGCGCCAGATCGACATGCAGATGGCGACCACCACCGCCAGCAAGCCGCTACCGCCCGCGATGGCGCCGCCGGTGTCAAAGATGCGGGGTGCATAGGCATCGAAGAAGAACCACCACTCGAACAACTTCCACGGGTGGTAGATCGACGTGCCAAGGAAGTCGAACCAGGGCGAGCCAAGGCGTACTTGGTAGCCAAGGGCGGCTGCTGTCCATTGTGTGGCGCCCCACACGCCGGCGATCACGATACCGAATACCACGGCAATCTGACCGAACAGCACGTTCGTCCCTTGCATGACCTGGCCTCCGATTTCTCCTGCGCTGATTCCTCATGGAAGAAGCGGCACAAAGGCGTGCCGCAGGCGTCAGGATCGGTGCCGGGTCAGTGCCGGTCAAAGACCGTTTAGAGCAGAAAGGTCGAGGAAAAAGAAAGAATGAGTGCGGTGGCGAGCCAAAGAAAAACGCCGCAAGCGCGGGCGCATTGCGGCGTGTCGAGAAATAAAGTGAAGGCGAATCGGCGAGCGGCCAACAATCAGAACTTTGGCGACTCTTTCGGCGGTGTATAGGGCGTTTCGCCGTCGCCGTAGAACCGCTTGCGCGTGGCTTCGGCGACCCGGTTGCACAGTACGTCACCCAGCTTGGGGCGATCCGTCTTGCACTGCCGACGCAGTTCCTTGAGCCGTTCAAGGTTGGCCGCGAGTTCCTCCACTGTCGGGATGGCTGTCGAATCAGTGGTCTTCTGTGGCGTTTCTGACTGGCCGCAGGCAGTCACCGCGGCTACCAGCAAGAACGGGATGATCTTCTTCATGGCGCAGGCTCCTCCGGGGAGTCGGGATGAAGGCCCGGCATGGGCCGGGCAGACTCCGGCGAGTCGATGGCTTGCACGCGCTCGATGAAGCGCGCCAGCACTTCCGATGGTTCGCCTTCGGGGCGCAGAAGGAAAGTGGTCAGCGGCGGCACGCGCGTTGCCAATGGCCGCGCCACCACACCGGGTTCGCGGCTCGTGGCAATGTGGGCCGCGCCGGTCAAGCCGAGTGCAATGCCTCCCGATACCAGTGCCATCATCAAATCGCAGGATGCGACGCGCTCCGCGACCAGCGGCTCCATGTCGGCACGGCGCAGCACCCGTTCGACGTGCTTGGCATGACTCTCACAGACATTCGGATCGCACAGCACCAACGGATAGCGCAGCAGCTCGTCCAGCGGGATGCGCTTGTAGGCCAGCAGTGGATGCCGCGCTGGCACCGCCACCATCAGCGCATCGCTCCAGACCGGCAGGGCCACGATGCCGTCGCCTACTTCATCGGACTGCGCGAAACCCACGTCGAAAAAGTCGTCGTGCAACCCCTTGATCTGCTGCGATAGGGGCACCTCGAAGAAACGAATTTCGACCTCTGGTTCTTCCTGCCGGCAGAGCGCCAATAGGGTCGGCAGGCGTGATGGCGTGATGCCGTCCGACAAGGCCACACGCAACTGCCCATGAAATCCGTTGGCTGCTGCTTGAACGCTATCGCGTGCCTGTTCCAAGGCGGCGAACACCCGGCGCACATGCTCCAGGAACAATGCGCCGGCACGGGTCAGCCGCGTGCTGCGCGTGGTGCGTGCGAGTAGCACCACACCCAAATCTTCTTCCAGTTCCTTGATGGCGCGTGACAGCGGTGACTGCTCGATGTGCAATCGCTCGGCAGCGCGGGCGAAGTGGAGTTCTTCGGCTACGGCAAGGAAGCATCGGAGGTGACGCAATTCCATCAGGAATCGGAGCGGCCCAAGTGAGCCGACTATCGCCTACTGGCCTGAAGAACCTGGATGCTCGCAAAAGATTGCAGCCTCACCCATTCTTCTCTAACAAGCCCAGATCGCTCGAACAGCAGAAGCCACTCGCTTTCCGTACGTTCACGCCCGCGGCAAGCCATCAACATCTGCATGTCGAACGAGGCGAAGGATTGGTCAGCGCCAGTATTCGGCATAACCATTTCCAGTACGGCAATGCGTGCCCCCGTCTGGCCGCAAGCTGCGACCACTTGGCGCAGCGCCTGAGCAGCGGTTTCGTCATCCATAGCGTGCAGGACGGCCGACAAAAGGAAGACATCGCTATCAGCGCGCGCTGCCGGCACACTTTCCAGAACATCACCAGCAGCGAACTGTAAGCGCTCTGAGCCGGGCACTGGGTGTTCTCCCCAGTAGCGTCTGGCTTCATTGATCACCTGCGGGCGATCCACAATCAACGCCTCCAGACTGGGATGGCGACGCAGGATTGCGAGCGACTTGGCGCCGCGCGATCCACCGACATCTATGATTCGCCTGAAGCGGCTCCAGTTGAAGTCGGTAGCGAAGGTGTCTCCGGTCAAGGCTTCCACGCTGTCCATCGCCTCGGAGAACAATCTGTCGAATTCCGGCTGATGGTTGAGGTGATCGAACAAAGCTTCGCCGTGTGCGAGAACAAAGGGGGGGACGCCCTCGCGTACGCCTGCTTCCAACTGCTCGTACCAGGGGCGGCTCATGGTCTCGCTGTTGTGCATCAAGATCATCGACCGCACGCACTGCGAGTGGTCGCGACGCAGATGAGCGGAGGTCTTGTTATTGCGGTAGCAGCGAGTTCCCGTCTCCTCGAAGATGCCCAAGGAGGAAAGGAAGCGCAACAGGCGCGACACGGCATCGGCGTCACAGCCGGCCCGAGTGGCAATCTCTTGCACATCCAAGCTGTCGTCACCCAGCACTCCAGCGATATCGAGCTGTGCGGCAGCATACAACGCCCGCGACTGCCAGAAGGCGGAACCAACCTGCATCAGCCTGAACGGCGGCGGAATCATGCGCTGGGGTAAGCGCTGCAACCACGTCCCAAACCGCATCACTTTGGCATACCTGCGCACGGCACCAATATTTTTCTGAAAATTCATGTCTCATCTTCCTTGCTCGGATGATGGCCCGCTCCCAATCCTGTCGAGAACAACTGGCCGTTGAAAGTAGCTAATTGACGAAGAAAATCTTCGTCCATCGGCCGCTCCATCTGCTCCTCGAAAATGTTCTTGAGCAGCATGGGCGTCATAGCCAAGCTCACGAAGGCCATCCGCAAGATATCTGGATCGACATCAGCGGGCAGTTGCCCTTCAGCTTTGAGCGTGGTCACCCTACGCGCGCCCTTTGTACGCCCGCGCTCCAGCAACTGGTGGATGAAACGCCGGCCAGGTCCCTGGTTGAGTGCCAGAACTTTGAGAATCAATTTCGGAAACTCGGGCTTTTCCGTCATCGTCTCGTAGTACAGCCTCAGGTAGTCGGCGAACCCAGCAGACGAATCCAACATGGAACTGTCCAGCACATTCAGCAGCGGTGCGAGAGTCTCACGGATCATTTCCTCGTACAGCCCTTCCTTGCTGCCGAAGTAGTAGCGAATCATCGACACGTTGGCGCCCGCCCGCTCGGCAATCTGCCGCGTGCTGACCTGGTGGTAGTCATCCGACAGGAAACCATCCTGCGCAGCCTGTAGCAGGCGTGCTCGCACCGAATCAATAGAGGAATCTGAAGTCGTCATCGCAATGGATTTTGTGTTTTTTCAAGGTTATCAATGCACAAGACATCCACCCAGCGTTTTCGTCAATCATTTCGGGCATCTTGTTTGAACAAAGTGCCTTCAAAGCCACTACTGGCGCTCGTAGATGCTGTCGGTCGGGATGTGCTCACCAAGCGGTGAACCGATCAAATCCCCAACTGTCCTCGCTGCCGCCCAATCTCCCAAGACACCCCGCCACCGCGCACCGTCGCGACAAGCTGTTGCCCTAGCCGCTGCTCGATCACTGGTTTCCACGGCACCAAGCTGAATCCCATGCCGTCATCAAGCATCGCGTAGCGCCCGCTGGCGAGCATCACGCTGCGTCGGTATATGCCGGCCACACGCTGCCCGTCGGCCACAGGCCGATGCTCCAGGCCCGTCTCGGCCGCAATGTCTTTGGCGGCCTGCGCCAGTTCCCGATTGCGCAGCGTGCCAAGCAGGTTGCGCGCGAGGATCACGCGCTGCCCACGCCGCTCGGCCAGCCCCTGTTCGGCCAGGAAGTCGGCGCGCTGCTGCATTACCTGCTTGGCCTCGCCGCCAAAGCCCAGGTCGCCCAGGCCCGAGCCGCCGCCGATCAACTGCTGGTCAAGCCAGGTGGCCCCGATCACGCGGGCCTGCCGCTCGATGGACAGGTGCGATTTCAGTTCCACGGCCACGCCGCCCAGGCGCTGAGCGTCGTAGCGGCGGCCCTGTTCGGCCAGGTCGTCCGGCACCTTCCATAGTCCCTCGGCCACGCGCTCCACGATGCCAGCGCGGCGCAGGGCTTCCAGCCGGCGGACGTGGGCCGCGACGACTTCCTGCGGATCGCGGCCCGGTACGGCCTGACCCTGCGCGATGGCGAGGTGATGATCGGTGCGGTACAGGCCACCGATCGCCAGTGCGGCGATGTTCTTGTCGGCGGCGCGCACGTCGGCCGATCCCTTCACCTCCACCACGGCACCGGCTGGGTAGTTCGCCAGCTCGTCGCGGGCGTTGAGCGCGACGTAGTGGGCCTTGCCATCCACCCCGTCGATGACCAGATAGCCCCGGTCGCGCAGTTCGTCGGCCAGCCCCTTCGCAGCCACGCGGCCGAGGATGGTTCGGCCATCCTCGCCCGGCTCGAACACCGCCAGCTCGCGCGGCTGGCCGCTCATGGCCCGCTGCATGGTGCGGATGATGTCGCCACGCTCGCCCAGGGCGCGCAGGGTCTTTTCGGCGTCGGTATGGACGGCCCAGGTGCCCGGCTGCGTTTCGTCGGCCAGGCCCAAACGCTGCAAGCATTGCAGCCGGCCGATCAGCAGCAGGCGCTGGCGTTGCAACCTCGGCTCGTTGAGCCGTTCGACATGCACCAGGCCATCGTCGCCCAGCTCGCGCTTGAGCGTGCGATCCAGGCTCGTCCACCGCTCTTGTTCCACCTCGCGCTGCAAGGTCTGCTGGATCTCCAGCTCGGTGCGTGGCCCCAGCCACTCGGTCGCCAGTTCGGCGGCGCGATGGCGGAAGCCATCGGCGATGTAGTCGCCCGCGATGATGAGGTCTTTGCCGGTGTCATCGCGCCCGCGCACGACGATGTGCGTATGCGGGTTGTCGGTATTCCAGTGGTTGACCGCCACCCAATCGAGGCCCGTGCCCAGGTCGGCCTCCATGCGGCCCATGAGGTGCCGCGTGTAGGTGCGCAGGTCTTCGAGTTCTGCGCCATCCTCGGGTGAGAGGATGAAGCGGAAATGGTGCCGGTCGTCGGCACAGCGTTCCTTGAAAGCGTCGAGGTCGGCGGCATCGGTCTGCGGCCCGTAGGCTTGGCCCGGCTCGCCATCGCGGCCCACGCCGTCGCGCTCGATGTAGCGCAGGTGCTTGGCGAGCGACTGCGGGCTGGCCTGGCGCTGGTTGACCAGCAGCGTCTTGATGGTCACGCGCCGCGACATGGGCGTGAGCTTCGCGCCCGCAAAGCGCGCCGCCGTGTGGCCGCGCCCCAGGCGCGAGCCGGGCCGCTGGCCGGTGCTCTTCCCGGTGCCGCTGGCAGCGCCAGGACGACGCACCGACGACTTGCCGCTGCTGGCCTTGCCTGCCTGCTTGAGCACCTTGGAGACGAAGCCCTGGCCCCGGTTCTTTGGGGCGCTGGGGCGGATACGGAAATCATCGTCGCGGCGGTCGGTCATGGCTTCGCTCCCCGCAAGCTATGGCGTGTCCGGTCGTGCGAAGCACGCGGACACGCCTGCATCGGCGCGGGCCTCGCGCCCCACGCGGCACGGCGGCGAAGCCGCTCCGTGCCGCGCCACCCCCACGTGCAGACTGGCTTTGCGGGCCGACAGGTGCCGCCCCCTTTTGTCTTGCCTTCCGCCTTTGCCCTTCGCTGTCGCTCCGGGCAGCGGCGGCCCGGCGGCGCTGCTGCGCGAGCAGCCAGCGCGCCGGCGAACGCGGACACGGCCGCAAGCCGGGCGCGTTCGAGGCAAGACGCCTGCACGTGGGACGGCTGCGCCGAAGGCAGCGCGAAGTGCGGTGCGGATGCACCTGCACTGCACGCGCGACGACACTGCGACGGCCAGCAGAACGACACGCCCGATGGCACGACAAGATGCACGGCAACGTGCAGCGAGTCGGCGGCCATCATGGGCGGGATTCCAGCCAGACCGGATGCGCGACGCCGATCACGGCGGATGCGCTGACCGGCCCGAAATACCGGCTGTCGAACGATGCCGGGTTGGTCACACTGAGCAGGAACAATTCGCCGGGTTCAAGGCGGCGGCATTGCTGCCAGGATGGCAGCGGCCGGCCCCAGCGGTCAGCAGGCAGCACGGCGGCCGAAGGCACGCCGTCGATGCGGACGACGCGGCCAGTGATGCACACCTCCTGCGGTGCGACGGCGCCCACGCGCTTGAGCAGC
>CAUJJS010000103.1 GCA_963205415.1 Pseudomonadota bacterium
TTCCCAATCAGGCACTGGGACGGCGAATCCGAGTCGAACACGAGGATGCCGCGCTCAGCAGCGGGCGTGTGGCAGGGCGTGCCATGGCTGGCAGACCGGAACCCTACGCGCAATTGCCGTTCTTCTACTCGGACCTGTTCGACTTGGGCTACGAGGCCGTGGGTGTGCTCGACAACCGCTTGGAGCTCGTCGAAGACTGGATCACGCCAAACCGCGAAGGCGTGGTCTATTACTGCGAGGCCGGCCGCGTGCGCGGCGTGTTGCTGTGGAACGTGTGGGGGCAGGTCGATGCCGCGCGTCGCCTGATCGCCGAGCTTGGCCCACATCGCCCAGACACCTTGGTGGGCCGCATCCGCGGCTGAAGTCTCCGTGCCGCCGCAGGTGGACGCACCGGCGGCGGCTTGCGGGAAAACTGAATCGTCTGAAAACAAGGCTCGCACGGTGCGAGACAGGAAGTGCTTGCGTTTGCTTTGGTAGTGGTGTAGTGTACCAACACACCAAGACCACACTCCCAAGCAAAGGAGATTCCCATGCGTCGCAAGAGACTCCACCTCTCGGTCACCCTGGCTGTGCTGGGCCTCGGCTTCGTCGTCGGCTGGGTGGCCGGCGAACGCCCATCGGCCGCGACCGACGGCTGGGCACGCGTTGAATCGGCTGCCCGCAACCCGGTCACTGAAGTCATGCGCGAGCGTCAGAGCGCGCTTCGCATGCCGTATTTCTCGTTCAAGAACATCCTGCCGCGTCCGCAGGGCGCCCCGGGGGCGTGAACATGAATGCAGTCTGGAATGACACCACACCGATTTACCTGCAACTGAAGGCGCGCATCGTCGCGATGGTGCTGGACGGTCTGATCCGGCCCGGCGAGGCGGTGCCTTCGGTGCGGCAGGTCGCTGCTGAATATCAACTCAATCCCATCACGGTCTCGCGTGCCTATCAGGAGCTTGCCGACGAAGGCGTGGTGGAAAAACGAAGAGGACTTGGCATGTTCGTTACCGAAGACGCACCGCAACAATTGTTGGAAACCGAGCGCCGCCAGTTTCTGCGCGAGGAGTGGCCCCTGATCGTCGAGCGCATCCGTCGCCTGGGCCTGTCGTGGGAGCGCTTGCAGGCGGAATTCAATGACGCCACTGGAGCCAAGCCATGAGCGCGATTCGGGCACGCAATCTGAGCAAGTCCTATCAGGGTACGGTGGCATTGGATTCCGCCGACTTCACCATTGAAGCCGGGCGCATCGTCGGCCTGATCGGCCCCAACGGTGCCGGCAAAACCACCGCCTTGAAGGCCATCCTTGGCCTGATTCCGTTCGAGGGTGAATTGAGTGTCTTGGGTAAGGACCCGCGCACCGAACGCGATTCCTTGATGAATGACATCTGCTTCATTGCCGATGTCGCGATTTTGCCGCGCTGGATCCGCGTCTCACAGGCCATCGACTTCGTTGAGGGCGTACACCCGCGGTTTTCTCGCGAGCGCTGTGAGCGATTTTTGGCCAATACCAAGCTGAAACCCACGCAACGAGTGAAGGAACTGTCCAAGGGCATGATCGTGCAATTGCATCTGGCCTTGGTGATGGCCATTGATGCCAAGGTGCTGGTGTTGGACGAGCCGACACTCGGCTTGGACATCCTCTACCGCAAGCAGTTCTATCAGAGTCTCCTGAACGACTACTTCGATGAAGAAAAGACCATCCTCATCACCACCCATCAGGTCGAGGAAGTCGAGCACATCCTGAGCGACCTGTTGTTTGTCCGAGCCGGCAAGATCGCACTTGCAGCCTCGATGGACGAAGTGGCCGAACGTTTCACCGAAGTCATGGTGGCACCGGCGCAATTGGAAGCGGCGCGCGCGCTCAAGCCCCTGGACGAGCGTTCGGTGTTCGGCAAGACCGTTCTGTTGTTCGACGGCGTGGATCGTTCGAACCTGGCCGCGCTGGGCGAAACCCGAACCCCCAATGTCGCCGACCTGTTCGTGGCCACGATGAAAGGAACCTACGCATGAATACGCAGGCATCTAGCATTAGCCCTCGCCAACGTTTCGTATGGCTGTTGCGGCGCGAATACTGGGAGCACAAGGGCGGCTTTTTCTGGGCACCGATCTGGACGAGCGTCATTGCGCTGGCACTGACCTTGATGGGCTTCATCTTTGCCGAAATCATGGCGGGCAGGGCCTTGGAATCGGGCAAGACCGCCTTGGGTGAGCAGTCGTTCCGCGTCAATGGCATCGACCTCGCTTCCATCACCGTAAAGATGACGCCGGACGCCATCGCGGAAGTCTCACGATCCGTCACTTGGGCCTCGGCCTCGGCCATGTTCTGGCCAATGCTGACCATGGGCATCGTGGTGTTCTTCTATTGCCTGAGCTCGTTGTATGACGAGCGCCGCGACCGCAGCGTGTTGTTCTGGAAGTCCTTGCCGTTGTCGGATCGTGACACGGTCCTATCCAAAGTCGTCAGCGCCCTGGTTGTAGCGCCGGTCATTGCCACGGTCGCAGGCGTGGCCTGCATGCTCGGCTTCATGCTGATCGTGGCGGTTTTCGTGCTGCTGCACGGCGGCAATCCCTTCATCCTGTTGTGGAGCCCGGGAGCCTTCCTGACCACGATCAGCCTTGCCTTGGCGGCCTTGCCCATCTACGTGTTGTGGGCGCTTCCGAGCGTCGGCTGGTTGATGCTGTGCTCGGCCTGGGCCAAGAGCAAGCCCTTCCTCTGGGCGCTCATGCTGCCGGCTTTCGCAGGGGTGTTCCTCACTTGGTTTGATTGGCTGAGTTCGGTCGACATGGGCAGCAACTGGTTCTGGAAGCATGTCGTTGCACGCATCCTCGGCGGCGTGTTTCCCGGCACTTGGTTGCGCAGCATGGATATGCAGTCTCTGGGTTCGCTGGTGAGCTTCGACTACGGTGGGTCCTTGCTGGCGATGTATTCGGTGCTGGGGCACGTCGAGATTTGGATCGGCACGGTTGCAGGCATCGCCATGATCGTCCTGGCCATCCGCCTGCGACGCAATCGTGATGACTCCTGATGGCAGGTGCTGCAAAGCATGAAAGCAGAAATCAGAAAGGCCGCCGGACTTCCGGCGGCCTGAGTGTTTGACAGCCCGGAAAATGGATACGCCAAATCGCCTGCATTCGATTTTGCGATCGTCAGACGTGGAATCATGGCTCAAGGCTGCAAACGGCCTGACCATCGGGCTGGGGCGACGTCGTTGTCCGATCGGGGACGGTGTTGACCAGTGCGCCCGCAACACGCCGGAGACAGTGCGCAGGAAGGCGAGTAGCAGACTACGGTCGGGGCACGAAAGCCAAAGCGGTGCAAACCATTCGCGCTGATGAGGTCCGGAAGGGCCTTGAACTCGATGGCCAGGCTTCCTTCCAGGAAGGCTAGCCACCGAGGGTACGAAGCGGTTCGGTATTGAAGGACACGAGCATCCTTCAAGGATGCCCCGTTCCGATCCCCCTTCAGGCTCATTTGTCGTTGGAATCACGCACGCCCTTCCAGGCTCATGTGTCGTTGGAAGAGGCTTGGGCTAGATTTTGTGAACAAAATCGCGTACGCTGTACCGGCTGTGTTTTTTGCCTGGGGTCACGGAGTATCGTGACCTGACGACCACCTTCAAGTCGGTCGGCGTGTCGTTTCGCTACATTCCACTCCCGCAAAAAAGCAGTCAATCCCGCCCGCAAGGGCGTTTTTTCGTTTTTTGCTGGAGTTTCAAAAATGTCTGATCGTCAGACCGGAACCGTCAAGTGGTTCAACGATGCCAAGGGCTTTGGTTTCATCACCCCCGAGAGTGGTCCAGACCTGTTCGTGCACTTCCGCGCCATTCAAGGCAACGGCTTCAAGTCGCTGCAGGAAGGCCAGAAGGTGAGCTTCGTTGCTGTTCAGGGCCAGAAGGGCATGCAGGCTGACCAGGTGCAGGCACTCTGATCACCTGGCGATGACCTGCGGGTCGTCGCCTTAGCTTGTGTCCAATGACAACGCCGGAAGGTTAACACCTCCCGGCGTTGTTTTTTTGGGGTATTCAACGGCCGAATTCGAGCTCGTGGAAGCTCATCAGCAGCGTCAATTACTGCGGTCGATGGCGTAACGTGCCAAGCCGCGCAGCGCGGCAGTCCATTCGTTGTCGGGAAGGGATTGCAAGGCCGCCTCGGCCTTGTTGGCATAGTGCCGGGCGCGACTATGGCTGTAGGCCACGCTATCGGATGCGACGATGGCGTCGAGCACTTCCGGCATGGCATCGATCGTGCCGTGTTCGATGATCTCACGCAGGCGTAGGCGTCGATCGGCGTTGGCGTGGCCGAGCGCGTGGATCAAGGGCAGGGTGGCCTTGCCTTCGGCGAGGTCGGCGCCCAGGTGTTTGCCTAGTGCGGTCTCGTCGGCGGTGTAGTCAAGGACGTCGTCTGCGATCTGGAAGGCATAGCCGAGATTGAGTCCGTAGTCGTAAAGACTTGCGCCATGGCTTGCGTCCTGTTCGCACAGTACGGCCGCCAGTCGCGTGGCGGCGGCGAAGAGGACCGCAGTCTTGCGCTCGATCACCCGCAAGTAGGCCGCTTCGTCCACGTCAGGGTTGTTGACGTGCAAGAGCTGCAGCACTTCGCCTTCGGCAATGGCATTGGTGGTGTCGGCCAACACTTGCATCACCGCCATGCGGTCCAATTCCACCATCAACTGGAAGCTGCGCGAATAGAGGAAGTCGCCCACCAGCACGCTGGCGGCATTGCCCCACAGTGCATTGGCGGTCTTGCGGCCACGGCGCAGGTCGGATTCATCGACCACATCGTCGTGTAGCAGGGTTGAGGTGTGGATGAACTCGATGATCGCTGCCAATTGCAGGTGTTCATTGCCGCGGTAACCGAGGGCGCGTGCGGCGATCAGGTGCAGCCGCGGACGCAGGCGCTTGCCGCCGGCACCAATGATGTGGCTGCCGATTTGGTTGATGAGAACGACCTCGGAGGTCAGGCGTTCGGAGATCAGGCGGTCCATGGCCGCCATGTCGGCTTGAACCAGTGTCTGGGTCTCGGAAAAGGCGAGTGCGCGCGGGCTGGACATGGCGTGGGCGGGAGCGGCGTTCATCATCCGCGCATTATAGCGGTCAAGCGCGAGCCGGCCGGTCATGGGCAACAAACAGATGTGCCAATGACCCGATCAGTCGTGTCGTGTCAGTCGATAAACCACGGTTTCCAGCGCCGAGGTGCCAAAGTTCGGTTCGTGCGCAAGGATGTCGCGACGTTCCAGTACCGTCACGCTCCAGCCTGACTGGAAGCGGGCGCGAACTTCGGTTTCGTCCACCGAAAAGGGCGGGCCGACTTTCTCGTCTTGCGGATATTCCAAGGTGATGAGCAAGGCCTCGCTGCCCTGTGGCAGGCGCGCGTAAACCGTGTCGAGGTAGCGCTGTCGCAGCTCGGGTGGCAGGGCAATCATGGCGGCGCGATCGTAGAGCGCGGTACAGCTCGAAAGCGTGGCCGCGTCCAGGGCGAAGGCATCACCGCAGATCAATTCGATACGTTCGGTGCCGTAGTGCGTGCCCATGGCAGATTGATGCACCTGCGCTTCAAGCCGGTGTTCGCTCAGGAATTGTTCGATGGCCAGTTCAGAGATATCCACGCCCAGCACGGAATGACCTTTTGCAGCCAGCCAGACCATGTCCAGGCTCTTGCCGCACAGTGGCACCAGCACGCGGCTGCCGGCCGCCAGGCCCAGTGTGGGCCAGTGTCGCTCCAGCAGGGGCATGACTTCGGTTCGGTGGAAGCCGATCCGACCCTCGCGCCAGCGTTGCCGCCAAAATTCAGGATTCACTTGGGTTTTCCAGTGTTTGCAGGGTGTTCGAGCAAAAGTCTCAGGCGAAATTCACGGCAAATTCCAGTGCCGGCTCGTGGTCCGCATATACTAGCCTGTCACCCCGCCGCGACGTTGCGGCCTGGCAAGGAGCTCACTCATGGCACGCGGCATCAACAAGGTCATTTTGGTCGGCAATCTCGGCGCCGACCCGGAAACGCGCTATTCCACGGCGGGCGCGCCCATCGTGTCGATCCGCATTGCCACCAGTGAATCTTGGCGCGACAAGCAGACGGGCGAGCAACAGGAACGTACCGAATGGCATCGGGTCAAGTTCTTTGGCCGCTTGGCCGAGATTGCCGGCGAGTACCTGCGCAAGGGTTCACAGGTTTATGTTGAAGGCTCGCTGCGCACGGACAAGTACACGGGCCAAGACGGCGTGGAGCGTTACAGTACCGACATCGTGGCCAACGAGATGCAGATGTTGGGTGGACGCCCCGGCGGTGAGGGTGGCGCACGGCCCAGTCGTGGTAGTGAAGGCTATGCGCCGCGAGCGGGCTCGTCGGGAGCAGCGGCGGCGCGTAGCGCACCGGAGGCTGATCCGTTCGAGAGCCAGAGTGGTGCAGGCTATTCGGCACCGCGTGCGCCGGCTTCGGGCGCTGCTCCTGCGCCCTCGTTCAACGATGATTTCGACGACGACTCGCTGCCATTCTGATGAATACTTTGTTGGTTACCGGCGGTGCCGGTTTCATTGGTGGCAACTTCGTGCGTCGCGCCGTGGCGGCAGGCGCCTCGGTGGTCAATCTGGATGCGCTGACTTACGCTGGCAATCGCGACACGCTCAACGATCTGGCCGCAGCAGAGCTTCACCACTTCGTGCACGGCGATATCGGTGATGCGACCGTGGTGCGGCGTCTTCTTGCCGAGAACCGTCCGCAGGCCATCGTCAATTTCGCGGCCGAAAGCCATGTCGATCGCTCCATCGATGGGCCGGCCGCCTTCGTGCAAACCAATGTCGTGGGCACTTTGAATCTGCTGGAGCAAGCGCGCGACTTTTGGCGTGAACTGGGTGAGGCCGAGCGCGCCGCATTCCGCTTCCTGCATGTATCCACCGACGAGGTATACGGCTCCTTGGGTGAGGTTGGCAAGTTCACCGAAACCACGCCTTACGCGCCCAATTCGCCGTATTCCGCCTCGAAGGCGGCTTCTGATCATCTGGTGCGGGCCTTTCACCACACCTACGGCCTGCCGGTACTGACCACCAACTGTTCCAACAACTACGGCCCCTATCAATTTCCGGAAAAGCTCATTCCCCTGATCATCGCCAAGGCGCTCGCTGGCGAGCCTTTGCCGGTGTACGGCGATGGTTCGAACGTACGTGACTGGCTGTATGTGGAAGATCACTGTGCTGCGATCGACGCGGTGCTGACGCGTGGTCGGGTGGGCGAGGTGTACAACGTCGGTGGCGATGCCGAGCGTCGCAATATCGATGTCGTCAAGACGCTGTGCGCACTGCTGGATGAGCGACGTCCGCGTGAGGACGGCCAGTCGCGCGCCACGCAAATTACCTTCGTGCGTGATCGGCCCGGACATGATCGGCGTTACGCCATCGATGCCTCCAAGCTCCAACGCGAGTTGGGCTGGCTGCCGAAGATGAGTTTCGAACAAGGCATGGCGGCGACGGTCGACTGGTACCTGGCCAATCAGACGTGGGTGGCACGGGTGCTCGATGGCAGTTATCGCATGCAGCGCCTCGGTCAGTGATCGGCGAACGGAAATCCGCATGACAACGCAAACAAGTTCGGCAATCGACCGCGGCATCATCTTGGCTGGTGGCTCCGGCACACGGCTGTATCCGATTACTCAGGGCGTGTCCAAGCAGCTCTTGCCGGTCTACGACAAACCGATGATCTTCTATCCGCTGGCCACCTTGATGATGGCGGGCATTCGGCGTGTGTTGGTCATCAACACGCCGCACGAGCAAGCGCTGTTCCGGCAGTTGCTGGGTGATGGCAGCCAATGGGGCATGCAGATCGAATACGCCGTCCAGCCCAGTCCCGATGGTTTGGCGCAGGCCTTCCTCATCGGACGCGAATTCGTCGACAACAAGCCCAGTTGTTTGGTTCTGGGCGACAACATCTTCCACGGTCACGGCTTGCAAGGGCAGTTGCGCAGCGCCGCCCAGCGTGGCGATGGTGCGACGGTGTTTGGCTATCGGGTCAGCGATCCGGAGCGCTATGGCGTGGCCGAGTTCGATGCCGATGGTCGGGTCGTGGGCTTGGAAGAAAAGCCGGCCAAGCCCAAATCCTTCTATGCCGTGACTGGCCTGTACTTCTACGACGAGCGCGTGTGTGACTTTGCCGCCGAACTGAAACCTTCGGCGCGTGGCGAGTTGGAAATCACCGATCTCAACCGGCGTTATTTGGAAGATGGTTCGCTGCATTTGGAACGCTTCGGGCGCGGGGTGGCGTGGCTCGACACCGGCACGCACGAATCCTTGCTGCAAGCGGGCAACTTCATTCAAACCTTGCAAGAGCGCCAGGGTTTGCAGGTGTGTTGCCCCGAGGAAATCGCCTGGCGCAATGGCTGGATCGACGATGCCGCGCTGGAATCACTGGCGCGGCCACTGGCCAAGAATGGCTATGGGCGGTATCTGCTCGCCCTGCTGCGCGGAGATTTGGCCTGATGCGTGTGATTGAAACCGATCTTCCGGGTTGTCTGATCATCGAGCCGCATGTGTTCGGCGATGCGCGGGGCTACTTCTACGAAAGTTGGAACAAGACGCGTTTTGCCGATGCCGGGTTGGATATCGACTTTGTGCAAGGCAATGTGTCGGCCTCGGCGCGCGGGGTGTTGCGCGGCCTGCATTACCAGTGGCCCAATCCGCAAGGCAAGCTGGTGAGCGTGTTGGAAGGCGAGGTCTACGATGTGGCGGTGGACATTCGACGTGGCTCGCCCAGTTTCGGGCGCTCGGTGGCGGTGATGTTGACGGCCGAGAACAAACGCCACTTCTGGATTCCGGAAGGGTTTGCCCACGGGTTTGCGGTCGTCTCTGAGCGGGCCGTGTTCACTTATCAATGCACGCGAGCCTACGATGCTGCCGCCGATGCCGGCATCCGCTGGAATGATGCGGCGCTCGCGATCGATTGGCCCTTGGCCCATCCCACCTTGTCCGACAAGGACACCCAGGCGCCGTTTTTGGCCGAGGTGCCCGAAGATCGCTTGCCGCTCTACCTGCCATGAAGTTCTTGTTGCTGGGTGCCGCGGGCCAAGTCGGCTACGAACTGCATCGCGCACTGTCGCCGCTGGGTCGCGTGGTGCCGGCGTGCCGCGATGGGCGATTGCCGGGTGGGGGCGCGGCTCGGGTGGCGGATCTTTCCGATCCGTCGGCCTTGCACGCCTTGCTCAATGCGGAAAAGCCCGATGCCATCGTCAATGCTGCGGCCTACACCGGAGTTGATCGGGCCGAATCCGAGGCCGAATTGGCCCATGCCATCAACGCCACGGCGCCGGGCGTTTTGGCCGAATGGTGTCACGTGCATGGCACACGCCTGCTGCATTACTCCACCGATTATGTTTTTGATGGTCAGGGCACGCGGCCCTGGCGCGAGCAGGACGGCACGGCGCCACTCGGCGTTTACGGACACAGCAAGCGCGCCGGCGAAGCGGCCGTCGCGGAATCGGGTGCCGAGTATTTGATCCTGCGTACGGCGTGGGTCTATGCCGCGCGCGGTCAGAACTTCCTGCGCACCATGTTGCGACTCGCCGCCGAGCGCGATCATCTGCGCGTGGTCGATGACCAGATCGGCGCGCCGACACCGGCACGTTGGATTGCCACCGCCACTGCGGCAATTTTCGCCGAGGTGAAAGCGGGCAAGCCTTGGCGTAACGGCATCGTGCATGTGAGCGCAGCCGGGCAAACCAGTTGGCACGGCTTTGCCCAGACGATCTTCGCCACGGCGCAGGCCGCAGGTTTGCTGGAGCGCCTGCCCACGCTGGATGCCATCGCAAGCTCCGATTATCCCACCCCGGCGCAACGTCCGGCCTTTTCCTGCCTCGACAACACGCGCCTGCATGATTGGTTCGGCTTGACCTTGCCGGATTGGCGCGAAGGCGTGGCGCAGGTGATGGGCGAGCTTGCACCATAGAACCTTGTTGGAGAATCGTGTGTCGCAGTTGATTCCCGTGATCTTGTCCGGTGGCGCCGGGACCCGCTTGTGGCCGGTGTCGCGTCGCGCCTTTCCCAAGCCCTTCATGCGCTTGCCTGATGGCGATTCTTTGTTGGGCCTGACCTTGCAGCGCGCCTTGGCAGTGATGGAGGGTGAGGAGGTCATCACCGTCACCAGCGCCGATTATCGATTTCTGACCCAAGACGAGTACGTGCGCAGCAGTGTTCGACGCTTCGTCTCGCGCTTGCTGCTGGAGCCAGCCGGGCGCAATACCGCGCCGGCCATCGTGCTGGCCGCACTCGATGTGCAGGCGCGCTATGGCGATGCGGCGCAATTGCTGGTGCTGCCGGCCGATCATTTGATTGCCGACGTGGACAGCTTTGCGCGTGATGTGGCCAAGGCGCGCACCTTGGCTGCTGCCGGTCATCTGGTCACCTTTGGCATCCAACCCACTGCACCAGAAACCGGCTTCGGCTATATCCGCGCCGGCGCATCGCTGGACGGTGGTTTCGTGATCGATGCCTTCGTGGAAAAACCCGATCTGGCGACTGCCGAACGTTATCTGGCCGCCGGTAATTACACCTGGAATGCCGGCATGTTCTGCTTCAGTGCCGGAGCCTTGCTGGCTGCCGCCGCCAAGGCCTGTCCAGATGTGCTGACCGCCGCTCAAGCCTGCATTGCGGCCTCACCGGCACAGGGCGATGTCGTGTTGTTCGACAAGGCAAGCTTTCTAGCGCAACCGGACATTTCCATCGACTACGCCGTGATGGAAAGTGCCACCCATCGCGCGGTGGTGCCGGCGCGTTTCGACTGGAGCGATATCGGTTCGTGGAATGCGCTGGGCGATCTGGTTGCGCCCGATGCCGATGGCAACCGCGTGCAGGGCGAAGCCATCGTGGTCGATGGCGCGGGCAATTTCATCCAAACCGAAGGTCGCTTGGTCGCGGCCGTGGGCGTGAAAGACTTGGTGATCGTGGATGCCGGCGATGCCGTGCTGGTCGCCGACCGCCATCAGGTTCAGGCCGTGCGCCACGTCGTCGACACCCTGCGCCAGCGCAGTCACTACGCCGCCCAGCATCACCTCACCGTGCATCGCCCTTGGGGCAGTTACACCGTGCTGGAGGATGCCAAGGATTGCAAGGTCAAGCGACTCACCGTGAAACCGGGCGGCGTGCTGTCCTTGCAGCGCCACCAGCGCCGCAGCGAACATTGGACCGTGGTCGATGGCACCGCCAAGGTACGCATTGGCGACGAAGAAATCTTCTTGCAGCGCAACCAGTCCACCTACATCCCGATGAACACCCTGCACCGGCTGGAAAACCCCACCGAGCGCGACGTGCACCTGATCGAAACCCAGTGTGGGGACTACTTCGGCGAGGACGACATTGAGCGCTTGGAGGACGTGTACGGACGTTGCTGAGATCGTCTGCTAAGCGCGCAAGCGCGCCAGGATTTCCTCACGTGCCTCGCGCAGGATCGAATCCCGATCCAGCGAGGCCACGATATCGCTGACCACGCGCTTGGGCCCCAGCTCACCCCAGCTTTTGCCTTGCGCCAGATACTTCGCCGCCGCTTCGCCGACCAGCACGGTGGCATACCAAGCCAGAGCGCCCTGCGCCACGGCGGTCAGCGCGGTCGACAGGCCGACGCTGGCGATCTTCAGCGCCGATGCCACCAGATGTACGCCCCAGATGGCACTCATCAGTGCTGCCAATTGCGCGACGATGGTGGTCAGGAGTTTGCCGGCTTCGACCCGTGTCAGTGGCAGGCCGTAGATGCGCGACAGATGCATGACCAGGGCCACATCGAGCGTGGCCGCCGCCAAGAGATCGGCCACCGGTACCGGATTGAGTGCCACCGCCACGCCTTTCCCCAAGCAGTAGAGGCGAATGGTACGGCTCGCGAGATCCTTGCGCACCGCCGTCAGGCGCTGGCCGATTTGATCGGACAGTTCACCGGCAAAAAGTGCGGCGTTGAGCGCGGCCAGGGTTTTGCCTTCGGATTCGAGGATGGCGAGGATGCGTTCGCGCAAGGTGCTCACATCCGTGGTGCGGGTTCGCGACTCCTCGATCTCGCTGCCATCGGCTTGGACCTTGAGCACGCGTTGCACGCCGGGTTGCGCCATCACGGCGACGATGTTTTCCGGGTTCACCATGCCACGCGCGTGTTCGGCCAGTCGCGCCAGAAGCTCTTCGCGTTGTGTCGTCGTGTAACGATCAGCCTTGTTCAGGGCCAACAGCAAAGGCCGCTGGGTTCGGGCCAGCAGCTTGAGCGCATCCACTTCGATCGAGGTCATGTCGCCATCGACCACGTAGATCACCAGATCGCTGCGGCCGGCAACTTCGAACGCCAATGCCTCACGTTCTTCACCGGACAGCTCATTGATGCCGGGCGTGTCGATCAGGTGCACGCCGTTGGCGCGGGCCTCTTGCCAACGTTGGTGTTCGGCAGTGACCGTGGTGCCATGCAGGACCCCCACGGGGAACGCGGTCTCGCCCAGCAAGGCATTGAGCAGGGCGGACTTGCCCACGCTCACCCGCCCGAACACGGCGATGTGCACATGGCCGTGTTCGAGTTTGTCTAGCATCAGTTCGATGCGACTGTAGTCGGCCGCCAATCCGGTACGGATCGAGGCCGGAATCGCGCGGTCATCGAGCAGGGCGCGCAGGCTGTCGGCCGCGCGCAGCAGGTTCGTCTCACCCGCTTGCGCAGCCGTATCCGATGTCGCCGTGCGACCGAAGATTCGTTGCCAGCGCTCGCGCAGGCTCATACCCGCGCAATCAGGGCTGGGTCAGATCGAGATGGGTGCTCACACGAACCTCGTGTGCCACGGTGGAGGCATCGGCCCAGTCGCCGGCACCGACGGCGAAATCCAGACGATTGAGCGTGGCCGAGCCGTCGAGCGTGGCGTGTTTGTCCTTAGCGACCCAGGTGAACTCCAACGTCACCGGCTTATCCACGCCGCGTAGCGACAGGTTGCCGTCGGCTGCAAATCGGCCATTGCCCAGATCGCGGAAGGCGGTGGCGAAGTAGTTCGCCTGCGGGAAACGCTCCACCGCGAAGAAGTCGCTGCCCTTCAAGGTGTCATCGCGATCGGCGTTGGCGGTGTCGGCGCTGGCGAGGGTGATCTTCACATTGAAACGCGCCGAGGCGAGATCGGACGGATCGAAACGGATGCTGGGCGCGAATTGCTTGAACTGGCCCTCGAAGGCCATGCCTTCGGCAGTGCTGGAAAAACGCAGTTTGGACTTGGCCGAATCAGCCGACCAGTCCACCGCATGAGCCGAGGGGATCGCCAACAACAGGGCAACAAGCACGGGCAGGTAACGCATGGTCAACTCCTTGGGTATCAGGACTCTTTCTCGAACACGGAGGGCAACATGCGATACAGGGTGCGATCGCGTTGGCCCCAGTGGTGCAGCAAGGCGCCACCGATGTGGGCGAGGATGAGAACGGTGAGGATGATCGCACCCCAGACATGAACCTCGTGAGCCAGATCCTTGATCTGAGGGTTCGGTGCAATCAGTTTTGGAACGGTGAAAAGGCCGAAGAATTTCATCGCACGCAGGCCGCTGGCTGAGTCGTACAGCCAGCCTGCGATCGGCATGATGAACAGCATCAGGTACAAGCCCAGATGCACCAGATTGGCCATCCAGCGTTGCAGGGCTGAAGTCCCGGGAACCGGCTGCGGCGCACCGGCGTAGAGACGCCAGACCAGTCGCACAAGCATCAGTGCCAGCACTGTGATGCCGATCGACTTGTGCAGATCAAACACCCAGAAATACTTCGGTGACTTGGGCAATTGCACCATCACGAAGCCGACCATCAAAAGTCCGAAGATCAGGATCGCGATCAGCCAATGAAGGCTCATGCTGGGCCATCCCCAGCGCCGGTCGCTGTTGCGCAATGCCATGGTGAACCTCCGATGCGAGCAGTACTTGCCAGACTAGCCAGCCAGTGGCAACTTGCAAAGGCTTGCCCGACGACCGTGGTGTTGTTTCAGCCCGAACAATCGGGCGCGTGATTCAGAGCCGCGCAACCAGTTGTTCCAGCGTCGTTCGGCGGCCAGCGCGCAGCAGAGCGCCGGTGCGGCGGCGCAGTTGGCGCAGGTCGCTGTCGCGGATCGTGGCGCGAATATCGAGCAGGCTCGATGGATGCATCGAAAACTCGGTCAAGCCGAGCGCCAGCAGCATGCGGGTGAAACGAGCATCGCTGGCGATTTCGCCGCAGATAGATACCGGCTTTCCGGCGGCCTTGCAGGTCTGGATCACCTGATGCAGCACGCGGATCACGGCCGGATACAGCGGCGAGAACATTTCCCCCAAGGCCGGATTGCCGCGATCGACGGCCAAGAGATACTGGATCAGGTCGTTGGTGCCGATCGACACGAAGTCGAGGGTGCTGAGCATGGCGGGCAGGGCAATGGCTGCGGCCGGCACCTCGATCATCGCACCCAGTTGCACCTGTTGCGGAAGATGGTGTCCTTCGCGCCTCAGTTCGCGTGTGCACGACTGCACCAGACGGCCCAGGTGCGCCATTTCGTCACGACGAGTGACCATGGGCGCGAGGATGCGAACCGGACCATAGGCCGAGGCCCGCAGCATGGCACGCAATTGCGTGCGCAGCAGGGCCGGGCGCGCAAAGCCCAGACGGATGCCGCGCAGACCCAGTGCGGGATTGGGTTCGCGCGTCAGGGCAATGCCGGCGCTGTCGGCCTTGTCCGCGCCGAGGTCGAAAATGCGCAAGGTGACGGGACGCCCGCTCATGCCCAGTACCGCGTCGCGGTAAGCGGCCAGTTGCTCGTCTTCGTCCGGTGGTTCGTGACGCTGCAGGAACAGCAGTTCCGTGCGAAACAGGCCGACGCCAGCCGCGCCCAGACGGTGTGCGCGGCTGATGTCCTCGCGTGACTCGGCATTGGCCAACAACTGGATGGGCGTGCCATCGCGGGTGGCTGTGGGCTTGTCGCGCAGGCGGGCCAGCTCGCGCCGCTCGCGGGTTTGTGCAAACTCGCGCTCGCGCAGTTGCAGAAGATCGTCAGGGTCGGGTTCGACGATGATCTCGCCGCGGATGGCATCGACCATCACCGCCGCCCCTTCGGTGACCACGGCCAGATCGTCGGGGGGCACCACGAGCATCGGCAGACCGAGGCTGCGCGCCATGATTGCGCTGTGCGACAAGGTGCTGCCCTGCGATACCAGTAGGGCCACCACGCCACGTTCGGACAGTTGCGCCAGTTCCGCCGGGGCCACACTGTCGGTGATGAGAACGTCACCGGCCAAGCCAATCACATCGCTGCCGTCGGGTGCACGATGCAACGCGGCTTGCACGCGTCCAAGCACATGGTCGACGTCCTCGCGCCGGCTGCGCAGGTAAGGGTCGTCCATGGCCTCGAACACCTGGACCAAGCGGTCGTGCTGGAGCTTGAGTGCGTAGCTGGCCGAATACAGGCCGGTGCGAATCAGGGTGGTGAGGCCGGTACTGAGGTCGGGATCGTCCAGCAACATGGCGTGCACGTCGAGGAACTCGCCGATTTCCTGCGCCAGCGCGCCCTGCAATTGGCCGCGCAGCTTCGCCAGTTCGGCGCGGGTGGCGGCAATGGCTTGCTGCAAGCGCTCGACTTCGGCTTCGACCTGGTCGGGCGGCAGGTGGTGCTCCTCGATGTCCAGCACGTGCGGCTCACGAATCCGAGCGCGCCCCAGGGCCAGGCCCTTGGCAGCGGTCAGACCCGTGAGCTTGAGCCGCACCTCAGTGCGCCTCGCTCGCTGGCGTCGACGAGGGCAGACTCATGCGCTCTCCAGTTCGTCGAATCCGCGCGAGAACAAGGATTCGGCCGCGCGCATGGCATCGGCTTCATCCGGGCCATCGAGCTTGATGCGCACGTGCGCACCTTGTCCGGCCGCCAGCAACATCACACCCATGAGGCTTTTGCCGTTGACAGCCCGACCACGGCATTCGAGCGTGGCCAAGCTGCTGAAGCCCGACAGCAGACTGACGACCTTGGCCGAGGCGCGGGCGTGCAGGCCGAGTTTGTTGACGATGGGGAGTTCGCGTTCAAGCATGGTCGAGGATGACTCCAATTTTGCCGCCCGTGGTTGCGGTGCGGGCCAATTCGTCGAGGGAAAGTTCAGGGTAATTGCAGACCCGCAACAACATCGGGAGGTTCAATCCCGAAACGCGCCGCGCCGGGGTGCCGAGTTGGGTCAGACGGGCTGCGAGATTGCTGGGGGATGCGCCATAGAGGTCGGTGAGGATCAGTACGCCGTCACCCGAATCCACGCGCCGCATGACCGTGCTGGCCAGCGGCAGCGCGACGTCGAGGTCGGCGTCGAAATCCAGTTCGAAACAGTCCAGCGCCAAGGGCAGCCGCCCGAGCAGCCGCTCGACCAGACCGCGGAAGTGTGATGCCGCCCCGGCGTGGGCGACCAATAGCAGGCCAACACTCATGTGCCCAGTGTAGCGGAGCTGCCCGCCCGCAAAAGGGCAGGGTTCTTTCTGTTCAGCCGCCTGCAAGCACGGCCACGAAGGCCTCGTAGTCGGCGGCCATGGCGTCGGCGTGGGAAGGGCGTGCGAGCAGGCGGGCCAGTGCCGGTGGCGGCGTCAGCGATTGTCCAATCAGCGGTTCCACGATGCTCTCGAACTTGGCCGGGTGCGCGGTCGCGGCGACGGCCCAGCTGCCATCGAGTGCGAGGCTGTCCAAGGCCCAGATCGCGGTGGCGGTATGCGGGCAGACGGCCACGGCGTGACGCTCCCATACGTCACCGATGGTGTCGCGGATGGCGGCATCGGACACGCTGATGGCGCGGAAGCTCTCGCGCAACGCGTCTTCATCCGGGTACAGCCAGCGCAGGCGCTCGAAATTGCTGGGCGCGCCCACGTCCATGGCATTGGCAAGCGTGGCGAGGCTCGGCTGCGGCGTGTACGGGCCGCCATCGAAAAACTCGGGCAACACCGCATTGGCATTGGTGGCCAGCAGCACCTCGCCAATCGGCAGTCCGATGCGGCGTGCAAGGATGCAGGCCAGCGCATTGCCGAGGTTGCCGGTGGGAATGGCGAAGTTGAGTTTTTCCTCGTGACGGCGCCAGTGATCGAGCGCGGCCTTGGCGTAATAGCTCATCTGCGGCAACAGCCGGCCGAGACTGATGCTGTTGGCCGAGCTCAGAGGCACACGCGCCTGCAGTTCGGCGTCGTTGAGCGCGCGTTTCACCAGCGCCTGACAGTCGTCGAAACTGCCGGCCACGCGAAGCGCGGGCACGTTGTCACCGAATGCGCCCAACTGATGGGCCTGACGTGGCGACACCCGTCCATCCGGATACAGAATCACCACGCGCACCCCGGCAATGCCGTGAAAGGCGCCGCCCACGGCCGCGCCGGTATCGCCGGATGTGGCAACGATGATGGTGAGCGGCTTCGTTGCCTTGCTACGCAGGCGACTCATGCAGGCGGCAAGAAAACGCGCGCCGAAATCCTTGAAGGCCGCGGTGGGGCCATGGAACAGTTCCAACACGCCCGTGCCATCGTCGAGATCACGAACCGGCGCGGGGAAATCAAAAGCCTGGGCGCAGATCGCGTCCAGTTCCCCAGCGAGGACGTCACCTTCGAAAAAGGGTTGCAGCAGTGCGACGCTGATGTCTTGCAGGCTGTCTTTGCCATCGAAGGCCGCCAGCGGCAGGCTCGGAATCGCGTCGGGTACGTAGAGGCCGCCATCGGGCGCGAGGCCAGCGGCAATGGCCTCGGACAAACTGACAGCGGCGGCGTGGCCACGGGTGGAAACAAAACGCATCACAACACCTCCGCGCGCGGTCCTGCGACCGGCGAAACATGGGATCGACTGGCGACGCCGACTTCGGCGAACGCCGCTTGCATCGGGGCGGCGGCAGCTTCGGCTTGGGCGCGGCTTGCGAACCAGGCAAAGACGCTTGGGCCGGCACCGGAAATGCTGGCGCCGAAGGCTCCAGCGTCCAGAGCCGCTTGTTGGACCTGGGCAAAGCCGGGAATCAGCGGCGCGCGGCGGGGCTCCACCAGCACATCGGAAAAACCCGCGCGTACCAGTTGCTCGTCGCCTTTCATGCAGCCCACCAGCACCTGCGCCAGGTTGGCCGATTGCTGCACGAATTCGTGCAGATCGTAGGCGCCTTGCAAGGCCGCCCGTGCGCGGCGGGTTTCAAGCACTTGATCCGGATGCACCAGCACGCAGTGCCACGATGCAGGCACGTCGATCTTCACCATGCGCTCGGCCGTGGTGAGTACCAGCCCGCCGAGCAACATCGGCCCGACATTGTCGCCGTGGCGCGAACCGCTGGAGGCGGACTCACCCTCCAGCGCAAAGGGATACAGCGCATCACGCGGCAAGGGCTGGTCCAGCAGCGCATTGGCGGCCACCAATGCCGCCACGCAACTGGCGGCCGAGCCACCCATGCCGGAACCCAAGGCGATGCCTTTTTCAATTTCGATTTCGAAACCAAAGGGCAGGTCGAGTGCCGAGCGCAGTGCGATCAAGGCCCGTCCGGCGGTGTTGAGCTCAGCTTCGAGCGGCAGTTTCTGGTTCAGACCATGGATGGCGCGGATGCGAACGGTGGCTTCCTCGATCCGGCGTGCGCTCACACGATCGCCGGGACCGGCGATGCTATGGCCGAGAATATCGAAGCCGACGCAGGCATTGCCGATACTGGCCGGAGAAAAAGCGGTGCAAACGAGCGCACTCACACGCGCGCTCCGAGTGCGGCTGCCACGCGCAACAGGTCCGAAAACACGCCGGCGGCAGTCACCTCCGGGCCCGCGCCTGGCCCTTGCACCACCATCGCGTTGTCGCAATAGCGGCGTGTGGTGAACTGCACGATGTTGTCCGTGAGCTTGAGGTGCGCAAACGCGTGGCTGCTGGGCAGCGCTTGCAGGCTGACACGCGCGTGGCCATTGCGGTCGAGGCTGGCGACGTAACGCAACACGTCACCGCGTTCCCGCGCCGATTCCAAGCGGGCCTGCATGGCCGCATCGTGCGCCGCAAGACCGGCGAGAAAATCCTCGGCGCTGCCCTGTTCCAGTCCGGGCGGAATCAGCGATTGGACGTCGACATAGGCCAAGCTCAGATCGCGTCCGGCTTCGCGCGCCAAGATCACCAGCTTGCGGGCCACGTCGGTACCCGAAAGATCATCGCGCGGGTCGGGCTCGGTGTAGCCCAGTGCATGGGCCTCGCGCACCAGTTCGGAAAAGGATTTGCTGCCGTCGTATTTGTTGAACAGCCAAGCCAGCGTGCCGGAAAAAATACCTTCGATGGCGTGCAATTCGTCGCCGGTGGTGATGAGGTCGCGCAGGGTTTGGATCACCGGCAGGCCGGCACCGACCGTGGCCTCGTAGCGGAAGCGTGCGCCACCGGCTTCTGCGGCCGCCAGAATGTGGCGATAACGCTCGATTGGGCCTGATCCGGCCTGTTTGTTCGGCGTGATGACGTGGATGCCGGCGGCGAGCCAGTCGGCGTAGTGCTCGGCCACGGCGGGGTTGGCGCTGCAGTCGATGATCGCGGCATGCGGCAAATGTGCGGCGTGGACGTGGGCGGTGAACGCATCGAGGTTCCCGTCGGTGGCCTCGGCCCAGCGTCCACGCCAGTCGGCGTCGTGCTCACCCAGCCACATGCGCTTGCTCGATGCGATGGCGCGCAGGCGCAGGTCGAGGTTGGCTTCACGCAGCAGGCGCGGGGCGTTTTCCAGCAACTGGTCGAGCAGGGCCGAGCCGACCTTGCCGGGGCCGATCACGCCCACGGAAATGGTTTGCGGTGACAGCCAGAAGCCGGCATGCGCTGCACGCAGGGCCTTGGTTTCATCGGCACTGTCGATGGCCACAGAAATGTTGCGCTCGGATGCGCCTTGCGCGATGGCACGCAGATTGACCCGGGCGCGGGCCAAGGTGCCGAGAAAGCGCGCCGCCACACCGGGGCGACCGGCCATACCGTCGCCCACCGCCGCCAGCACGCTGATGCCATTTTCAAGATTCACCGATTGGATCTGGCCCTGAGCCAGTTCCTGCGCGAAGGCAAATTCGAGCGCGGCCTTGCCGATGGCGCCGTGTGCGGCAGGCACCACGCAGCAGATGGAATGCTCGGATGATCCCTGCGAAATCATCACCACCGACACATTGGCGTGTCTCAGGGTAGCGAACACCCGTTCTGCGGTGCCGGGCACGCCGATCATGCCGCTGCCTTCCACGTTCAGAAGCGCCAGATTTGATACCAGCGACAAACCCTTGGCCAATGCCGCGCTGTCGGCTTCACCCTCGGCGTCGATGCGGGTGCCAGGGTGCTCGGGATTGAAGCTGTTGCGCACGATGATCGGGAGATTGCGCGCGATCGCCGGGGCCATGGTCTGGGGATGCACGACCTTGGCTCCGAAATACGCCAGTTCGCAGGCTTCGGCATAGGAAACCCGTGGCAGGAACACCGCATCGGGCACGAGGCGCGGATCGGCCGAAAGCACGCCATCGACGTCGGTCCAGATATGCAGTTCGCGTGCGCCGAACAAGGCGGCGAAGATCGCACCGGAAAAATCGCTGCCATTGCGGCCGAGCGTCGTGGCCACGCCGTGCGCATCGCGGGCGATGAATCCGGTGACGATGATGCGCGCTTGCGGGTGCTGGTCGCGCCATTGCACGAGCTTGGCACTGCTGCGCGACCAATCCACCGCGATGCCGAGGTTGTTGCGCCCCACCACCAGCACTTCGCGCGCATCCAGCACCGCGGTGGCGTCACCGATGTGGTTGAGGTAGTTCGCCAAAAGATGGGCGGAGAACACCTCGCCCAGACCATGCACGCGTTCCTTGGCGGCGGCACCGGAAGGGCCGAGCAGGGCAATGGCCGCCAGCAGGTTCGACAGTTCCTTGAACTGGGCGTCGAGCCAAGCCAGGGTCGGCGCGACGGCATCGCCAAGGAGTTCACGCGCGGTGTCACTGTGGCGGTTGCGCAGGCCGGTGAGCTGGGCGCGCCAATCGCCGTTGTCGGTCGCGGTGTCGGCCACGGCGATCAGGGCATCGGTCACGCCCTTGAGCGCGGAAACCACAGTCACCTGTATCGGATCGTCACGATCGCGCAACAGCTGTGCCACGTGGCGGATGCGCTCGGCCGTGGCCACGCTGGTGCCGCCGAACTTGTGGGCGATGACAGGTTTTTCGCCGATTTCGGCGGCGGCTTCGGGGGCAGTGACAGGAACAGCGTTCATCGGGGCCTCGTGGGAAAATTGGCCCGCGCTGGACTGGAAGATGGGGTTCTCACACCCCGTTTTCTGGTCGGGGTGCGGGGCCGGGGTTTGCTGATTCAGCTCACAACCGGTCGCACCCTCGTTGGGGTGGTCATAGTCATCGAACCGGTAATGGTGCAGGGCAACATCCGCATAGGTAAGCGCGAGCAGGCCGTTGGTGTCAAGTGGGAGATGCGTAAGGCGTCTTGAGAAGCTCATCCACGGCAGTCCCAAAGGCCGTACAGGCCAAGAGGCGCTGGGTCGGAGAATGGGTGTCTTCCAGTTCGATGACGGCCTGTGCCAGGCGCGCCGCGCCGACAAATCCGCAGGCGGCGCGCAGGCGATGCAGCAGGGCGTGCGATGCCGGACTGTCAGGTTCGCGCAGGATCTGCTCGCATTGCGCGGGAAGCTCGGCCAGCATCAAGGCGCGCATCGCCTGCACCGTCTGGTGGCGCCCACCCAAGGCACGCAGGGCTGCGGCATCGTCCCAGATCGGAAGCGCCGTCATGGGCTGCCTTGGCGCTACTTCGGCAACAACGGGAGCTGCGTCGTCCACCAAGGTTGCGAGTGCGCCACGCAAGTTCTCCAGCGACACCGGCTTGGCGAGCACGGCATCGAAACCTTGGCGTCGCAGTTGCTGGTGCAGCTCGAATCGATCATCGGCGGTCAAGACCAGTGCCGGGGAATCGGCGCTGGCGTGCTGGTCATGGTTGCGAACCGTGCGCAGGAGTTGAAGCCCATCGATGTCGGGGAGGTTCAGATCCAGCAACAACACATCGAAGCGCCGTTCGATGGCGGCGGTGGCGGCCGCTTGGCCAAATGCGAAAGCCTCGACTCGCCAACCCAAGGCATCGAGAGCATCGCTGAGGAAGGTCGAACTGATCGGATCGTCTTCGCAAAGCAGGGCGCGCTTCATGGTTGCAGCCTCCGGCAACGCTATGCTGGCAGCATGAAGGGCGCATTCCACTGCTGCAAGTCGATCGGTCACATGGGCGCTGCGATGGCGGCTTGGTTGGTGTTGATGGCGCTGAGTCTGCCCTTGGCACCGGCGCAGGCGCGGGTTCTGAGTATCGGGATCGACCGGATCGCGACCCCGGTGGCCAGCCTGCAGGATGTGAAGATCAGCCTGGATTGGCCGCAGGATGCGTTCAGCGGCAAGCTCAAACTCAGCGCGAAAGCGCTTGATGCCAGTGAATTTGGCTACCGTTGGCAGCAGCTCGACTGGCGCTGCACGCTCAAACGGCAGGTGGATGTTTGGCAATGCCAAGGGCCGATCAAGGCCCGCTCGGCCAGCGGCATGAAACTGAGTGCGCGCTGGCAGCCCGATGGTTTGGTGATCGAGGCGTCTTCCGACCAGGCACGGGTGCAGTTCGATGCGGGCTTCGAATCGACGCAGCCGTTTCGCCTGCAATTGATTCAGGTGCCGGCGCAGTGGCTGGCGCCGCTCTTGGCGGCTGCTTGGCCCGAGGGCCACCCCACGGCCGGCACGCTCGATCTGGATTGGCAATTGCGCACGCAAGCCGAGGGCTTGAACGTGGCGGGTCCGATCACCTTGTCGGGCCTCGGCGTGGACAGCCGCGATGGCTCCATCGCCGCGGCCGGTGTGAATGCTGCGGGGAAGGTCCAAGGTGAACTGGGCGATGCCGCCACCCGGCTGGATGTGGGCATGGAACTTCAGGGTGGCGAACTCCTGTTCGGGCCCGTGTACGTGGTGTTGCCGAAGGCGCCGGTGCAGGTTTCTGCGCGGCTCGGCAGCGCGTCGAACAATCACTGGCGGGTGGATGACCTGCGCTGGAACGATACCGGCGTTGCCGCGTTGCAGGGTTCGATGGATCTGGATTTTTCCGCGCCCATGCCGCTGCGCCAGGCCGATCTCAGCGTCGACATGCCGGCACTCGAACCGGCCCACGCGCGCTATCTCGACAGTCTGGCCGCCAGCATCGGCTTGTCGAAGTTGGCGCTCGATGGTGCGGCTCGTGTCGGTATGACTTGGCGCGATGGTCAGTGGCAAACGCTCGATCTGTCGCTGCAACAGGTAAAGGTACGCGATGGTGCACAGCGTTTTGCTGCCGAAGGCTTGAATGGCACGCTGCGCGTGGCGCGTTCGGATCTGGCTGTGGACAGCGAGCTGAGCTGGGAAACGGCGCAACTGTATGGCCTTGATCTGGGCGCCGCCAAAGTCCCTCTGCGAAGCGTCGGGGCGGGCGTGTCCCTGCGATCGCCGGTCAGCATTCCGTTCCTCGATGGCTCCGTGCAGATCAAGTTACTGGACTATGCGCCAACGTCCCAAGACGCACGCTTCGACATGGCGCTGGCTCTGGATCAGGTGAATCTGGCGGCCTTGTCGACCGCGCTGGGCTGGCCTGCGTTTGCCGGCAGTTTGTCGGGTGATTTGCCGAGTGTGCATTACCTCGATGGGCGCGTGGATTTCGATGGCGGTCTGAGCGCGAAGGTGTTCGATGGGCAGGTTGCGGTGTCGCAGTTGTCGATGGAGCGCGCTTTTGGCGTCGCGCCGATGCTGGCGGCCAGCATCGAGTTTTCGGGCTTGGATCTTGCGCCGCTGACCGGCGCCTTTGGCTTCGGCGAAATCACCGGCCGACTCGATGGGCATATTCGCAATTTGCGCCTGCTGGACTGGCAGCCGGTCGCCTTCGATGCGGCGTTCAATACCGTCAAGCGCCGTGATGTGAAGCGTCGCATCAGCCAACGCGCGGTGCACGATCTGACCGAAGTGGGTGGCGGTGGCATTGCCGCGGGCTTGCAGAACCAGGTGCTCAAGGCCTTTTCCAACTTCGGTTACGCGCGCATCGGCTTGTCCTGTGTGCTTGCCGATGATGTGTGTCGCATGGGCGGCGTCGGCCCGGCGGCGAAGGGCGGCTACACCATCGTCGAAGGTGCTGGTCTGCCGCAGGTCAATGTGATCGGACACCAGCAGCGCGTCGACTGGCCGGTGTTGGTGGCGCGGCTCAAGGCCGCCACCGAGGGTCAGATGCCGGTGATTGATTGATCGCCACTCGGCGTTGGGCCGGGTTCATGCCAATACGCATTCAATGGCCTGCGATGCCGGCTTGCACTAGTGTAGTGCTTTCGAATTAACGGAACCAACGGTGGTCATCGTGGTCATATCTGCATCCTCGAAGGAGAATGCAGTATGAAGTCGGCGATGGCTATCGAAGTGAGCGAGGAGCAGCGAGCGGTGTTGGAGCGCATGGT
>CAUJJS010000104.1 GCA_963205415.1 Pseudomonadota bacterium
ACGGCATTGGGTAGGGCCTCATCGGTGCCCTCGTCGGCCCGAACGAACTGGGGCGCGACAAATTCACTTGGCACGGTGACGGCCTGCGCCAACGCAGGAAACAGGAGCCATACGATCAGCAATAGGCTGCGCATGGCGCCATCTTGCCTGCATGGGCCCCATGGATGCCAGCCACCTCATGCGGTTCATCGTGCATCCCCTTCGTCGCATCCGCGTGCGACCCGTTAAACTTGCGCGTTTCCGAAAGGACGCACGGCATGACCGGACCCACCCGCCCCAGTGGCCGCCGACCCGACCAACTGCGCGCCGTTCACATCGAGCGCCACTTCACCCGCCACGCCGAAGGTTCGGTCTTGATGCACTTCGGTGAAACTCGCGTGCTGTGCACCGCAAGCATCGAAGAACGCGTGCCGCCCTTCCTGCGCGGCAAGGGCGAAGGCTGGGTCACGGCCGAATACGGCATGTTGCCGCGCGCCACCCACACCCGCAGTGATCGCGAAGCCGCACGCGGCAAACAAGGTGGCCGCACCATGGAAATCCAGCGCCTGATCGGTCGCGCACTGCGGGCCTGCGTGGACCGGCGTGCACTGGGCGAGCGCACCATCACGCTCGACTGCGATGTGCTGCAAGCCGATGGTGGCACCCGCACGGCGGCCATCACCGGCGCGTATGTTGCCTTGCGCGATGCGGTGAGCTGGCTGCAAGGCAAGCGCGGGCTGGAACGCAATCCGATCGTGGGTGCCGTGGCGGCGGTGTCGGTCGGCATCTGGCGCGGTGTACCGGTGCTGGATTTGGACTATGCCGAAGACTCCGACTGCGATACCGACATGAACGTGGTGATGAACGACGGCGGCGGTTTCATCGAATTGCAGGGCACGGCCGAAGGCCACGCCTTCCGTCGTGATGAGCTCGATGCTCTGCTTGGCTTGGCTGAAGCCGGCACCCGCGAACTGTTCGCCGCGCAACGCCGCGCCTTGGGGGAGTAATCATGCAATTGGTGCTGGCCAGCCACAACGCCGGCAAATTGGCCGAGTTGAGTGCCTTGTTGGGCGAGGTGGGCATCGAGGTGTTGCCGCAGTCGCACTTCGGCATCGATGAGATTGAGGAAACCGGCCTCAGCTTTGTCGAGAACGCCCTGCTGAAAGCACGTCACGCAGCGCGCATCAGCGCGCTGCCAGCACTGGCGGATGATTCGGGCCTGTGCGTGGATGCGCTGGGCGGTGCGCCGGGTTTGTATTCGGCGCGCTACGCCGGCGACGATGGCGATGATCAGGCCAATATCCTCAAGTTGCTCGACGCGCTGGCCGAGGTTACCGACGAGCACCGCGGCGCGCACTTTCATTGCACGCTGGCCTTGTTGCAGCATCCCGACGATCCGGCACCTTTGATCTGCGAAGGCCGCTGGCACGGGCGCATCCTGCACGAAATCCGCGGCGAAGGCGGCTTCGGATACGACCCGGTGTTTCTTGATCCAGCCAGCGGACAGAGCGCCGCCGAACTGTCGCGCGAGGAAAAGGCAGCCGTCAGCCATCGCGGCCAAGCCTTGCGGCAACTGTTGGGCGCCCTGTCGAAGCATCCGCTTTGACCCATCCCGGTCTTCGCGCTGCCCGCGCGGGCCGGCCTCCAGCCTGATCAGGCCGTTTCACGCTCTGTACCCGATGGCGGCTACGCCTGCGTCGATGAACACCGGCAACACGCGAGTTTCCATCGCGCCCCGTGTCACGTTCCTGTCACACCCACTTCCTACCGTGTGCGCGTCCCGTCGTGCCTGACAGGCACGCAGTTCCATGCCGCGTCCGACAGCGCGGGCGGGATCCTCCTTCCCTTGGAATGCGCCACCGGCATGAAACCCACTCCCTTGACCAAGGCCATCTTGGTTGCCCTGTCTCTGTGCGGCGCCTCCAGCGTCTCCGCACGGTCTGCCAACGAAACCACGCCACCGCCAAACGAGCCAACGACCACACTGTCGGAAGTGGCGGTCGAAGAAAGCTACGCACCCGAAGAGGGTGGGCAATTTGATGCCGTGCAGCTACGCCGTGAGTCCGCACAACTGCTCGACGTACTTTCCCATGAACAAATCGCGCGCGCCGGCGACTCGGATGCGGCGGTCGCATTGCGGCGCGTCACCGGTCTGAGCTTGGTGGATGACAAGTTCATCTATGTGCGCGGCTTGGGCGAACGCTATTCAGCGGCACTGCTCAACGGCGCGCAGATTCCCAGTCCTGATCCGACCCGTCGCGTCGTGCCGTTGGACCTGTTTCCCAGCGGTCTTTTGTCGGGTATCGAGGTGAACAAGAGCTACAACCCGATGCTGCCGAACGAATTCGGCGGCGGAACCGTGAACCTGCGTACCCGTGGCGTCCCTGCGGCACGGCTGTTCAAGGTCGACCTCGGCCTGGCGTTTGTCGATGGCACCACCGGCAAAGAGGGCTGGCGTTCGGCCAGTGGCGGGCAAGACTGGCTCGGACGCGACGACGGCCTGCGCGCACCGCCGCCCGGTGTGCTGCAGCGTCCTTTGCCACCGCGCGGGTCTCCCGAACTGGCCGCGCTGGGCCGCGAGGTCATGCGCAAGCCGTTCGGCGTCTCGCGCCAGCGCATGGGGCCGAACGGCAATTCTGCGCTGAGTGTTGGCGATGTCTTCGAAGGTGACGAGCTTCGTTTCGGCTTCATCAGCGCTGCACGCTGGTCACAAGGCTGGGATCTGCGCGAAGAAGAGCGCGCCGAGTACGCCATTCTTGGCGACGGAAGCCTAAGCAAAAATCAGGACTATGTGCGCGAACGCGCCGCGCGCAACGTGGATACCAGTCTGTTCCTCTCCGCCGGAATGGATATTGGCGAGGAGCATCATCTCGATGCCAGCCTCATTCGCATGGCCCAAACACTGCAACAGGACCGAATCGACACCGGCCTGCGCACCTTGGGAACCGAAGAGCGCACCACCACCAGTGAGTGGACCGAAAACGTACTGACGACTCGGCAATTCGGTGGCAAACACCTGTTCGCGCCAAGTCGCGACCTGGCGCTGGAATGGCAGTACACCGACTCGCGCGCCACGCGAGACCTGCCGTATGCGCGCAGTTCCATGTACACCCGGAACCTTGCCGGCGACTACGTCTACACCCCCAGCTTCTCGGCCCAAATCCGTTGGGAAATGATGCGTGATGATGTCGATGAAGCGCGCCTGAGTCTCTCGTTCCCATTCACATTTGGCTCGGATTCCAGATTGCTGCTGTCGACCGGCGTCAGCCGCCTGCAACGTGATCGAGACTCGGAAATCTGGCGTGTCGGCGTGCGCCATTTGGATCGGCTGCCAACGGTGGACACGCCTATCGACGACATTCTCAATCCGGGCGAAATCGATGCCGGCCGGCTGGAGTTGCTCTCGGCCAGCCAACCCACGGACTTCTACCAAGCCGAGCAATCGCTCAATGCCTGGTACCTGCGCGCCGACCTGACCCTGGGCGCATGGCGCGCGGATGTCGGGCTGCGGCGTGAGGACAACGATCAGCGTGTGACGACCCTGGACCCATTCCTGCCCGGCGCGATACCAACGATCGCCCAGCTTGAAGGCGCCAAGACCCTGCCCTCGGGCACGCTGACATGGGGCTATTCGGAAAATGCGCAGCTGCGCCTGTCCTACAGCCAAACACTGACGCGACCCGAGTTTCGCGAATTGTCCAAGTCGCCCTACACCGACCCGTTGCTGGACATCACGGTGTTGGGCAATCCAAACCTCGAGCAAACCGAGATCACCAGTTACGACTTGCGTTGGGAGTACTACTTCGTGGGGAGCGACAGCCTTTCGGTGGCGCTGTTCCGCAAGGAGTTCGATGACCCGATCGAGTTGGTGCGAACACCCGCCTCAGCCGACCTGCTGGAACTGCGCAACGCCGAAACCGCCTTTGTGCGCGGAATCGAATTCGAGATCGGCAGCAATCTGGCGTACTTTGCCGACGCCGCGTGGGTGCCGGGAAGCCTTCGCAATGGCGTGCCATGGTACGACCTCGCGGTCAGCCTCAACCACACGCGGATTGATTCGGAGGTGGATCTGGGTGCGCGTGTTGGCATCCAGACATCGGCCCAGCGTCCGCTCCAAGGTCAATCGCCCTACCTGACCAATCTCGCCCTGACCTGGTTCGACCCCAATGCGATACACGAGGCCACGCTGCTGTACAACGTGGCCGGCCGACGCATCAGCAAGGTGGGTTTGCAAGGGGTGCCCGACGAATACGAGCAGCCGTTCAACCAGCTTGACCTGAGCTACTCGCGAAGCTTCGCCGATCATTGGAAGCTGCGCCTGCGTCTGCGCAACCTGCTTGATCCACAGGTGGAGTACACCCAAGGCAGCGAAGTCTCCCGTAGGTATCGGAAGGGCCGCGAGGTCGCGGTGAATCTGGAGTGGAGCTACTGATCTTCGTGTGATCGCGGCCACGGATGGTGGCGTGATCCAAGCGGCGGCCCGATCGTGTGTCGGGCCGTTCGCGTTCGTGCAGCGGTCGTGCGTGGCCAGCTCACGTGTCGTCAAACCGAAACCTGCGTGTCGCGCGATGGTCATCGTGTGCTCGTACGGTGCTGGCTCCCTCCCAAACAGAACGATGCTCATGTCCTCACCATTCCGAAAAACCGCTTTGGCACTGGCGCTGGCCGGCGTTTGCGTCCCTGCCATCGCGCAGGTTTCCATCAACGAAGGCCTCGATGGCAACTGGTACACCGCGGGCGCAGGCGGCCGCGGCGTTGCGATCGACGTACTGCCTCGCCCCGATGGCGGTGCACACTTGTATGGCGTGTTGTTTACCTACGATGCCGCCGGCAAGCCGACCTGGCTGAGTTTTCTAGGCAACTTTGAGCAGGGTGACAACGTCATCGAGAACGTTGACCTGTTTCGCCATGAGGGCGGCCGCTTCGACAGCCCGACACCGAGCCCGACCGGCACCGTGGTCGGCAAGGTTTCCATCGATGTTTCCAGTTGCGCCTCGCTTGGCTTGACGCTGGCGCTTGATGCCTCTTCCGGCCTACCGAACGCCATGCTCGATGTGAGCCCTGGCCAGATCAACGTCGGTTTTGAAGGCAACCCACTCTGCCGCCAGCTTCCCGTGCTGACACAGTGTCCGACTGGAACCACCGCCGAAGGAAACGACTGCCTGCTGCCCAACAGCATCACCGGCAGTCTGTACCTCCCGGCCGGCAAGAAATATCTGGTCAAAGGTGCGGTGATCGTGGAAGCCGGCGGAACGCTGACGATCGATCCCGGCGTGACGGTACAAGGTCATTCGGATACGGCCGTGACCAACTGGATCGGCGTCAAGCAAGACGGCCGAATCTATGCCGAAGGGACGGCAGATCGACCGATCGTGTTCACCGGCCCCAGCGCGGAAATTGGATCCTGGGGCGGCATGCACATCGCCGGCCGCTCGACCTGCAACGACTATGTTTCCGAGGCAGAGCCCTGCCGCTTCGAGGCCTATCCCGAGATGGTCTATGGTGGCAACAAGGGTGACGACAATTCCGGCGTGCTGCGCTACGTTCGCATCGAGTGGGCGGGCGCCCTGACGCCGTTCGCAAATCAGGAGTTCAACTCACTGAGCCTGTTGGGTGTTGGTGCCGGCACCACGATCGAGTACGTGCAGGTGGACGGCGGCAAGGACGATGGTTTCGAGTGGTTTGGTGGCAACGTCAATGCGCGCCATCTGGTGTGTTCGAACATGGCCGACGACTGCTTCGATCTTGACGACGGCTACCACGGCAAGCTGCAGTTCTTGCTCGCCTGGCAGGGCGTCAATACCGATATCGGCAACGACTCCAACGGCATCGAGTCCGACAACAGCAATACCGCGCCAGACATCCTGCCGCGCACCCGCCCGGAAATCTCCAACATCACCTTGGTGGGCTCGGCCGACTACAGCAACCTGCACGGCATGCGCATTCGCCGGGGTAGCGGCGGTCTCTATACAAACGCGGTCGTGACCGGCTACACCGGCGCCAGTGTGGCCTTGGACGGCGCGCAGACCTGGGCGCTGGACGCGGAAAACCTGTCGTTCACCCATTCGTTCGTCGGCCACAGCGGCGCTGGCTTCTTTGGGGGCAACGCGGCCAGTGCCGAAGCCGTGGCCACGTGGTTCAACGCGTTCTCGGGCAATCAGACCGGCGATGCGAAGCTGATCGATTACCTCCCGCAAGACGATTCCCCGGTGCTGATCGGCGGCAAGGCCTTGGCGCATCCTTACTTCCGCCCGGTGAGCTATCGCGGCGCCTTCGCCGGCATGCATGACGACTGGACCCGTGGCTGGACGAGCAGACTGCCACGCTGATCGCAGAGTAAGGGAACCACTGAATAACCCGTCATTGCGAGGAGCGTAGCGACGCGGCAATCCATCGGTGTTTGTCAAATCAAAGACATGGATTGCTTCACTTCGCTCGCAATGACGGCGTTTGGACTTAATCAGATGTTCCTAAGCCGTCGTAAGCTCAAAACCCTTCTCTTCGGAGAGGGGTTTTCGTTGGGCTTGGTGAGCATCTGAACAAGTCGATCTGTGCTCGTCACTTCCGCGAAGACGGAAGGCCAATGCCTTGATTTCAATGAATTGAAATCACTCGATGCCCACCTTCGCGGGCATGGCAGGCTTGTTCAGACATTCCTTGGCTCACCCTTGGCGGCGTCAACGGCCTGATAAACTGTGCGCCCTTTGGCTATTGCGATACCGCCCGTGTCCACGACACTGCACACCTCCGACCTGCCCGGCCTGCCCTTGCTGCATCGGGGCAAGGTGCGCGATGTCTACGCACTGGGCAGCGACCGCCTGCTGATGGTGGCCACCGATCGGTTATCAGCCTTCGACGTGGTGCTGCCCGATCCCATCAGCGGCAAGGGTGAAATCCTCACCGCGATGTCGAACTTCTGGTTCGCGCAAACCGGCGACTTGATGCCCAACCATCTTCTCGATGTGGCCGTCGCCTCGGTGCTGCCCGCTGGCGTGGACACTGCCTTGTATCAGGCGCGAAGCGTGGTCGCGCGGCGCTTGAAGCCCCTGCCGGTGGAAGCCATTGCCCGCGGCTACATCATTGGCTCGGGTTGGAAAGACTACTGCGCCAGGGGCACGGTCAGTGGCGTGGCACTGCCGAAGGGTCTGCGTCAGGCCGAGCAATTGCCGGAACCGATCTTCACGCCATCCACCAAGGCCGCGGTCGGCACCCACGATGAGAACATCGGTTTCGACCAGATGGTGACGCTGATCGGTGGCGAGCTCGCCGAACAAGTACGCGAAGCGACGCTTGCGATCTACCGCTTTGCCGCCGACTTCGCCGCGCTGCGCGGCATCCTCATCGCCGACACCAAGTTGGAGTTTGGTTTGGACGAGGACGGCACCTTGCGGGTGATGGACGAGATGCTTACGCCCGATTCCTCACGCTTCTGGCCTGCCGAGGAATACCGCGTGGGCACGAGCCCGGCGAGCTTCGACAAGCAGTTCGTGCGCGACTATCTGGAAACCCTCGACTGGAACAAAGCCGCGCCCGGCCCGCGCTTGCCCGAGGCGGTGATCGAAGGCACGGTGGCGCGTTATCGTGAAGCCCTGCGCCGCCTGACGGTGGCCTAAGCCATTCAAGCCGGTCCATCACCAATCGACAACACGTCGACCCATGCGTGCCTGAAGGAGTAGTGCCGTGGCACATAGCCACTTGCCACGTAAGCATTTGCTGCTGATCGTCTTGATCTGCGTGGCTTGGGGCATGAATTTCCTCACCTCAGCGGCGGCCTTGCGCGAGCTGCCGCCCTTGCTGTTCACCACCTTGCGTCTGTTGCCCTTGGTGCTCTTGCTCGCGCCGTGGATGCGTTGGCCCGAACGCGCGCAATGGCTGCGCCTGATCGTGGTGGCGATCTGCAATGGCGTGCTGCATTTCGGCCTCAACTTCTGGGCCATCCGCGACGCCGGCAACCTGTCCTCACCCGCGATCGTGCTGCAAAGCTACATCCCGATGGCCACGGTCCTGGCGGTGGTGTTTTTGGGTGAGCGCATCGGCTGGCGCACCTGGACGGGTGTGGGCGTGAGCTTTGCCGGCGTGCTGGTGCTGGGCTTTGATCCCATGGTGTTGCAGACACCCTTCGCATTGCTCTTAATGCTGCTCTCGGCGCTGGCGCTGGCGGTGGGAACCGTGGTGATGCGCGGACTCAAGGGCATGCATCCGATCGGCCTGCAGGGCTGGATCGCCTTGATCGCCATCGGCCCATTGATCGCGTGGAGTGCCTGGGTGGAACACGGCCAAGGGGAAGCCATGCGCGATGCGTCATGGCTGGCTTGGTTTGGCGTGGCCTGGGCCTGCCTCGTGGCCTCACTGCTCGGGCATGCGCTGTTCTATTGGTTGGTACAGCGTCATCCGGTTTCCACCCTGATGCCGTATTTGCTGCTGACGCCGGTGTTCGCCATCGTGCTGGGCATGTGCTTCTGGGGCGACCAGCCCGGCCCGCGCTTGTTCCTCGGCGGGGCGATGGTGTTGGGCGGGGTGTTGTTCATCGCCCTGCGTGCGCAGGTGCGGGCACGGCCCTTGGCTGAACCCTCTTGAGGATTGGCTCGTGGCGTCTCATGGCTGGCGCACGCGGCGCGAGAGGGCATCATCGGGAACCCGTACCGGCGCCTTGGTATTCTTGCGGTGACTTGGAGGCTGCGTCAGGCATGAACCCGTCTTGGAATCATGGTGAATAACAGCGTGCATTCGCGGTGCCCGATGGCCTTGTTGCCGATCCGTTCGCCTTCTCTGGTGAACGTGCTTGTCCGCAGCGGAATGCCCTTGACGCTGCTGGCTGGGTTGCTCGCACTCGCCGCGTGCACGTCGCCGCAACCTCGACCCACCGCGCGAGCGCCAGCGGAAGTGCGCGCTCAACTGATCCAGATGATCCCCTCGAAGACCCCAGATCGATCCGCTTGGGCAGCGGATATCCAATCGTCGTTCCAGTTGCTCGACCTTCCACCCAGCACCGAAAACCTGTGCGCGGCACTGGCCGTCATCGCGCAGGAATCCACCTACGATGCCGATCCGGTGGTGCCCGGCCTGGCCAAGATTGCCCGCGAGGAAATCAACCGACGCGCGGCGCAACACCACCTTCCCGCCGTCGCGGTATCGGTGGCGCTCAAGCTCAAGTCGCCCGATGGCCGAAGCTACGCCGAGCGATTGTCGCGGGTGCGAACGGAGAAACAATTGAGCGTGCTGTTCGAGGACCTGCTTAGCCAGGTTCCACTCGGCCGGCGCCTGTTTGCCGACGCCAACCCGGTGCGCACCGGTGGCCCAATGCAGGTGAGCATCGATTTCGCCGAACGCTACGCGCAGACGCGCCCCTATCCGTTTGCCGAGGATGGCTCGATCCGGCACGCGGTTTTCACGCGACGTGGCGGATTGTATTTTGGCATTGCCCACCTGCTTGACTATCCCAATAGCTATGAGCGACACCTGTTTCGCTTCGCTGACTTCAACGCCGGTTGGTATGCCAGTCGCAATGCTGCCTTTCAGAATGCGGTGACGGTGGCGTCGGGCGTGAAGCTGGCACTGGATGGCGATCTGGTGCTGACATCCAAACTGGGCGCCACCGAGGCCGCGGTGCGATCACTGGGCTCGGATCTGGGCCTCAGTGACCGCGCCATCCATCGCCAATTGCTGGAGTCGGATCGCTTCGAGTTCGAAGAAACCGACGTGTATCGCGCCGTGTTTGCCCTCGCGGAACAACGCCACGGATCAACCCTGCCCCGCGCGGTGATCCCACGCATCCGCCTGGAGAGCCCCAAGATCACGCGCAAATTGACCACGGAATGGTTCGCCAATCGCGTGCAATCGCGCTACCAGACCTGCGTCAATGAAGCCTTTGCGCGCATGAAGAAGCGGTAATCCCGCACGAAGAGGCGAAGGCGGCGCGGGCCGCCTTCACGATGGCCATCAGAGCTGCGGCTTGAAGGTGTCCTTCTCGGTGGGACGCAACAACCACCGGCACAAGGCCGGCAGGAAGACGATGGCGGCCACCATGTTCACCACGAACATGAAGGTCAGCATCACGCCCATGTCGGCCTGGAACTTGAGATCCGAGAAGATCCACATTGCCACGCCGACGGCCAGGGTGAGTGCGGTGTAGAAGATCGCGATGCCGGTGGTCTTGAGGGCGATGAAATAGGACTCGGAGACCGACTTGCCGGCGCGCAGCGATTCACGCATGCGGGCGAAGATGTAGATCGCATAGTCCACGCCGATGCCCACGCCCAGCGCCACCACGGTGAGGGTGTTGACCTTCATGCCGATGTCCAGCTCCACCATCAGCGAGTGCCCCAGTTCGGTCACCAGCACCAGCGGCAGCACGATGCACAGGGCCGCCAATGGATTGCGGAAACTCAACAGGCACATCAGGAACACAGCGGCATACAGGAAGATCAGCATACGTCCTTCGACCGCACGCACGGTGTCGTTGGTGGCCGCCATCACGCCGATGTTGCCGGTGGCCAGACGCAGGTTGACGGCATCGGATTTGAAGTCCTCGCCCTTGGCCTCAGCCTCGCTGGCTTGTGCGGCAAGTTGGTCGCGTAGGTTGCCTTCGTGCCAAGCGTTGTTTTTTTCGCGGAAGGTTTTGACCGCCGCCACGACACGATCGATGGTCTCGGCGCGATGGTCGGAAAGGAAGGCGGTGATCGGCATCGCCGAGCAATCACGATTGAGTAGGCCCGAGTCGGTTTCAAAGCCTTGCGTGGCCAGACGCAGCGAATCCGAATCGCGTGGCAGCACCCGCCATTTGATCGCGCCGTCGTTCCAGCCGGCATTCACCAGCTTGGCCGCCATCGGCAAGGTGATGACCTGCTGCACACCCGGCACGTTGGCCAGATGCCACGCAAAGCGATCCACCAGCTCCATCGTCGGGTAACTCAAGGTGCAAGCGTCGGGGCGGCCTTCGGCGATGACGTTGAGGATGTCCACGCCCAAGGCGAACTTCTCGGTGATGGCGCGTGCGTCCTGGTTGTAGCGCGCATCCGGTCGCAGTTCGGCCACGCCTTCCTGCGCATCGCCAATCATCACCTTGTCGCCGTAACTTTCGGCGAACCACCATGCGACCGTGCCCAGCGCAATGATGACGATGGCTGGCAAGGGCTTGCTCAGGCGCGTGAGCGCGGCCCACACCACGTCGAAGCGCGTGAGCTGACGCAGGCGGTACTCGCGCTTTTTCTCCATGTTGCGCAGGCGGGTGTAGGACAAGAGCACCGGCAGCAGGATGAGGTCGGTGAGGATGGTGATGGCCACACCCACGGTGGCGGTGATGGCCAGCTCGAAGATGATCCGGATCGGGATCATCAGGATCGTGGCAAAGCCGAT
>CAUJJS010000105.1 GCA_963205415.1 Pseudomonadota bacterium
CAAGGTGGCGCAAAACACGATGGCGCTGGCCAGTTGCCAGCCATCGCCCTGAAGACTGGCCAAGGTGATCAAGACCGATCCCGCCGCCAGTGCGACGGCTGCGGCCAGTCCGTGAGTCAGGGCATTGGCGAGTTCTTCGCGTGTGTTAGCGGTTAGGGTACTCATCGCGCCACGATACGGGCAGTGTGGGCGTGGATCAATCGTGCGATGTCCGGCTGCACGTTGCGGGGCGGTCTGGGCTGAAATTCGGGCGTATTGATTGATCCCTTGTGTTGGCGTGGTCTCGCCACCATCCTTGCTGTCCGCCAACGAGGTGCACCATGTCCGGACCCAGCCATGCCAAGGATTCGCCGATCGAAAATCGGCAGCAGTTGATCCAGTCCTTGGCCGAGGGCTGCAAGGCCCGAGAACATTGGCGCATCGGCACCGAGCACGAGAAGTTCGGCTACTACAACGCGGTGGCCGATTCGGAATCGGGTTTGGCTCTGCGGCCCCCGCCCTACGAGGGCGAGCGTGGGATCGCAGCCCTGCTACAGGGCCTGACGCGTTTTGGTTGGGCGCCGATCGAAGAACACGGCCACATCATTGGTCTGTCACGCGATCAGGCCTCGGTGTCACTGGAACCGGCGGGGCAGCTGGAGCTTTCCGGCGCACCCTTGAGCGACATCCACGAAACCTGTTGCGAGACCGCGCGCCATCTGGACGAGGTCAAGGCCGTGGCCGAGCCGCTTGGCCTTGGTTTTCTGGGCATGGGCTTTCAACCCAAGTGGCGTCGCGAGGACATGCCCTGGATGCCCAAGGGGCGTTACCGCATCATGCGCGAGTACATGCCCAAGCGCGGCCAGTTGGGGCTGGACATGATGACGCGCACCTGCACGGTGCAGGTCAACCTCGACTTTGCCAGCGAAGCGGACATGGTGAAGAAGTTCCGCGTCGGTTTGGCCTTGCAGCCTATCGCCACGGCCTTGTTCGCCGATTCGCCGTTCACCGAAGGCCAGCCCAATGGCTATCTGTCCTATCGCTCTCACATTTGGACCGACACCGATCCGGATCGCACCGGCATGCTCGACTTCGTGTTCGAAGAAGGTTTCGGTTTCGAGCGCTATGTCGACTACCTGCTCGATGTGCCGATGTACTTCGTGCATCGTGGGACCGACTATCTGGATGCGTCCGGTCAGAGTTTCCGCGATTTTCTTGCGGGACGGCTACCGATCTTGCCGGGTGAACTCCCGAGCTTGCGCGACTGGTCGGATCACATGACCACCGCCTTCCCCGAAGTGCGACTGAAAACCTATCTGGAAATGCGCGGTGCCGATGGTGGCCCGTGGAATCGCCTGTGCGCCCTGCCTGCGTTCTGGGTGGGCTTGCTGTACGACGATGCCGCCTTGGATGCGGCTTGGGACTTGGTGCGTGATTTCAGTCGCGCCGAGCGCCACGCCCTGCGCGATGGTGTGCCTCGCTTCGGCTTGAAGCTGCCGTTCCGTTCCACCGGCGTGCGCGAACTGGCGCTGGCGGCGCTGGAGATCGCGCGCTCCGGCCTGGTGCGGCGCGCGCGGCACAGTCGATGTGGTGCTGATGAAAGCAAGTTCCTGGACCCCTTGTTTGAACTGGCGCTGGCCAACCAAACCCCAGCCGAGCGCAAGCTGGAGCTGTTCCATGGCCCATGGAAGGGGCAGGTGGATCCCGTATTTTCTGAATTTGCTTATTGAGACCGCGATGCCTGCCATTACCCCTCCAAAATCCAGCAAATCCACGCACGCGACCTTTGATGGTGCGGCGATCGAGCGCCTGCAGAAGCTTCTGCACGATCGCATGGATCATTCCGACAGCATGCCGATGGAAGGCATCGATGGACTGTTTTGTTCGGCCTGGTTGGCGCCTGGCGCTGATGTGTCCTTGGATGAAGTCATGCCCGTGGCGCTGGACGGCATGACCACGCCGGTCTCGGACGAAGTACATGATCTGATGACCGCTTTCTGGGCCTTCGTCGGCAAGCGACTTGTGCGAACGCCCGATGGTGATATCACCGACTTGCTACCCTTGATCGCGTTCCCGTTGGCTCCGGGAGTCGAGCCGGATGAGAAGGGCGCCGCGCCGATACCTGAGAGTTTTCCGATTGGCGCGGCCTGGGCTGCGGGCTTCCTCGTCGGCTGCAGCCTCAGGCAGGACGCATGGGAGCAACGCATCAACCGCAACGAGGCGCTGCAGTGGCAGTTCATCGACATCGTGGACTTGGCGCACGTCGAGGGCGATGACTGGGACCTGTCGTTGGATGACGATGATGTTGATCCTTCACCCATCGAACCGCTGTTCGATGGGACGCTCACCCCTGCGCTTGAGCCCAGCGAGTTGGCCGACAACACGGAAAACTCGGCACAGGATGAGTTCGACGAAGAGGATCTGTGGGATGAAGAAGACGACGGCGTACCGGAGCCGATGAGTCTGGACGATCGCCTGGAGCTCATTGCGGACCTTCCCGCGTTTTTGTACGAGCTGCACCTGATTTCGATCGATGAGCGCAGCGTCCACACGCCGGTGCGCCGAGCGGCTGGACCGGGGCGCAACGACGCCTGCCCTTGTGGCTCAGGGCTGAAGTTCAAACATTGCCATGGTGACCCCGGGCGCCGGCATTGAGTGCCTGCGGCCCATGACCTTCGGCAGGCCGTGCGGATGGCTTCAAGGCCTATGATGGGCGCATGTTTGCACACCTGACCCACACCCAATTGCTGCGCTACGCGGGCCTGTTCACGTGGGCCTGCGTCGGCATTCCTCTGGTACTCAACAGCTGGTACTACCACGATGGCCTGTCACGCGCCGACCTGATTGCCTGGCGCATCGTCTATGTGGTCTTCGGGGCCGGCTACTGGGTGCTGACGCGGCGCTTGGGTCATGGCCGTTATCGGCCGATGGATATTGCGTTGCTGGCCGTCATCACCACCTGCGCCATTGCCGTCAGTCATTTTTCCAACAGCGGCTTGGGTGGCGGCTTGCTGCTTGTGATCGCCGGCATCCTGCCGTGGGTGCTGGGCTTGCGTGTGGGCCTGATCTGGCTGGTGGTACAGCATCTGGCGCTGGTTCCGGTGTTTTCAGGGCGTGCGGACTTCAGTTTGGTCGAGGCCTTCCTGCAGGCCTTGTTCTACGTCGGCTATTCGACGGTGGCTTTTGTCACCGGCTTGGTCGCCTTGCAGCAGACCCAGGCGCGCGAAGAACAGCGCCGCCTGATTTCCGAGTTGCACGCCACCCGCGCCTTGCTGGCCGAGTCCACACGATTGAATGAACGCGTGCGCATCTCGCGTGAACTGCACGACCTTCTGGGCCATCACCTCACCGCACTGACGCTCAATCTGGAAGTGGCCACGCATCTGGTCGAAGGCAAGGCGCAAGAGCACGTCCAGCAGGCCAAGTTCCTGGCCAAGTTGTTGCTCACCGATGTGCGCGAGGCCGTGAGTCAGTTGCGTGACGGTGCGGCCATCGATCTGCGTGAAGCCTTGGAAGCCCTGATCGAAGGCGTGCCATCGCTGCGCATTCATCTGGACATGCCGGAATCTCTGGTGCTGTCTGATCCATTGCGTGCGCAGGTGGTACTGCGTTGTGCACAGGAAGTCATCACCAATGCCGTGCGTCACGCCGAAGCCGACAACCTCTGGATTCGTCTGGTGCGCGACGTCGATGCGGTGGTGATGCAAGCCCACGACGATGGACGGGGTGGTGATGTTGCCGCCTTCGGCAATGGCCTGCGCGGAATGCGTGAACGTCTGGCAGAGTATGGCGGGCGCTTGACCGTTGGTGCGCATACCCACCGTGGGTTCGCGTTGGATGCCCATTTACCTCTGGAGAACTCGCCATGATCCGCGTCTGCCTGGTCGATGATCAAACCTTGGTGCGCCAAGGGGTTCGATCCTTGCTGGACCTGTCTGCCGATATTCGTGTGGTGGCCGAAGCCAGTGATGGGCGACAGGCGCTGGAGGTCATTGCCCAGCATCAACCGGACGTGGTGCTGATGGATCTGCGCATGCCGGGGATGAATGGCATCGAGGCGATGCAGGCCCTGGCATCCGGCCCCGGCTTGCCCCCCACCATCATTTTGACCACCTTCAATGACGATGAGTTGGTGCTGGCCGGGCTCAAGGCCGGTGCGCGTGGCTTTCTGCTCAAGGATGTCTCGCTTGAACAACTGGTGGAAGCCATCCACACCGTGGCGGCCGGGGACTCGCTGTTGCAGCCAGCTATGACCCAACGCTTGCTGGAAGGCGTGGAGTCCTTGAACAACGCCTTCCTGAGTCTCGATCACCCGGATCCACTGACCGAGCGCGAAACCGAGATCCTCAGGCTGATGGCCGGAGGCTATTCCAATCGAGAGATCGCCCAAGCGCTGAACGTGGCTGAGGGTACGGTCAAAAACCACGTCTCCAACATCCTGTCCAAATTGGGGGTGCGCGACCGTACGCGTGCGGTGCTCAAAGCCTTGGAGCTGAAGCTGGTCTGACCGGCAGCGGGCGGTGCAAAGCCCCCTCCGAGTCGTCAATAATGCGGACTGTGGCGCAAAAGGATGCGGTGGCGTGCGACACTGCCGCGCTTCCGCTATTCTTCACCGCCTGCAGCGCATTTGTGTGTGGCTATGCCGCGCTGCACCCAAAGATGGCGAACAAACGCTCCCGGAGAGTTTCGAATGACCCGTTTTCTTGAGTTGCTGACGTCGGCTGTGATCGTGGCGGTACTTTTTGTGATGGTGGGACTCTTTCTGCCTGATCACCGCTCCGTGCGTCACAGCACTGACACCAGCCATCCGTTGCGTCAAGTCTATGACACCCTGAATAGCTTCAAGCACTTCGCCAACTGGAACCCGCTAAGGCAACACGACCCGAAGGTGCAATACGAGCTTTCGGGCCCCGATCGCGGTGTTGGCGCGCGTCTGGATTATGTTTCCACGCGCAAGGAGTTCGGCGCCGGAAGCTGGCACATCACCGAGAGCGAGCAGGATGATCACATACAGTACACCGTCTACAACGATTCGTATGGCCGCAACAAGAACCACCTGCTGACGTTCGACCAGGACGGCAAGATCGTGAACATCACCTGGAAGTTCTCGATCGATTACGGCTGGAGTCTCGCCGGTCGCTATGCGGGCCTGTATGTGGAACGTACCGTCGGTGACGACGTCAAACGTGGACTGGCCAACATCGGCAACCTTCTGGCCTCGATGCCGAACTTCGATTACCGCAATCTCGACGTGCAGGACACCACGATTGCGCCGGTGAACATTCTGTACATCAGCACGACGGCCGATCGCAACATCACCGCAGTCGAGAACGCCATGGATGTGGCGCTCAAGGACATTCGTGCCACGATCAAAGCCAATTCGCTGGTCGAAACCGCCCCTCCCCGCCTGATCACCACCAATTTTGGTTCGGACAAGTACGAGTTCGACGTGGCGATTCCCGTGGGCCGCAAAGATACGACCGGGGCGGCCACTGAGACAGAGGAGGCCGAAGAAGAGGACACGTTGGTCGACGCACAGCCCAGCAATGAAGCAGTGGCAGCGGAACCCAAGGCCATCGACCTCACCCCGCCACCGGCATTGGAAGGCCTGCAGCTTCCCGGCAACGTCCACGCCGGGCAAGGCTATGGCGGCCGGATCCTCATGGCCACCTATCGCGGCCATCCCGCAGCCTTGCCCTTGATCCGCGATCAGTTGCGTTCCTACGCCGCGGCCTACGCCGAGCAGGTGCAGGACCGTCCGTTCGAGGAATACCTTACCGAGATCGAGGAAACCGCCGCCGAGGACGCGCAGTTCCGCGTGTATTGGCCGATCAAGTAAGTCTTCAGATCACGCTGTTCCGGTCTGGCAGTGAAGGCGCTGCCAGGCCACGGCATGTCCGAGTTTCGGACATCGCGTCTGTCATTCGCGCACCGAGCGCGGAACTTTTCTTCAGCTTCGTGGTATTTGGGCGGCGCCTTGGCGTTTCGTTCCCTTTGGATCGTCACGCTGGGTCCAACGGGAGAATGAGATGATTGAAGCAGAAAACCTGAGCAAGACCTGGGGACGATTGCACGCCGTGGATCGTGTGTCGTTTCGCGTCGAGCCCGGTCAGGTGCTGGGCTTTCTGGGCCCAAATGGTGCCGGCAAGTCCACCACCATGAAGATGATCGCCGGATTCCTCGAACCCAGTGCAGGCACGGCGCGGGTCTGTGGCTTTGACGTGCGCGAACAATCGATCCAGGCACGCCGTGCCTTGGGTTACTTGTCCGAGGGTGCGCCCAGTTACGGCGAAATGACGGTTCGCGGCTTTCTGGATTTCGTCGCCAACGTGCGTGATCTGCGGGATTCCCATCGACGGCAGCGACTGGATGATGTGATCGGGCGCTTGCAGCTTGAGTCAGTGTTGACGCAAAGCATCGAGACCTTGTCCAAGGGTTTTCGTCGTCGTGTCGGATTGGCACAGGCCATCCTGCATGATCCGCGTGCGCTGATTCTGGATGAGCCTACCGATGGCCTGGATCCCAACCAGAAGCACGAAGTCCGCAGCCTGATCCAGTCCATGGCGGCCGAGCGCACCATCATCATTTCCACGCACATTCTGGAAGAGGTCCACGCGGTCTGCAGTCGCGCCATCATCATTGCCGCAGGGCGCATTCTGGCCGATGCCACACCCGCAGAGCTGGAGGCACGTTCGCGCTTCCACGGTGCGGTCTCGCTGCTCGCCGCAGAGCCCTTGAAGCTGAAAGATGCATTGACCCGAATCGAAGGTGTGGCCCAGGTCGAGTTCGACCCACCGAGCGGGCGCATCACCGTGTTCCCGCGTGCCGGGCAGACCATTTTCCCGCGCGTGGATGCTTTCTTGCGCAGCCAGAACGTGCCGATCAGTGGCATTGAGTTGGAACGTGGCCGCCTCGATGAAGTGTTTCGCGACATCACGGCAGGCAAAAACAATCAGGAGGCCGCATGAGCCCCACCCAAGCGGTCTTTCGGCGCGAACTGGCGAGCTATTTCGCCACCCCCGTGGCCTATGTCTTCATCGTGATCTATCTGGTGCTGGCGGGGGCCTTCACCTTTTACCTCGGTGGCTTTTACGAGCGTGGGCAGGCGGACTTGCAGCCCTTCTTCAGCTTCCATCCTTGGCTGTACCTGTTTCTGGTGCCGGCGGTGTCGATGCGGCTGTGGAGCGAGGAGCGCAAGAGCGGCACGGTCGAACTGTTGCTGACCTTGCCCATCACCTTGTGGCAGGCGGTGGCTGGAAAGTTTCTGGCGGCTTGGGCATTTCTGTGTATCGCTTTGTTGCTCACGTTTCCGATCTGGATCACGGTCAACTATTTGGGTGATCCAGACAACGGCGTGATCGTGGCCAGCTATCTCGGCAGCGCCTTGATGGCCGGTGCCTTTCTGGCTGTTGGAGCCTGTCTTTCAGCTACGACGCGCAACCAGGTCATCGCCTTCATCCTGACGGTGGTGGTGTGCTTCGTACTGTTGTTGGCCGGCTTTCCATTGGTACTGGAGTTCATTGGCGCGATCTTCCCGCAGGGCGTGGTTGATGCCATCGCGGGCCTGAGCTTCCTCACGCACTTTGGCGCCATCGCCAAAGGTGTTCTGGATGTGCGTGATGTCCTGTACTTCCTGCTCACCATCGTGTTCTGGCTCATCGCCTGCGCGCTGGTGGTGGGTGTGCGCAAAGCCGATTGAGGTGACCGCATGAATCTTCTTCAACGTCGACTTTCGACCGGTGTTGCGCTTTTGGCGCTGGCGCTGCTGTTCATTGCCCTGCTTGTCCTCAGTGGCGCCTTGTTCCGTGGTGCACGTTTGGACCTGACGGAAAACCGGCTCTACACCCTGACCGATGGCACGCGCGCGATCCTTGCCAAATTGGACGAACCGGTCAGCCTCACCTTCTACTACTCCGATCATGCTGCGCGGGATCTTGCGCCCTTGCGCACCTATGCCGAGCGCGTGCGGGAGTTGCTGGAGGAAATGGCCGCGCGTTCCTCGGGCAAGCTGCGCCTGACGGTGATCGATCCGCAAGCATTTTCCGAAGACGAGGATCGCGCCACTGCGGCGGGCCTGACCGCGGTGCCGGTCGGCAACAGTGGGGACAAGCTGTTCTTCGGCCTCAGCGGCAGCAATGCCGTAGGTCAGGATGCTGCGATTCCCTTCTTCCAGCCGGACAAGGAAGCCTTCCTCGAATACGACGTGGCCAAGTTGATTTCCAGCCTCGACGAGACGGCGCGCCCGGTCGTTGCCTTGATGAGCACCTTGCCGATGGGCCAAGGTTTCGATCCTGCCGCGGGACGACCGACCCAAGGCTGGGTGATCGATTCGGAAATGCGCAATCTGTTCGATGTGCGCACCTTGCAAACCGACGTGAAGACCATCGAACCGGATGTGAAGGCGCTGGTGCTGGTTCACCCGCGACACCTCTCGGCTGATACCACCTATGCCATCGATCAGTTTGTCTTGCGCGGTGGGCACTTGCTGGTGTTCGTTGATCCCAATGCCGAGGCTCAGGCGCCGGGCACATCGGCCGATGCGATGCAGGCGGCCATGGAAGACAAGGCTTCGGACCTCCCGGAACTGTTCAAAGCCTGGGGTGTGAGTTACGACCCCAAGCGCGTGGTTCTGGATGGCCAACGCGCACTCGAAATCCAGACCCAGCAGGGCGCAGCGCCGGTGCGGCACTTGGCTGTGCTCGGCCTGACCCAAGCGGATGCCAATGCCAAGGATGTCGTGACGGCGCAGCTGGGTACGATCAATGTTTCCAGTGCCGGCAGTTTTGGCCTGGCCGATACGGCGAGCGTGCATCTGGAACCTCTGCTTCAAAGCTCGGCCAATGCCGCGACCGTGGAGGCCGAGACGCTGCGTTTCACCCAAGACCCGAACCAGCTCTATGCCAATTTCAGTCCGACGGGCGAGCGTTATGCCATCGCGGTGCGACTGACGGGCCCGCTCAAAACTGCGTTTCCGGATCGCAAGGATGAAGGTCACTTGGCCGAGAGCAAGGAGCCGGCCAACATCGTGCTGGTGGCCGATACCGACGTGCTCACGGATCGCCTGTGGGCACAAGTGCAGAAGTTCTTTGGCCAGAAGGTGGTCAATGCCTTCGCCAGCAACGGCGATTTCGTCATCAACGCCGTGGACAATCTCATCGGTAGTGCAGACCTGATCGGTGTGCGTACCCGCGCCGGTTCAACCCGACCCTTCACCACCGTGCAAACCCTGCGTACCGAAGCCGATGCACGCTACCGTGCCAAGGAGCGCGATCTGCAGGCCCAACTGGAACAGACCGAGGCCAAGCTCAGCGAGCTGCAAAAGTCCCAGCCCCAGGGTGGAGCCCTCGCACTCAGCCACGAGCAACAGGAGGAACTGTTGCGATTCCAAGGCGAGAAGTTGCGTGTGCGCAAGGAGCTGCGGCAGGTGCGACGCGAGCTCGATCAGGACATTCAAGCCTTGGGCAGCAAGCTCAAGCTGCTCAATATTGCGGCCGTTCCCATCCTGCTCACCTTGCTGGTTTTGGGTGTTGCCGTTTGGCGCACGCGCCGTCGCAGGAGCAAGCCATGAAACCCAAGACCCTCATCCTAATTGCCATGGCAGCACTGGTGGCCGTTGTGGCGGCCATCTGGGTTTCGCGCGCGCGCGCGCCGGAAGACGCTGCCACAAGCCCTGGCCCCTTGGTGGCGAATCTGGCGAAACAGGTGGACACGATCACCGAAGTGCGAGTGCACACGGCAGGAACAGATGCCGCAAGCATCACCCTCAAGCGTGGGGAATCGGGCTGGGGCTTGGTGGAGAAGGGCAACTATCCGGTGGCCATGGATCGTTTGCGCAAGCTTCTGACGACCATCGCTGCAGCGCAGCGGGTGGAAGCCAAGACCGCCTTGCCGGATCGTTACGCCCAAATCGGGGTCGAGGATCTGGATCAGGCCGATGCGCGTGGTGTGCAGGTCGATCTGGTTTGGCCCGAACGCACCGTGTCGCTGATCTTCGGCGACAGTCTGGTGCGTGGCACCGGCACCTACGTGCGTGAAGTTGGCGAAGCGCAAAGCTGGCTAATCGACCAAGCCATCGCGGTGGAGCGCAAGCCGGCGAATTGGCTGGACAAAGCGATCATCGACGTGGGTGCCAATCGCGTCTCCCATGTCCGCATCGAGCCGGCGCAGGGCGAGGCCTTCGAACTTGCGCGCAGCGAGAAGGATGCGAAGTCCGATTTCGCCCTGAGCCCGATTCCTCGCGGCCGCGGTCTGGCTGAGAACTACCAACGCGAAGCCTTGGCCGGTCTGCTGTCCGGTCTCAGCTTCGAGGATGTGTTCGCCAAGGCCGATCGCCCCATGCCGGAGAAGGTTCGTCACGCCGTGTTCGCACTCGACGATGGGCGTCAGCTGCGCCTCCGGTCCTGGGAGCAGGACGGCCACACCTTGGTGCAGTTCGACATGGCTCTGGATGCGACCATCGCCAAGGCCTGGCTGGCGCGGCCAACGGCTCAGGCCGAGGCGCAGGCGGGTGCTCCGAATGCGAGTGAGCCGGTCAATGGAAAGGCGCCCGACGCGGCCGACTCCGGCCCACACGCACTGGCAGACCTTCAAGCGCAGGTCGATGCGTTCCAGAAAGCGCACGCAAACTGGGTTTACCAATTGCCGGCGTTCAAGGCGTCCAATTTGAACAAGTCGCTGGAGGATTACCTCAAGCCCAAGGGCTGAGGCATCAACGGCTCGGGCGCAAATTGGCGCGAAGCATCCCTGCGATCACGGCGATCTGCTGGACGTGGCGATATGGGCTTCGCCTCATTTGCGCCGCAGCGCGACATGCGCGCAAGCTTGCGCTGTCGCGTGCCTAACGATGATCGAGACTGCGCTTCCGCACATGGGCGCACAGCGTTCCGGCGCTCAGGTGCTGCGCTGCATCACAGGTGATGCTTGCGGAAGGGCATTTCGGGGCTTTCCACCCTACGTCGGCGTACGCTAAATTGGCGACTTCAACGGGAGGGACTCATGAACACCAAGCAGAGCACGATCGGGCGCGCGCGAACCCTGATTGCCGTGGCCGTCGCATCCATTCTCGGCGTTGCGGTGGCGCAGGCCACCACGATCGAGGGACCGGGCCTGAAGCATCCGGGCACGATCACCTATGACGCCGAGGGTATCCCCACAGTCACGGCAGAAACCGATGAGGACTCGGCTTGGCTGATGGGCTACCACCATGCCAGCACGCGCTTTTTCCAGATGGACACCTTGCGGCGCAGTGCCAGTGGCACGGTGGCCGAGTTGGTCGGCGCGGCCGGACTGTCGCAGGACGTGCAGGTGCGCACCTTGGGCCTGCGTCGCGCCGCGTGGGAATCCTGGGCCAAGACCTCGCCGCAGCTGCGCGCCCAGCTCAAATCCTACGCCGATGGTGTCAATGCCTGGCTCAAGACCCATGCACTGCCCATCGAGTACGGCGCGCTGGAGCTGACCTCGGCCGATCCCTGGAACCCGGTCGACACCATGGTGATCGGCAAGCTTCTGGCCTACCAGCTCTCGTTTGACCTCGACATCGATTACACCGTCCGGTTAGGTGCCTATCAACAAGCGGGAGCTGCAGCCGGTTTCGATGGCAACGCCCTCTTCTTCGTCGACACCCATCGCTCTGCGCCGCCAGATGCACGCCAATCCATCCACGACTTCGTGCCCGGTGGTGCCGAGACATCATCCGACGTTCGGGCCAAGGTGCGTGAGTCGATGCCGACGGCGGCCATGCTCGATCCGGCCATGCTCGACATGGCCAAGAACTACAGCGAGCAGATCGCCAGCAACCCCTTGATCGCCCCGCACCTGCAGCGTCGTGAAAATCGCGCCGGCAGCAACTGGTGGATGGTCGGTGGCGAGCACACCGCGTCGGGCCGCCCGATCCTGGCCAACGACCCACACTTGTCGCTGGACACCCCGACCTTGTTCCAGGAAGGGCATGTGATCTCCAACGATCCGCGCTATCCGGCACCGATGAACTCGGTGGGTTCGATCGCGCCGGGCACGCCATGGCCGATTCTGGGCTGCAATGCCGATTTCTGCTGGGGCTTGACCACCAACTCGCTGGACGTGACCGACACCTTCCAGGAGCAGTTCGTTCTCAATTCCTATGGCCTGCCCACGCATACCATCTATCAAGGCCAGCGTGAGCCGGTGTTGTGGGTATTCCAGAGCTACTTCGTCAATCAGATTGGCGATGGTCAGGCCGACAACGTGGTGCGCAGCAACTCCATCGGCTACACCAATGGCGGCATCACCATCATCGTGCCACGCCGTAACAATGGCCCGGTGGTCAACATCTCCGGCAAGACCGGCCTCTCGGTGCAGTACTCCGGCTGGGGTGCCACGACCGAGCTGGATGCCTTCCGCAAGGTCAATCGCGCCCGCAACCTCGAAGAGTTCCGCACCGCGGTGCTGGACTTCGACGTGGGCTCGCAGAATTTTGCCTTCGTCGACAAGCTCGGCAATTTTGCCTACTTCGTCAGCGCCGAGATGCCCATTCGCGAGGACTTGCAGGCCGGCACGGTCAATGGCGCGCCGCCGTACATCATTCGCAACGGCACCGGTGGCAATGAATGGATGGCGCCGATCAACCACTATCCCGGCCAGCACTTGCCGTACGAGATCCTCTCGCCCGAAGAGATGCCCTACACGATCAACCCGGCGCAAGGCTACATCGCCAACGCCAACAACGATCCGATCGGCACCACCTTCGACAACAACCCACTCAATCAGGTACGCCCGGGGGGCGGCATCCTGTACTACGCACCGGGGCATTCGGCCTTCCGCATGGGGCGCATCGATCGCGAGATGCAGGCGCTGGTGGCTCGCGGTGACATCACCGTGGCCGACATGGCCAAGCTGCAGTCCAACAATCAGCAGCTCGATGCTGAACTGGTGCTGCCGCATGTGCTCAATGCACGCGCCAACATCGAAGCCTGTGGCCTTGACGGTGATGCCAAGTTGGGCGAGGCCATCGATCGCTTGGCGGCGTGGGATTACTCCACGCCCACGGGTATTCAGGCGGGCTTCGATGCCGGTGACAATCCGTTCGCGCTGGCTCCGCCCAGTGATGACGAAATCGCGCGCTCGGTTGGTGCCACGATCTGGGCCCTCACGCGCGGTCAGCTGATTCGCAACACCATCGACTACACCTTGAGCAAGGTGGGCCTGGGCAGCTACCTGCCCGGCGGTACCGATGCTTACATCGGCCTGAAGTTCCAACTCGATGCCTTTGGTCCGCTGGGGGGCAAGGGTGCATCGGGTCTGGACTTCTTCACCAAGGTGGCGCCGGAACTGGCCAGTGCGGAAGCAGCCGTGCGCCGTGACTGCGTGCTGTTGAGTAGCGTGCGCGATGGCCTGAACCTGCTGGCCAGCGAGGCCTTCGCACCGGCCTTCGGTGGTTCGACCGATCTGAACGACTACCGCTGGGGCATGCTGCATCGAATCACCTTCGATCATGTGCTTGGACCGGCGTTGAGCGTGCCAGGTATCGCGGGTTATCCGTTCCAGGATTTGGCCGCCGGCCTGCCTGGCATCTCGCGCCAAGGTGGTTTCGACGTGGTGGATCAAGCCAGCCACAACGCACGAGCTGACAGCGTCAATGGCTTCCGTTTCGGCTCCGGTCCAATTCGCCGCTTCATTGGCGAGATGACCGATACCCCGACCATGCTGCAGATCGCGCCCGGCGGTCAGGACGGCAACCCCGGTGGCATGGGCTACATCAGCCAGTTGCCGCGCTGGTTGGTCAATGCCTACAAGCCCTTGGTGGTGGACGCGGCGCAGTCTGATGCCTCGGCGCAGGTGCGGCTCGAGTTCGCGCCCAAGTAAGTCGGTTGGAAACCGATCAGGGGCGCACACCGTTGCGCCCCTGATTCATTTGGGCAACACAATGACCGAGCAACGACAACGCGGCTTTGATCTGGATGCGGCGCGCGCCCACTTGCAGCGACGTGACCGTCGTCTGGCGCGCTGGCTGGATCGCATCGAAACCCTGACACCCAATCCCAGCTGGCAACAGCCGTTCGATCCCGTCGACGCCTTGGCGCGCTCGATCTGCTACCAGCAACTGAGTGGCAAGGCCGCCGCGGCCATCGTGGGCCGATTGGAGAACACCATCGGCGGCACGCAACTGCATGCAGCGGCACTGGATCGATTCGATGACGAGTCCTTGCGCACCTGTGGCTTGTCGCGCAACAAGCTCCTGGCCTTGCGTGATCTGGCCGAGCACGAGCGGCGCGGCGAGATTCCCAGTGTCGCGGATATGGGCACGATGGACGATCAAGCCATCATCGATGCCTTGGTGAAAGTGCGTGGCATCGGGCGCTGGACAGTGGAAATGCTCCTGATTTTCCGCTTGGGCCGCCCCGATGTTCTGCCATTGGCCGATCTGGGTGTGCGCAAGGGTCTGGCTGTCATCGATGGACTGAAGGCGGTGCCGACACCGGCCGAACTGGCCGAACGCGGCGCGCGCTGGGCGCCGTGGCGTAGTTATGCATCGCTTGCCTTGTGGAAGATCGCCGATCTGGGATCCAATGCCGCGACACCGGTCAAGCGTTCGCAGGACTGAGTTCGACAGGGCGTTCCGTGACGGCGCTTGAGTGCGGCTTGGGCTGGTGTCATAATGCGCGGCCCTTCGTTCCCTGTTGCACACCGCAGAACGAAGTCGATGTGGGCGGTTAGCTCAGCGGTAGAGCACTACCTTGACATGGTAGGGGTCACAGGTTCGAACCCTGTACCGCCCACCACTTTCTGAAAAGAGCCGGCCAAGAAGCTGGCTCTTTTCGTTTGGGCGACTGCCGGGATGCGCCGGTGTCAGGCGCGTGCGATCAACAGTTCGCGCAGTTCGTCTTTCTCGGTATCGCTCAGCTCGGTTTGCGTCCGCAAGTCGTCGATGCGTTGCTGGCGGGTTTGGCGGGTGAGTTGTTCGAGGGCATCGCGAACTTCTTGCTGCCAAGCGCGGGCGTCGCCGGGAATGTCGATCAGGGCGAGTTTTTCCAATGCGCCTGCCTCGTCGCGGTCGCTGAAATGTTCCAGCACGGCACCGGCGCGCAGGTTGGGGCTGGCGTGG
>CAUJJS010000106.1 GCA_963205415.1 Pseudomonadota bacterium
ACGCTCGGCGTCCACTGCGTGCCGGCGAACGTCTGGAAGACCGCATCCACTTGCAACTCGCCAACATGGCCGCACAACCCAACCTGATTCGCTCGTTCTTCAGGCATCCAAGTGTTGCCTATATTGCTGACTGCTGAGTAAAACTGTCTCGGCACGGTGTGCCACACATGGCCCGGGAAGTCGGTTCATCCACGCGGGAGCCAGGCCGTTACACTCTTGCGACCGCAGCCGAGCCACGTGTCAAACCAACCCCTGCGCAACACGTTTTCGTTACCCCCATGACCCGGTTCTCCATCCTGTGCGCTGAGCGACTTGCATTGAAAAAGGGCCCACAAGCCGAATGAAAGGCCGGAATCGCTTGACCGACAGCATCACGAATATCCTCCCCACGCACCTCACATAGCCCATGAGCGACCCCACCGATACCGCCCGACCTGCCCCCGGCAGCAAGTTCACCAGTCCGCAGGGCACCCGCGCGATCAAGGACGGCATTCGCCCCAGCAATTTGAGCACCCTCGCCGATGTGGCGCGCAAGCCCGAGTGGCTGCGGGTGCGGCTGCCGACCGGGGCCAAGTTTCAGGAAATCCAGGAGATCGTGCGCAGCCACAAGCTGGCCACGGTCTGCGCCGAATCCAAATGCCCGAACATCGCCGAGTGTTGGGGTCGCGGCACCGCCACCCTGATGCTGATGGGCTCGGTCTGCACCCGCGCCTGCAAGTTCTGTTCGGTCTCCACCGGCAACCCGCAAGGCTGGCTCGATCCCATGGAGCCTGCCAACGTGGCCGAAGCCGTGGACCTGATGCAGTTGAAGTACGTGGTGCTGACCTCGGTGGATCGCGACGACCTGCCCGATGGCGGCGCCGGCCACTATGCCGCCTGCATCCGTGCGATTCACGCACGCACGCCACAGACCGCAGTGGAGGCGCTGACGCCGGATTTCTGTGGCCGCGAACAGGATGTTGCCAAGGTGCTCGATGCGGGCCTGGCCACCTTCGCCCAGAACATCGAAACCGTCGAACGCCTCACCCATCCGGTGCGCGATCCGCGCGCGGGGTATGGCAAAACACTCGGCGTGCTGAAGTTCGCCAAGGCCCACGCGCCGCAGACCGTCACCAAGACCAGCCTGATGCTGGGTCTGGGCGAAACCGATGCCGAAATCGAACAGACCCTGCGCGATGTCCGTGCCGCCGACGTCGATGTGGTGACCATGGGCCAGTACATGCGCCCAACCAAGAACCACTTGCCGGTGGAGCGCTTCGTGACCCCCGAGCAATTTGCCCAGTACCGCGAGTTCGCCTTGGCCTTGGGCTTTCTGGAAGTGGTTTCCGGGCCGCTGGTGCGCTCCAGCTACCGCGCTGAACGGGTGCTGGAGAAGAACAACGTCGGCCTCGACCCGGCCATCATCGAGGGCATCCGCGAAGCGGCGTCGCTGCGCTGCTGATCGGTGGAAGCATGACTGATGGCCCACGGCAGGCGTGCCGTGGGTCGATAGAATCTGCGACTTACTTCACCCTGTCTGGAGACGTCGCAATGCGTTTTTCCGCTCCAACCTGCCTGTCATTGGCGCTTGGCTTCCTGCTCAGCGGCCCGCTGCACGCCAAGACCCCGGTCGATATCCCTTACCAACAATTCACCTTGCCCAATGGCTTGCAGGTGGTGGTGCACGAAGACCACAAAGCACCGATCGTAGCCGTCAATGTGTGGTACCACGTCGGCTCCAAGGATGAACCGGCCGGCAAGAGTGGTTTCGCGCACCTGTTCGAACACTTGATGTTCCAGGGCTCGGAAAACCACAAGGGCGAGTTCTTTGCGCCCTTCGAGAAGGTCGGTGCGACCAATCAAAACGGCACCACCAACAACGACCGCACCAACTATTTCGAGAACGTGCCCACCACCGCGCTGGATATGGCCTTGTGGATGGAATCGGACCGCATGGGCCATTTCGTCGGCGCCATCGACCAGAGCCTTCTGGACGAACAGCGTGGCGTGGTCAAGAACGAAAAACGTCAAGGTGAAAACCAGCCCTACGGCCAAGCGTTTGATGCCCTCTCACGCGCCAGCTATCCGGTGGGCCACCCTTACCACCATGGCGTGATCGGCTCGATGGCCGACCTCGATGCCGCTTCGCTCGACGATGTGAAGGGTTGGTTCCGCTCTTGGTACGGCCCCAACAACGCCGTGCTGGTGTTGGCCGGCGACATCAACTTGGCGACGGCCAAGGAAAAGGCGCTGCGTTACTTCGGCGACATTCCCGCCAGCATCACCGTGCCCAAGATCGCGCCCGATCCGGCACCGCGCAAGACGTCCACGCGCGAAACCATGAGCGATCGCGTGGCCCAGGCTCGCATCTATCGCGCTTGGAACGTGCCGCAATTCGGCAGCGCTGACCTCGATCGCCTGCAACTGGTGGCGCAAGTGCTGGGCGGCAGCAAGTCCTCGCGCCTGGAAAAGCGTCTGGTGCACGAAGAAAAGCTGGCCGACAGCGTCAGCGCCATGGCCTACGGCGCCGAACTGGGCTCGAACTTCTTCATCATGGTGACGGCTTCCAAGCCCGACAACGTGGCCAAGATCGAGGCCATCCTCGATGAAGAGGTCAAGCGCATCATCGCCGAAGGCCCGAGCGAAGCTGAACTGCAGCGCGCACGCACCGTGTTCGAAGCCGGTTTCGTACGCGGCATCGAACGCATCGGCGGTTTCGGCGGCAAGGCCGACACGCTCGCCGAGTGCACGGTATTCACCGGCAATCCCGGCTGCTTCCGTGACAGCCTGAAGGTGCTCTCCAGCGCCACTGCCGATGATCTCAAGAAGACCGCCGCGACTTGGCTGGCACAGGGTGACCACACCTTGGTGGTGCTGCCCGGCAAAACCCCGCCAACGCCGCCGGCCGATGCCCCACACGTGGCCAACGCCGAGAAGGATCCGACCGCCACACTCACGCCCGATCCGAAGTACACCGTGGTGGCCAGCGATGTCGATCGCTCCAAGGGCGTGCCGGAAACCACGACCTTCCCCGACCTGAGCTTCCCGGCGCTGCAGCGCACCCAGCTCAAGAACGGCATCGAAGTGGTGCTGGCCGAACGCCACGAAGTCCCTGTCGTACAGGTCAGTCTGGAGTTCCCGGGCGGCTTCACCGCCGATGTCGGCCGCAAGCTCGGCACCGCCAGCTTCGCCATGGACATGATGAGCGAGAGTGCAGCCGGCATGGATGCGCTGGCCTTGGCCGATCGGGCCGAGAGCCTGGGCGCCAATGTCGGATCGAGCGCTTCGCTCGACGGCAGCAACGTCTATCTGTCGGCGCTCAGTGACCAGCTTCCGGCCTCGCTCGACTTGCTCGCCGACGTGACTCTGCGTCCGGACTTTGCCGACAAGGAAATCGAGCGCGTGCGCACCGCCTGGATCGCCGGTATCCAGCAGGAAAAGACCCGCCCCAACGGTGTCGCCATGCGCATCTTGCCGCCGCTGATTTACGGCGCCGGTCATCCCTATGCCATCCCGCTCAGCGGCACGGGCACCGAGGAATCAATCAAGTCCCTGACCCGAGCTGATTTGGTGGATTTCCACCATGACTTCGTGCGTCCGGACAATGCCACCATCGTCGTCGTGGGTGACACCGACTTGGCCAGCATCGTGCCCTTGTTGGAAGCCCGCTTCGGCCAATGGAAAGCCCCGAACGAGGCCTTGGAACTGGCCAAGATCTCGCCTGTTGCCCTGCCCGATGCCACGCGCGTGTATCTCATCGACCAGCCCGGCGCGATTCAGGCCAACATTCTGGTCGGCCAAGCGGTCAACTCGACCATGGACCCGAAGGCGCTGGATTTCGACCTCGCCAACGGCGTGTTGGGTGGCAAGTTCACCTCGCGCCTGAACATGAAGCTGCGTGAAGAAAAGCAGTGGGCTTATGGCGCCTACAGCTTCGCCAGCTCGTCCAAGGGCCAGCGCGCCTGGCTGGGCTTTGCGCCCGTGCAGATCGACAAGACCGCCGAGGCCATCACCGAGATGAACAAGGACATCACCGCCTTTGCCACCGGCACCCAGCCGATCAGCGCCGAAGAGCTCACCAAGATCAAGATCAACAACGTGCTGAGCTTGCCGGGTGCTTACGAAACGGCAGGTGCCGTGATGGGCGCCATCGGCGGCATCGTGCGCTACCAGCGTCCTGATGACTACGTGCGCACCCTCAAGGCCCGCACCGAAGCGGTCAGTCTGGATGCCACGCGTGCCGCCGCTGGCCTGATCAAGCCCAAGGCCCTGACTTGGGTGGTGGTGGGCGATCTGTCCAAGATCGAGGAATCCGTCCGCAAGCTCAATCTCGGCACGACCCAGGTGATCGATGCCGACGGCAAAGCCGTACGCTGATCGAGGCAGGGCCAGGCAATTCATCGTCTGGCCATGCTTTGCGACGGGCGGGGTGACATACTCCGCCCGTTTTCTTTTCCCGCTTCACACTTGGAGTCCGGCATGAACCGACCGCTTTGCCTGCTTGCCCTTTCCGTCCTGCTGCTGGGAGGGTGCACCTGGGTGAAGATGGAGCCCGGTGCAGCGCGCGTTCGAGTGCTGGCTGCCGATGCGGATGCCAGTGGCTGTGTGCTGCGCGGCGAGATCGGCGTGTCGGTCAAGGACCGGGTAGGCCTGTACGACCGCAACGCACTCAAAGTGCGTGACGAACTGGAAACCATGGCTCGCAACGAAGCACTGGATCTGGACGCGGACGCGGTCAAGCCGCTGGAAGAACCCATCGCCGGCGAGCAGCGTTTTTCCGCCTACCGCTGCGGTACCGCCATGCCCACGCGCACTGCGCCCGCGACCACGACACCGACACCGGCGCCCAAAGTGCAGCCCCTGCAGATGGAAGAGGCCGAAACCTTCCCCGTGCGTTGAGCTGCGCAGCATCCACACCCTGCGGTTCCACGGCTTCCTCTCCTAGTGTAGTGCTTTCGAATTAACGGAACCAACGGTGGTCATCGTGGTCATATCTGCATCCTCGAAGGAGAATGCAGTATGAAGTCGGCGATGGCTATCGAAGTGAGCGAGGAGCAGCGAGCGGTGTTGGAGCGCATGGT
>CAUJJS010000107.1 GCA_963205415.1 Pseudomonadota bacterium
TCCGAGGGTCAGGAAGCCTTCCGCGTCAGCGGCCCCTTGCTCAGTCGCCATCCGTATCTGGGTACGATCACGATCGAGCAACCGGCCTTCGATTTCCCCACGGCCAATGGCAAGGCCTGGACTGCGCGTGCCGACCACGCCTCGGCCACCGCCAATGCCACTGAAATCAAACTCGATGGCAACGTGGCGTTGAATGTACCGGCTGAGGGCGATAACGAAGCCATGGCGTTTCACAGCGATAGCCTGACGGTCCGCCCGCGAGAACGGCGTGCCAGCAGTGACGACATGGTCGTATTCAGCTCAGCCGACTCTATACTTCAGGGTCAGGGTCTGCGTATCGACATGCAGAGCCGCCGACTTCAACTTCTGGCCAAGGTCTCAGGGAACTATGCGACGCCACACTCGACGCCCACGCATTGAAACCATCGCCCTTCTGGTCATTCTGGGCCTTTTGGCCGGCGGCGATGTTGCCGCACATTCGAAAGACCGTGAGGCCAAACTGAGCCTCAAGGCCGGCGGACTCGACGGCCCCATCCTATCCAACGGTGACACCATCCTCACCGACGCCAGCATCTCCCAGGGCACGCTCAAGATCGAAGCCGCTCGCGCCACCGTCACCCGCAAGGACAGCGAGGTCACGCGCGTGGTACTGGAAGGCAATCCAGCCTCCCTGCAACAGGAAAATGACGATGGCGTGCTGATGCGAGCGCAAGCCCAACGCATTGATTACGACACTGGCAAGGAAACCGTACTGCTGACCGGCGAGGTCTTCATCAGCCAAGGGCGTGATGAATTTCGCGGCGAGCGCGTGAACTACGACACCCGCAACGGACGCATTACCGGAACGGGTGGCGAGGGCGGCCGCATCGAGCTCATCATCAACCCCAAGCCGCGAAAGACGGCGGACTGATGCTCGAAGCTACCCACCTGCGCAAGCGTTACCGCGCCCGCGAAGTCGTCAAGGATTTCGGCCTGCGCGTGGCTCCCAGTGAAGTCGTCGGCCTGCTCGGGCCCAACGGCGCCGGCAAGACCACCTGCTTCTACATGATCGTGGGCCTGATCGCAGCCGATGGCGGGCGCATCCATCTGGAAGGCGAGGACATCACCGACCTGCCCATGCACCAGCGCGCACGTCGCGGTGTCGGCTATTTGCCACAGGAACCCTCGGTATTCCGGCGCCTGACCGTGGCCCAGAACGTCATGGCGGTGCTGGAACTGCGCCCGGACCTTGATGCCCAAGGCCGCGCCAATGAACTCTTGTCCCTGCTGGAAGAATTGCAGGTGGCGCATGTCGCCGACCAGCGCGGCACCAGCCTGTCCGGTGGCGAGCGGCGACGGGTCGAAATTGCGCGTGCGCTGGCGACCAAGCCGCGCTACATGTTGCTGGACGAACCCTTCGCCGGAGTCGACCCCATTTCGGTGGGCGATATCCAGAAAATCGTGCGCCACCTCAAGGACCGCGGCATCGGCGTGCTGATTACCGATCACAACGTCCGGGAAACCCTCGGCATCTGCGATCGCGCCTACATTTTGAGCGAAGGCGGCGTGCTGGCCCACGGCCAACCTGAAGAATTGCTCGCCAACCCGGACGTTCGTCGGGTATATCTAGGGGAAAGTTTCCGGATGTAGTCGAACTGGCCTTGAAACCCATCCTGCAACAACGCTTGGGGCAAAACCTGACGCTGACGCCGCAATTGCGTCAGGCGATCAAGCTGTTGCAGATGTCCTCGCTGGAAGTCGAGGCCGAAATCGTGCAGGCGCTGGAGTCCAATCCCTTGCTCGAACGCCTGGACGAACGCGCACCGGGCGCCGACGAGGTAAATCCCGAACGCGATTCCACCAGCAGCAGCGAACAGGACGAAGCGACGCGTGAAGAACGCGATCTCGACCTGCCCGACTGGGCGCAGGATGACGACATGGGCTTTGCAGGCGGAAGTGCGCGCAACGACGAGGACGGCGCCGAGCAACCCATTGCCGATGTCGATCAAGACATCCGCGACCACCTTTTGTGGCAGCTCAATCTCACCCCGATGTCGGCGCGCGAGCACGGCATCGCGCTGGCCCTGATCGATGCCATCGACGACGGGGGTTACTTGGCCGAACCACTGCCCAACCTGCAGGAGGCCCTGTTGCCCGAGATCGATGCCGGCATCGACGAGATCGAGATCGTTCTGCACCGCATCCAGCACTTCGACCCGCTCGGGGTCGGCGCACGCTCGCTGTCGGAATGCCTGTTGCTGCAATTGTCGGAACTTGGCACAAGCACCGAGGTCGAAATCGCACGTTCCATTGCGCGCAGTCATTTGGAAACCCTGGCACGCTCAGGCCCACAGGCGATTGCACGCAGTTTGATGTTGCCCAAGGAATCGGTGGAGGAAGCCATACACCTGCTGCGCTCACTGGACCCGAGGCCGGGCACGTCCTACTCGCGTGCAAGCCCCGAGTTCATCGTTCCTGATGCCTACGCCGTGCATCAGCGCGGAAGCTGGAGCGTGCGGCTTGGGCCCGGCTGCCGTCCACGCTTGGGTATCAATCACCACTACCAGTCCCTGATCGCCACCGTCGCCAAGGACGATGCCCAGTACCTGCGCGGACACTTGCAAGAGGCGCGCTGGCTGATCAAAAGCCTGGAAACCCGCGCCGACACGGTGCTGCGCGTGGCCGAATGCATCGTACGCCAGCAAGGGCCTTTCCTCGATTTTGGACCGGAGGCGATGCGCCCTCTGGTTTTGCGCGAGGTCGCAGACGAACTGGAGCTGCACGAATCCACGATCTCAAGGGTCACCACCCGCAAGTATTTGCACACCCCACGCGGCACCTTCGAGTTCAAACACTTCTTTTCCAGCGGCGTGGCCACGGTCGATGGTGGCGCCGCCTCCAGCACTGCGATCCAAGCCATGCTGCGGCGCCTGATCGATCAGGAAAACCCGCGCAAGCCGCTGTCCGATGCGGCCTTGGTCACGGCATTGGAACGCGAAGGCGTCAGCGCCGCGCGTCGCACCGTGGCCAAATATCGGGAAGCCATGAA
>CAUJJS010000108.1 GCA_963205415.1 Pseudomonadota bacterium
AGGTGAGCCGGAATACTCCAGTGCCCCCATTCGCCGGCGATGCCGTTGAAGCCGGTAATCAGGTGGCCCTTGACGCAATAGCCACCGCCCGCTCCCGTGCCAAGAATGGCGCCGATCATGCTGGCGTGGCCGTCGGCTGCACCGCCATTGGCCTCGGACAGGGCAAAACATTGCAGATCATTGCCGAGTCGAAGCGGGCGCTGCAGGCGCGCGGCGAGATCGGCGCTCACGCATTCGCCACTCAATGCCGGGATGTTGGCACTGAGCTGGCGACCGCTCGCGTGCTCGCGCACGCCTGGCAGCCCGATGCCGATGGCGCAGCGCTGGCACGCCATGGCCGCGTCCGCAGCGTCGATCAGGCTGCACACGGCATCGAGGAATTCGGCGTAATCCGTGCGTGGGGTGTCGATGCGCTGGCGATACAACTCGTGCATGGCGGCATCGAAGGACACCAATTCGATCTTGCTGCCACCGATGTCGATGCCATGGGTGGCCACGGGCTGGGCTGTGTGCATCGCCGATCAGCCTTCGCGGTGGATCGTCACGCCCTGCACCACGCGATTCACGGTGCCGCCGGGAAAGGGATTGTCGGGTGCCAGGCCTTGGGCCGCCGAGCGTTGCAAAGCCAATCGCTGGGCAAAGCCGAGCCATACCGGCGCCAACCAAGCGTCTGCCAACAAGGGCAGGGCGGGCAAGGGCAGGGAAACGTCGTCCAGTTCGCCGCTCATCAGTGGCCCGAGCGTGAACACGCGGGCGGCGACGCCGTCGCGACGCAACTCGGCAATCAGGTCCTGTTCGTAACGCCGCGCAAGGCTCTGGGTGCTGCGCATCACCACCACCAGCGTTTCCTCATCGACGAGCGATTTGGGGCCGTGGCGGAAACCCATCGGGGTGTTGGCGAAGGCGCAGATGCGACCGGCGGTGAGTTCCTGCAGCTTGAGGGCGGCTTCCCGCGCACAGGCTTCCAGTGGGCCGCTGCCCAGATAGATCACGCGCGAAAACGCCTCGTGCGTCAGCCCGGCCACCGTCGAATCCCAATGCGGTCCGGCTTCCAAGCCGAGCGCGGACAGACTGCGCAGGCGCTGCAGGCGCAGCGTCCAAGGCGATGCATCCAGCACGGTCAAGGCCGCCAGCAACATGCAGCTCAGGCTGCTGGTCATGGCAAAGCCGCGATCACAACTGGCTGGCGGCATCAGTACCGTACAGGTGTCGCGGCGTTGCCGGCCCATGCGCGCCAGTTCGCCGTCGACATTGCAGGTGATGTCGAGAAAACGGGCGTGCTGCACGTGCTCGCGCACCACTTCCACCGCCGCCACACTTTCCGGGCTGGAGCCGCTGCGGCCGAAGGACACCAGAAGGGTCGGGCGATCGGCTTGCAGATAAAGCCGCGGATGGGTCAAAAGGCTGGTGGTGTGGAGCGCGCGCACTTCCGCCGGCCACTGCGCGTTGAGGTGGTCTTGGGCCATTTCGGCAATGAAGCCCGAACTGCCTGCGCCGGTCAGGATCACGCGATGCTGTGGGTTGCTCAGCCAGTCACCGAGGAAGGCATCGAGCTGGATCTGCTCGGCTTCGAGCAAGGCAGCCAGTTCGTCCCAGAGCGCGGGTTGCTGGGCAATCTCGGCCGTGGTGTAGAGGCCGCCGGTGGGAGCTTGACGGATCGGGGAGGCGAACTGAATGGGGTACATGGGGCAGTCCTCGAAAGTTGCGGCATGATGCCAACTTTCTTTCGAAAGTTCAATAATCGAAAGTAAATGGAAAGGTACTGCGTGGCCTGGGCTGGTACGGTGTTCTCGTTAAACGCGTTGGATGCGGCCTTGAAACAAGCGAGAGCAATGTGAACCATAAGCTTTCGCTTGTGCGCTTGTCTTGTGATTTATCTTTCTTTCATTGACAAATCGAAAGATGCTGCCGTAGAGTGGCCACCGCTCCACGCTGAGGACGTCGGCCGCAAACTGCGGCCGCCAGACGCCGCGATTTTCGTTACCCACTCTCAAGGTCACTCCCGATGAAACGCCGAGACTTCCTGATTTCAACCACCGCGGCTGGCCTCGTCACCGCGACGAGCGCGTTTTCCCCGGTCTTTGCCAGGACCCGCACGCGCCTGCGGCTGGCCATGATCGGCACCGGCATGCGTGGGCAATCGCAGTTGGGCCCGCTGCTCAGCCGCGATGATGTCGAGTTGGTGGCGATCTGCGACACCCAGCGGGTGATGTTGGACAAGGCACAGGCCATCATCGCCAAGGCAGGCCGCAGCAAGCCCGTCGAATACGGCGGCGATGGCGATGTCAACGCCTGGAAGAAGCTGCTGGAACGCAAGGACCTGGATGCCGTTTTCATCGTCACCCCATGGGAATGGCATGCGCCGCAGGCCATTGCCGCGATGGAGGCCAAGATTGCCGTGGCCTGCGAAGTGGTAGCCGGTATCACGCTGCAGGATCATTGGGACGTGTTGCGTACCCAGCAACGCACCGGCACGCCCTACATGCTGCTGGAGAACGTTTGCTACCGGCGTGATGTGATGGCGGTGCTGCAGATGGTGCGCGCCGGATTGTTCGGTGAATTGATCCACATGCAAGCCGGCTACCAACATGATCTGCGCGGGGTGGTGTTCAATTCCGGCAATCCGAATGAGCCTTACGACAGCGGCGTGGAGTACGGCGCAAAAGGCTTTTCCGAGGCCCAGTGGCGTACCCAGCATTCGATCGATCGCAACGGCGACCTTTATCCCAGCCACGGCATCGGGCCATGCGCGATGTACGCCAACATTCATCGCGGCAATCGCTTCACCCACATCAATGCCTTTGCCACCAAGGCGCGCGGACTTCACGACTACATCGTGCATCACCCCAAGGGCGGCCCGGATCACCCGAACGCGAAGCTTGAGTTCAAGCGTGGCGATGTCATCACCACCACGCTGCGGTGCGAGAACGGCGAAACCATCCTGCTGCAACTCGATACCTCACTGCCGCGCCCCTATTCGCTGGGTTTCCGCGTGCAGGGCACCGATGGCCTTTGGATGGATGTGAACCGCTCGATCCACATCGAAGGCAAGAGCCCGCCACACAAGTGGGAAGACGCCCAGGCCTACTACGACCAGTACGATCACCCGCTGTGGAAAAAATACGCCGCCAAGGCCGCCGGTGCCGGTCACGGCGGCATGGACTGGTTTGTGGTGCATGCCTTCATCGAGGCCTTGAAGGCCGGTGATCCGATGCCGATCGACATCTACGACGCGGTGGCCTGGAGTGCGATCACACCCTTGTCCGAGCAGTCGATCGCCGAGGACTACAAGACCCTCGCCTTCCCCGATTTCACCGAAGGCAAGTGGAAGGATCGCAAGCCGATCTTTGCGCTCGACGATCGTTATTGAGCACGGCGCGCGCCGAGGCGGTCAGTCCAGTGCAGTCTCAGGCGAAGGCGCCAGAGCATCGAGAATGCGCAGCAACCAGGCTTGTTCATCGGCATTCAAGCGCTGCAGCAGGCGGCGCTCGTGTTCGAGCGCCAAGGGCACGATCTGATCGTGGATGCGACGCCCGGCGGCACTCAGGCGAAGCCTGGACTCGCGACGATCGTGTGTTGCGACTTTGCGCGACACCAGCTTGCGCTCCACCAGACCGGCCACGGCACGGCTGATGGCCACCTTGTCCATCGCTGCGTGCCTGGCGACGTCGCGTGCCGCCAAGTCCTCGTGCCGCCCGAGCGCGGCCATCACCCGCCATTGCGTCACCGATAGGCCGAAGCGTTGTTCGTACTCGGTCGCGATGTCCTGGCTCACGGTATTGGCCAGCACCGAAAGCCGGTAGGGGAGAAATCGGTCGAAGTCGAGGGCAAGTGACTTGGGCATGGTGCGCTGCGCATTGCATATGGTTTCAGATGAAACTATAAATACGCGCTTCTGGCGGAGCAACCGCCATGCGCACGGAGATCCGCAA
>CAUJJS010000109.1 GCA_963205415.1 Pseudomonadota bacterium
ATAGCGACGTCGCGTTGATACATCGATGAGTCCGGTGCCGTGGCCGAGGCCTTGCGCCGGTTTGCCAACATTTCTTCCACCAGTGGCACGGCGCTGTCCGGATGGCCTTGCTGTATCTGCAGCAGGGCTTGGTAATACAGCATGTTTCCCACGCCGCGCAGGTATTCCAGATTGGCCGGGTCACTGGCGGAAATCGTACGCATCGACGCCAGCGCGGCATCAAGCTTTTCGCCCGCCTCGGCGTAACGATGATTGGCCATCAGGGCATTGCCGAGCTTGCTCAGGCTGAGTGCGAGGCTGCGCTGTGCAGAAACGTCGGCATGATCCAGATCGGCCAGTTCCTGATAGATCGGCAAGGCACGTTGATAGGCGTCCAACTGCTGCGTTGGCGAATCCTCCTCGAAGCTGTCACCCAGTTTGATCCACGCCAAGGCGAGCGCGCCCAACACTTGCCCATCGTGCGGTGCGCTTTCGCGCAATGCGCCGAGTTCATCCAACACGTTCTTGAACACGTTACGGGATGCCTTCAAGTCGCCGTTCCACGCCATCACATCGCCCAAGCGGGTTTCCAGATTGGCGCGATTGAGGTCTCGAACACGCTGCGGAACGTCATCCAGTTTCGGAAACAAGGCGATGGCAGCGCGATAGTGTGCGATCGCGGTGCTGTATTGATCGGTCCAGTACGCCACGTCACCCAAGCCAGTGAGGGTGACCAACAGAGCCTGCGTGGCGCCGCGTACACCGCGTGTGGCCAAAGGTTCAAGGATGGCTTGGGCGCGCTGGTATTCCTGATTGGCACGCTGCATGTCGCTGCCGAAGAACGTGGTGGCGGCGCGACTGTTGGCGATGTGGGCGCGGGTCAAAAGGGCTTTTTCGTTGTCAGGTGATGCCATCAGCACGGGCGCGAGTGCGGCGTCGGCACGGTCGTAGCTTTGCAGGGCGGCGACGGTCTCGCCGAGGTTGGCTTGGCCGGGCTTGCCCTGGACATCACCAATGCGCAGCCAAGCTTCGGCGATCTCACGCTTGAGTGCGAGAGGGGCCTCGCCATCCTGATCCAGTCGCTCCAGATAGGCCTGAGCCTTCTGCACCAGCACGCTGCGCGCTGCGGTGGAGCCGGGTAACTTGGCGATGGCGTCATGGACATCGAACAACAATGAACGCGCCAGTTCCCGCACATCGTTGAAGCGCGCCTCGGCGCGGCCGCGTTGCTCGCGTGCGATGTTGGCCTGCCACACGCTGCTCATCAAACCGCCCAGCAAGGCCAGAAACAGCAGCACGCCAGCAATGACTGCGATCCGGTTGCGTCGCACGAACAGACGCGCGCGATAGGCCAGCGAATCCGGTCGTGCACGGATCGGCAAGTGCTGTACCACCCGTGCCAAGTCATCGCTCAAGGCATCGACGCTGCCGTAGCGACGCGCCGGATCGCGATGCATGGCCGTCAACACCACGGTATCCAGATCACCCGCCAGCCGTCGCGCGCGATGCCGCCGCTCGCTTGCGCCGAGGTGGGTGTTGCCGGCCACCGCCCGACTCGGTGGCGTGACCTTCAGCGATTCCATGAGCGTCATCAGCTTGTGCGCGGTGACTCCGGTTTCGACTTCATACGGTTTCATGCCGCTCAGCAGGCGGTACAGGATCACACCAAGCGAATACACATCACTGGGAATGCCGATGGCTTGGTCGAGCACCTGTTCGGGGCTGGCGTACTGGGGCGTGTATACGATCTCTCGGTGGATCGTGCCCTCGCTCGCCTGCGGGCTTTCCAGCAGCTTGGCGATGCCGAAATCCAGCAAGCGTGGCCGCCCGTCGCGGTCCACGAGGATGTTTCCCGGCTTGAGATCACGATGCAGGATCAGTTGTCCATGCGCGTACGCCACGGCATCGCAGACCTGCCGCATCACCTCCAGAACCTGCTCGATCGGGCGGTCGACCAGATACACATCCAAGGGCACGCCATCGACGAATTCCATCGCCAGATACGGCCGCCCATCCGGACCTTCGCCGCCATCGATCAGGCGTGCGATGTTGGGATGTTCGAGCCTGGCCAGCGCCTGACGCTCGATGGCAAAGCGCGACAGCGCATCAACCGAGCCACGATTGAGCAACAACTTCAATGCAACCTGTTGTTGAAAGGCCCCATCAGCGCGTTCAGCCAGAAACACATCGCCCATGCCGCCGCTGCCGATGCGGCGCAGAATGCGCCACGGTCCTATTCGGGTGCTGGAATCCATGTTCGATCCGGTGCCGGGCGATCCGGAAACTCGGGTGATGTCGTCGCGCGATCCGGTTACGGTCATCGGCCTTGCCAGCTTGGCTACCCATCGATTTAGCCACGCGATGCCGTGTGGGTCAAACCGGGCGCCTGTTCTCGGGGCGCGAAATTTGATACGTGCATGTGCGTGGCGGCATGCTCGATGAGCTGAAGAGGGGGAGCGGCTCCACGCACACCAGCCCATTGTCAGCGTGTGAGTTAACTGTGGTTGACCTGCTACTTTTGCCGGGTGTACAAAGCTCTTATATAAGCCGATACATGAATAACGAATCACATATGAGCTATGCGTCGGAAAGAATCTAACTTCGCCACCCCTGCGGCTACCAAGACCGCAGCCCATCTGGGCGCCCTCATTCTGCAAGCCCGGCTGGCGCGCTCATGGACGCAGCAGGGGCTGGCCGAGCGCGCGCGCATCAGTCTGGCTACGCTCAAGCGCATGGAAGGTGGCGCGGTCGAGGTTTCGTTGGGCGGCTGGTTGGCGGTGTTCGAAAGTCTGGGTTTGTTGTCTTTGCTGACGAACTTGCAGGACCCGGCGTCCGCCGCGCTGCTTGATGCCACC
>CAUJJS010000110.1 GCA_963205415.1 Pseudomonadota bacterium
TTGGCCATCAGGTTGTCGAGGACGATGCGGTTGTCCTTGTAGTCGGCCACGATGCTGCGCCACGCCAGGAACGAGCGCACGTGATCCTTCAACCGGCTCACGCTGTCGTAGTCGGCGGCCAAGAAGATCAACCGGTTCTGCTTGAAGCGGGGCTGGTCGCCGCGCTTCTTCAGGATCTCAGTTGCGCGCTCGATGGCCAGGCTCTGGCCGCTCTTGCTGAAGGCGGCGTCGGGCGGAAGCACCACCAGGCGCAGCGCCCAGTCGTCGGGCACGTCGCCGCTGTCGGTGAAGACGTGGATGCCGCCGAACACGCCGCTGGCGAAGCCGCGCTGGACGCGCTCGCGGACGGTCGGGAACACGTCTTCCTTGTCCTGGAAGCGGCGCTTGCGCTCCTCCATCTCGCGCCGCAGGTTGGGCCGCGTGTCGAGCCAGAACCGGTTGTTGGCGTGGTTTAGGTAGTGCAGCCGGTCTCCAAGGCGGCGCAGCGCGTCCTTGAACAGCCCGATCTGCTGGCCAGGCAGGATGACGCCGAGGATCACACGCTCCAACTCCAGGCCCCGCACCAGCTGGTTCGTGGTGCTGGGCGCGCTTCCCAGGAACACCGCGCGCGCCGAACGGCGGCAGGCCTGCACGCTGCCAAAGCGGGTGTCCTTGTTCTCGATCTCGGTGGTCTCGGCGCGCTCTCCGTCCACATCACGCTCGATCACGGGGTCCCAGCCTTGCGGCAGGTAGTAGATGACCTCGTTGCGCACGTCGGCGTCGTAAAGCGGCAGGCTGCCCGGCATGATCAGCGGGTCGTTGTTGCCGTCCTTCCAAAGGCGGTGGATCACCTTGGCCATCATCTTCAGCACGCCCCGGGTGCGCTGGAAGTTGTCTAGCGTGGACCAGTCTTCGTAAAGCCGGTCGAACACCTCGGGGTGGATCGGGTAGGCATGTACCAGCCGCTCGAAGTAGCGGCTCTCCTGCGTCTCCTGCGGGAAGTCGTCGCGGTTGGCGGTGTAGAAGTCGGCGAAGGCGCGGCATACCGATTCCATCGCCAATTTGTCGTTGATCGAGGCGAACAGCCGCCGGCGCACGATCTCGAACGCCTCTTCGGTGGCCACCGGCTTCCACAGCGCCTGCACACGGCCAAAGTAATGTGCCAGCGCCTCCAGTGCCTTCACGCCGCGCTGGCTGCCGGCCTCTTTGTCCGACTCGGGCAGCGACGCCAGCAGAACCGCGGTCGGCACGGCCTTCAGTGCCTCGGTCAGCGCCTGCACGAACGACAGGTTGGAATCGAATGTGCCGCCGGTGAGGGCTTTGCCTTCCTCGAACTGGCGCACATACGCCACCAGCTCGTCGATCAGAATCACGCACGGTGCACACCGCGCCAGCAGCGTCTCCAGCACCGCCTTGCCGGGCGAGGTGCCCGAAGTGTCGGCATCGGCCACTAGGGCGTAGCCTTCCGCGCCGCCCAGCTGCCACGCCAGGTCGCCCCACAGCGTGCGCACCGGCTGCCCATCGCGCTTGATGGGTTGATTCGGTGCTGACTTGTTGCCGTCGAGCACTGCCACGCGGGCGCGCGGCAGTTCCACAACCTGCGCCGCGCTCAGGATCTCGCCCACGCCCTGCAGGTCGCTGGCCGGCGCCTCGCCCTTGGCGAGGTGGTAGACCGCCAGCATCGTGTGCGTCTTGCCACCGCCGAACGCCGTCTGCAGTTGGATCACCGGGTCACCGCCCTTGCCGGCGAGGCGCCGCACCACCGAGTCCAGCAGCAGCCGCATGCCCTCGGTAATGAAGGTGCGCTGGAAGAACAGCGCCGGGTTCTGGTACTCGGCGGTCGCGGTGCCGGCGTGCACACGCGACAGGTCGGCCGCGAACTCGGCCTGCTGGAACGTGCCCTTGAGCACGTCCTCGTGCGGTGCGGCGATCTCGCGCCAGGGTTTCAAAGCCATGGTGGTTCCCTCGATCAGATATCCAGTTGGGCTTGCGCGCCGACCACGCCAGCTTCGCCAGCGGCTTGTTCGATGCCGCTCCAGGCGGTGACGAGTTCGTTGTAGGCGCGGGCGTCGTCGGCCCATCCCTTGCGCTCGCACAGCGTGTAGAGCCGATAGGCCAAGGCGCGAATCGGCTCCGCGCGAGCCGGCATGCGGGCCAGCAGGGCCCCGGCTGCCGATTCACCGCCTTGATTCAGCGCGCGGATCAGGTGGTGCAGCGCCTCCCACACCGGCAGCCGCGCATCCGTCTCGGGCGACCAGTCACCCGGCAGTTCGGCGGAGCGCAACAGGCGCAGATCACCCTTGCCCGAGGCCACCACCCCAGTGGCCTTGAGCCCTTCGACGCTCGTGCCCTTGGCGCGGGCCAGCACATCGGCCTCGCCGAACTTGCCGGTCGCCCACCCCTGCTGCTCGAACCAGTGCAGGCAAAACTGCGTGTCGTGGTCGAAGTCTTCTTCGGCGAGGAAGCGGTTGATCAACTGCAGCGCCGCCTTCACGCGCATCGGCGTGCCGTCGGCTTCCAACACCGCGGCGTACTGGCTGAAGATCGCCATGCCAGGGCCGATGATGGCCTGCGACAGGTCCACCGGCGCGACCGGCGAGTTCACGCCGCCGCGGGTCATTTCGTCCAAAGCGTCGGGCAGCGCAGCGTTCAGCTCTCGGATGAACTCGCGGCGGCTGATTGTTGCGGCGTCTTTGGCGCGTTGGCGGCAGACGAGGATGATGCTGGATGCCAGCGCGTTCGTGCCAATACCAATAGATCGCGCACCGCGCTCTGTGCGCATCGGCCAAGTACCAGTTAGGGCGAAGCCTGCCTTAATGACGGCCTCTAGGAATGTCTCCCATCCCGTGCTGGAGGTCCCCGCTTCGCCTTTCGTCTCGCTCTGCTTGAAGGCGTAGTAGATGGTCACCGGAAATGCTGGATGCGCCTGCTCCGCCAAGTTATGCATGGCCTGCGTCATGCCGCTTAGGAAGAAGGCTTCGGCCCTTTCGCTGCTACCGTGGCGATAAGGCGTGGCCACCAGTTCCTGGGCCTTGGGCACGGCGAGGGTGGCGTACAGATTCGGAAAGATCGGTTTCAGACTCTTGCGGAGCCAGACGTAGAAAAAGTCGGACAGGTCGGCATAGCCGATGTTGTCGTAGTAAGGTGGATCTGTTGACACGATTTTGTTCGTGCTTATGGGCTGCGACTGAGCATCCTGTTGCAAAGCGGTCCCATGCGCCGCCAAGACCGGAAACTGCTCAAGCGGAACTACGAGCGTCTTGAGAACAGTCTCGATTCCGCCGACAGACTCGCTGAAGACGTTCACCTCAGCGAAATCCCAAGTCATCGGAAGTGATTGCCTTCCGAAGGTAACCCGGACAGTCGCGACCCTCGCAGAGCGTCCCGATGCGGTTCTATTAGAGGCCGGTCCACAATCCCATGTGCAAAGACTCGAGCCCTTGTCAGCAAGCTTGCTAACAAGGAAGGAAAGGTAAACTCCCACCGCTTCTGCGTAAGCACACGCACCTCTACCGCCCGCATTCAATCCGAGCCCGTCATTGACCATGCCGGCTGCCAGCGCGTCCTGTCGGCAGCGAGAAATGGCCTCCTCCACCAAGCCGGAGAAAGCGGTTAGGGCGGTGAGCTGGCGCGGGGTGAAGAGGTCACTGAACTTGCTTAGCCCGTAGTTCAATGTCCAGAAGTTGCGCGGGTCGTCAGGCAATGGAGTTTCTGGTCTCCACTCAGGCTGTACTGCCGCTGCAACTGCTTCATGCGCTTCTGTTGGCGCGAGATATACCCGGCCGCGAACGCCCTCTGCCACGATAGCCATCAAACGGACCCCCATGCGACCAGCCTTGCCCTCCTCCTTGATGTACTTTGGTTCGATGGGTGTGTCCGACATCAGACAAC
>CAUJJS010000111.1 GCA_963205415.1 Pseudomonadota bacterium
GATGAATCGTCTGGGTGGGCGCAGCAACAGCGGCGAAGGCGGCGAAGATCCGGCGCGCTACCGCAGCGAGAAGGTCTCCAAGATCAAACAGATTGCTTCGGGCCGCTTTGGCGTCACGCCCGAGTATCTGGTCAATGCCGAAGTCCTGCAGATCAAGATGGCGCAGGGCGCCAAGCCCGGCGAAGGCGGGCAGTTGCCCGGCCACAAGGTCAATGCCCTGATCGCGCGCCTGCGCCACGCGCGGCCTGGCATCGGCCTGATTTCACCGCCGCCGCACCACGACATCTATTCGATCGAAGATCTCGCCCAGCTCATCCACGACCTCAAGCAGGTCAATCCCGAGGCCTTGATCTCGGTGAAGTTGGTCAGCCACGCGGGTGTGGGCACCATTGCCACCGGCGTGGTCAAGGCCGGCGCCGATTTGATCACCATGTCCGGCCACGATGGCGGCACCGGCGCCAGCCCGATTTCCTCGATCCGTTACGCCGGCGTGCCGTGGGAACTGGGTTTGTCGGAAGCCCGGCAAGCCTTGGTGGCCAATGGGCTGCGCGAGCGCGTGATCGTGCAGACCGATGGCGGATTGAAGTCGGGGCTGGACGTGGTCAAGGCCGCGCTCTTGGGTGCAGAAAGCTTTGGCTTCGGCACCGGCCCGATGATCGCGCTGGGCTGCAAGTTCCTGCGCATCTGCCACCTCAACAACTGTGCCACCGGTATTGCCACTCAGGACGAACGCTTGCGCGCCGAACATTTCACCGGCTTGCCCGAGCGGGTGGAAAACTACTTCCGTGGCATGGCCGAGGAAGTGCGTGCTTATCTTGCACAATTGGGCGCCCGCAGCTTGGGCGAAATCGTCGGGCGCAGCGATCTCTTGCGCCAACTGGATGCGCGTGAGGCCACGGGCGAGGCCGTCGATCTCTCGCGTCTTCTCGCCGATCAGGGTTTGGTGCATGGCGGCCACTGCGGTGCGCCCGCGGTGCGTGCGGCACCCGATGGCTTGGTTGCGCGACTGGACCGTGAATTGGATCTGGTGCTGACCCACGCGCTCGGTGGTCGTTACGCGTTTGCCATCACCAATACCGATCGCAGCATCGGTGCGCGGCTATCCGGTCGCATAGCCCGTCTGCATGGTGATCACGGCATGAAGGATGCGCCCATCGACCTGCATTTCACCGGCACCGCCGGACAGAGTTTCGGCGCCTTCCTCGCCAGCGGTTTGCGCCTGAGTCTGGAGGGCGAAGCCAACGATTATGTCGGCAAGGGCATGGCCGGTGGCCGCATCGTGGTGCGTCCGCCACGCGACTCGCACTTCGTGGCCAAGGACACGCCGATCATCGGCAACACCTGCCTGTACGGGGCCACGGGCGGCGAGTTGTATGCCGCCGGTCAGGCCGGCGAACGCTTCGGGGTGCGCAACTCCGGCGCGGTGGCGGTGGTGGAAGGTGTGGGCGATCACTGCTGCGAATACATGACCGGCGGCGTGGTGGCAGTGCTCGGCCGCACCGGCCTCAATTTCGGTGCCGGATTCACGGGCGGCATGGCCTATGTGCTGGACCTGGATCGTGATTTCGTGGATCGCTACAACCACGAACTGATCGACCTGTTACGCATCAACAGCGAAGGCTTCGCTGCCCACCGCTCGCATCTCACCGATCTGCTCGAAGCGCACTTGGCCCTGACCGGCAGTGCCTACGCACGCCGGATCCTGACCGACTTCCGCGACTTCCTCGGCAAGTTCTGGCTGGTCAAACCCAAGGCCGCCAGCCTTGAATCCTTGGCCGATGACCTGAGGCGCGCCGCATGAGCAAGAAGCCATTGTTCGAGTTCATCGACCGCGAGCGCAGCATGCCCAAGCGCGTGCCCTTGGAGTTGCGGCGCGAGGGCGATTGGAGCGAGTTGTACGGTCGCTTCGCCACCGAGGAAGCCAAGCAGCAGGCCAGCCGTTGTCTGGACTGCGGAAATCCGTATTGCACCACCGGATGCCCGCTGACCAACCGCATTCCACAGTGGCTGGAACTGGCGCGAGAAGGGCGTGTGGTCGAAGCGGCGACGCTCTGCCATGAGACCAATCCCTTGCCGGAAATTTGCGGCCGGGTGTGCCCGCAGGATCGCCTCTGTGAAGGTGCGTGCACGCTGGACGATGGCTTTGGCGCGGTCACCATCGGCGCGGTGGAAAAATACATCACCGATGCCGCATTCGCCCAAGGCTGGCGACCCGATCTGAGCACCGCGCCGGCCACCGGCAAGCGCGTGGCCGTGGTGGGTGCAGGGCCGGCGGGCCTGGCCTGTGCCGATCGGCTGGTGCGCGCTGGTATCAAGGCCGTGGTGTTCGATCGCTACGAAAAGATCGGCGGCCTGCTGCAGTTCGGCATTCCCACCTTCAAGCTCGATCGTGAGGTCTTGGCCAAGCGCCGCGAAGTGCTCGATGGCATGGGCGTGCAGTTCCGCCTCGGGGTGGAAGTGGGGCGCGATGTCTCCCTGCAATCCTTGCTGGATGCCTTCGACGCGGTGTTCCTCGGCATCGGCAGCTACCGTTACACCGATGGTCGCCTGCCCGGTCAGGACTTGGCCAATGTCTTGCCGGCCCTGCCCTTTCTGGTGCAGAACGGCCGCATCGTCAGTGGCGATGATCCTGTCGGCCGACCCATCGCCGGCTGGGAAGACCACGTCAACCTTCCCGATCTGCGCGGCAAGCGCGTCGTGGTCTTGGGCGGTGGCGACACCGGCATGGACTGCATGCGCAGCGCGGTTCGACTGGGCGCCAAGAGCGTGCACTGCCTCTATCGCCGTGATGAGTCCGCGATGCCCGGTTCGGTGCGGGAAGTGGCCAATGCGCGCGAAGAAGGCGTGCAGTTCCTGTTCAACCGTCAGCCGCTGGCCTTGCTCGGCGAGGATTCGGTGCGTGCCGTGCGCGTGGTCGAAACGCGTTTGGGCGAAGCCGATGGGCGGGGTCGTCGCGGCATCGAGGCGGTGCCGGGCAGCGAGCAGGACATCGAAGCCGATGTGGTCATCATTGCCTTTGGCTTCCAGCCGGAGCCGCCGGACTGGTTGGCGGCACACGGCATCGAGGCGGAAGCCAATGGTCGCATTCGCGTGGCTCCGCGTGCCCGCTATGGGGTGCAACGAGGGCCGGCGCGCTTGGCCTATCAAACCGCCCACCCCAAGATCTTTGCCGGTGGTGATGGGGTACGTGGCGCCGATCTGGTGGTGACGGCGGTGCAGGAGGGGCGCGATGCGGCCGCCAGCATCGCGCGCCTGCTGCGTGACTGAGGGCGGGGGGGGGGGGGGGGGGGGGGCCAGCGCCCCACCCCAAGCGGGTGACGAGCAAACAACAACAAGGAGGGAGA
>CAUJJS010000112.1 GCA_963205415.1 Pseudomonadota bacterium
CCACCCATGCCATCGGCAACCAGCCACAGGCCAAGCTCGGAGTCACCGTAATAGGTGTCCTCGTTGTGCTCGCGCCGCAGACCCACATGCGTTAGATGGCCGAATTCGATCATCAGTACTCGTTGATTCGGCTGTGCCCCCCTGAGGACAGGAGCCTGGGTTGATGGAAGGCTACGGAGCTTCGCAATTGGCCAATACCCGGCCAGATCGTTCCGGACACCGCTGTCGCCACCCGCGCATCATGCCGCAGGCGCGCATAGCCATACAAGTCCCGCAACAATCGGGGCGGTCCGGCGCCTAATGCCCATCCCCGCACGTCCGGTGCTGAGGTCGATCCATGAAACTGGACCATTTCAAGGCCGAAACCAAACCAAGGTCAGGATGCGTTGCAAAGGGTGGTGTCGATGAGGGGGAGTGTCTTTTCCGCGCCGAGATGGCTCAACCGAGCCCAATGATCGATCATGAGCGTGTTTGCATCAGCCGGCGCTCGATTGGCGTGCGCCGGAGCACAAAAGGTCTGCAAGCGGTTCTTTGATCACTGACCCACGCCCAATCGCGGTGTACCATGCACTTGGATTGTCTTGCGCGGCACCCCATTTGGGGATGTGACGCATGACGCCATCGGCACCCGCTGCCGCATAACAACACATCACAAGAATTCAGGAGTTCGCCGTCATGTCCAAAGGTCAATCGCTGCAAGACCCCTTCCTCAACGCGTTGCGACGCGAACGCGTTCCGGTTTCGATCTATCTGGTCAACGGCATCAAACTGCAGGGTACGGTCGAGTCCTTCGACCAATTCGTGGTCCTGTTGCGCAATACGGTCAGCCAGATGGTTTACAAACATGCCATTTCCACCGTGGTGCCAGCGCGCAATGTGCGCATCGCCACGGGCGCTGATGACGACGAAGAGGGTTCCACCGACTGATGTTTGAACGCTCACGCAAGGGTGAACGTGCCCTGTTGATTCAACCGCTCGATTCGGGCGCTCACGCAGAAGACTTGCTTCAGGAATTTGCAGAACTGGCCCGCTCCGCTGGCGCGACGGTGGTCGCCAAGCTCACCGCGCGCATTGACAAGATCAATCCCGCCACCTTCATCGGCAGTGGCAAGCTGGACGAGGCCTTGCTGGCAGCAGAGACCCATCAGGCGGACCTGATTCTGGTCAATCACACCCTGTCGCCGGTTCAGGAGCGCAATCTGGAGCGTGCCATGAAGCGGCGCGTGGTGGATCGCACCGGACTGATTCTCGACATTTTCGCCCAGCGCGCCCGTTCGCACGAGGGCAAATTGCAAGTGGAACTGGCGCAGTTGAAGCACATGGCCACGCGCTTGGTGCGTGGCTGGACGCATCTGGAACGTCAGGCGGGTGGCGCCATCGGCTTGCGTGGTCCGGGTGAAACCCAGCTTGAAACCGACCGGCGCTTGCTCGCGGCACGGGTGGATGCGCTCAAGGCGCGTTTGGCCAAGGTCGAAGTGCAGCGGTCGCAAATGCGACGCTCGCGTTTGCGCAATGGCGTGGCGCGGGTGGCGTTGGTGGGGTACACCAATGCCGGCAAGTCCACCTTGTTCAATGCCTTGACCGGCGCCGATGCCTACGAGGCGGATCAGCTCTTCGCCACGCTCGATCCCACCGTGCGCAAACTCAAGGGTTTGCCGTGTGGTGATGTCGTGGTGTCGGATACCGTGGGTTTCGTGCGCGATTTGCCGCACGACTTGGTGGCCGCGTTCCGGTCCACCTTGTCGGAAGCGCGCGATGCGGATTTGTTGTTGCACGTTGTCGACGCATCCGATCCTTTGTGTGATGAGCGAATTGGGCAGGTCGATGCGGTGCTGGCCGACATTGGCGCCGGCGACATTCCGCAGTTGTTGGTCTTCAACAAGATCGACCGCGTGAGTGAGTCCAGTGCCCGCCTTGATCTAGCCGAGGATGGGGCCGCGGCGCGTGCCTGGGTGTCGGCACGTACCGGCGCCGGTCTGGAGACCTTGCGGTCGGCCATTTCGTCGCGACTTCCGGGTGAACGTGTGCGCGCCAGCGTGCGGCTGTCGCCGATGGCTGGACGTTTGCGTGCGCGTCTGTTCGAAGTGGGTGCGGTGTGCGCCGAGCGCAGCGACGATGAGGGCTGGCAGATCGACCTCGACATGCCCTTGGCACTGGCGCATCAGGTTCTGGCAGGCGCGGATTCAGACAGCGTGGCGCTGCGCGGCCAATTGCTTGCCGCTCGCTAGTGCGGCTACTTACAATTCATTGTTCAATCAACGACACCCTCGCGTCATTTCAACAGCCTTTGCGGGCTTTGAGGCACGATGAGGCGGTCAACTCGGGAGTTTTGCATGGCCTGGAATGAGCCTGGCGACGGCAACGACAAGGGATCCAAGGGTTCCGGCAATCAAGGCAACAGAGGGCAGGGCGCCGATGTGGATGCTTTCCTCGAACGGCTCAAGTCCAGCCTGGGCCGCGTATTCGGTGGAGACAACGGCCAATCCGGTTCCGGGCGCGGAGCCGGTGGTGGCAGTGGCGGCCCGTCACTCGGCCTGATCATTCTGGCAGCGCTGATGATCTGGTTGGTATTTGATTCTTGGACGCTGATCGACGAACGGCAGCGCGGCGTGGTGTTGCGCTTTGGCAAGTACGACCGCCTACTCACGCCGGGCCCCGGTTTCAAGCTGCCGCGTCCGTTCGAAAGCGTCATCAAGGTCGATGCCACCCAGGTGCGCAATGTGTCCGATCAGGTACGCATGCTCACCCGCGATGAAAACATCGTGCTGGTGGATTTCAACGTGCAATATCAAGTGTCTGATCCGGTCCTGTATTTGTTTGGCACCCGTGATCCAGACGAAACCTTGCAACAGGCGGCGGAAAGCGCGGTGCGCGAAGTGATGGGCAACAGCGTGATGGACACCATCCTTTCCGGTCAGCGCGCCGAATTGGCTTCGCAGGCCAGCGAACGCCTGCAGGCAGCTCTGGATCAATACCGCACAGGGCTAACGGTCAGCGAGTTCAATTTGCAGAACGCGCGTCCGCCACAGGAAGTGAAAGACGCTTTCGACGACGCCATCATCGCGCGTGAGGACAAACAACGTTTCGAGAACGATGCCTTGGGCTACGCCAGCAAGCAGGTACCCGAAGCACGCGGCGCGGCGGCACGAATCAAGGCCGAAGCCGAAGCCTACAAAGCCAGCGTCATTGCGCACGCCGAAGGTGATGCCGATCGCTTCACCCTGATGGTGGATGAGTATCGCAAGGCGCCGGAAGTCACCCGCAAGCGCCTGTACTTGGAAACCATGCAGGATGTGCTGGCGCACAATCCCAAGGTGGTGCTGGCCAATCGCAATGGCAACAACGTGATCTATTTGCCCTTGGACAAACTCTCCGGAGGTGGCTCCGGCGCGGCATCGTCCAATTCGAATTCCACCTTTACCGAGCGTTTGCCGGCGATGCAGACCGGTGTTCCGCAGGAGCCATCGTCCGATCGCTCCCGTAGCGCTGTGCGTACCGCCACACGCAACCCACGCGAGGGTTCAAGTCAATGAAAAACTTGGTAATTGCAGTTCTTGTGGCGCTGGCCTTGCTGCTCACAGGTACGGTATTCGTCGTGCGCGAATCGCAGGTGGGTGTGGTGTTTCAGTTGGGGCGCATCGTGCGTACCGATGTGGGCCCAGGCGTGCACATCAAGATTCCCTTGATCCAGGATGTGCGCATCTTCGACAGCCGCATCATGACGCTGGATTCGCAGCCGGAGCGCTATCTCACGTCCGAGAAAAAGGACGTCAGCGTCGACTTTTTCGCGAAGTGGCGCATCAGCGAAGTGGATCGCTATTACACAACCACGTCGGGCGATGAGGTGCAGGCCATGCAACGCCTGCATCCCATCATCAAGGAAGCCCTGCGCAACCAGATCAACCAGCGCACCTTGCAGGAAACGGTTTCCGATGCGCGCAGCAAGATGACCGAGGCCTTGGTGCGTACCGCCAACGAGGGCGCCAAGAATCTGGGCGTCACCGTGGTGGATGTGCGGATCAAGCGCATCGACCTGCCTGAAGAGGTATCCGAGTCCGTTTACAACCGCATGCGCGCCGAGCGCTCACGGGTCGCCAACGAGCTGCGTTCCGAAGGCGTGGAGGCGGCTGAGGCCATTCGCGCCAACGCCGATCGTGAGCGTCAGGTCATCTTGGCCGAGGCCGAGCGTGATGCGCAGCGTGTGCGAGGCGAGGGCGATGCCAAGGCCACGGATATCTATGCCGCAGCCTACAACCGCGATGCCGAGTTCTATGGTTTCCAGCGAAGCTTGGAAGCCTATCGCGCGTCGTTCGAGAGTGGCGATGGCGTGTTGGTGCTCGATCCGGATTCTGAATTCCTGCAGCATTTCGGTCGT
>CAUJJS010000113.1 GCA_963205415.1 Pseudomonadota bacterium
GCAGGGCGGTCAGTACGGTCATGAGCTGGTCGATGGCCGCGCCATGCAGACCTTCGCGCCGGTGGCACACGAAACCACGGCGAGTTCGGGCTTGTTGCATCGTCGCGGTGCGATCTCGATGGCGCGAGCCGCACCGGGCTCAGCAACCTCCGAGTTTTTCATCAGCATCCAAGACAATCCCGAGCTGGATTTCGGCGGCAAGCGCAATCCGGATGGACAGGGTTTTGCCGTGTTCGGGCAAGTGCGTGAGGGCATGACACAACTGGATGCCATCCAACGTGCAGCCACGGGCAAATCCCAGGGCATGGACTTGGGGCCGATGCGTGGGCAACTGCTGGACGAGCAAGTGGCGATTGAATCGGTGCGGCGCGTGTGTGCTCCGAATACAGCAAAGCCTTGAAACAAGGCCTCTGCGGCCTTCCGCATTGACCGCGTGGGGTACTTGAATCAGGCTTGCGCCTCCGCTCAGTGAAGGCGTAAACGGTGGCCAAAAATTCCCGACTGCTGATCCACGGCGCATCTGGTCGCATGGGGCAGGCGCTGGTGCGCATGCGTGGTGAATTTCCCGACTTGCACTTGCTTGCTGCGGTGGCAGGGCGGCAGGCGCCGGTGATCGAAGGCGTCGAAGGCTTTACGGCAGCCGAACTCGATCACGTGCCCGCGTTCGATGTCTGCATCGATTTCAGCCTGCCCGAAGCCTTTGATGCGGTGCTTGAACTGTGCCTTGTTCGCGGTGCGGCCTTGGTGAGTGGCACCACGGGCTTGAGCGCGGCCCAAGGTTCAGGCCTCGAAGCCGCGGTCGCCCGTATTCCGGTGCTGTGGGCCGCCAATTTCAGTCTGGGTGTCGCGGTACTGGGGGATCTGGTCGAGCGCGCCGCGCGCGCTTTGCCGGCGTGGCAGCGCGACATCGTGGAGAGTCATCACATCCACAAAAAAGATGCGCCATCGGGCACTGCGCTGGCGTTGGGACAGGCGGTGACTCGCGGCGGCGGGCCGGAGCCGCACTACGCCAGCCTGCGCGCGGGCGACATCGTGGGCGAGCATCTGGTGCAGTTCACCGGCGTCGGCGAGCGCATTGAGCTGACCCATCGCGCCACCAACCGCGACATCTTCGCGCGCGGCGCCTTGCATTGCGCCAGCCGAATCGTGGGGCGTCCACCCGGTCGTTATCGGGTGTTGGACTTGATCGAGCAGGGCTGACGCCAGCCTGACTTTGGGTGGCGTTTGCGTGCCGTGTTTGCAGCGGCAGGTGGGCGCGAAGGGCTAAAATGCCGGGTTTCCGCGCGCGGCACTGACCTGCCGTTCTGCGCCCACCCCTTTTCAGGATCCACCATGTCCACCCCTTCGATTCCCGCCCGCCAGCGCGGCCTCAACCGCGCCGAGATCTGTGATCAAAACTTCATCGAGTTTGTACGCGAGTGGCGAGGTGAGGTTCATCCCGCGAATGGCCCGAATGCGCCGGTGCTGCCCGGCAGCGCCTGCACGGTGACGGACTTTCTCGACCTGTTCGAATCACAATTGGTATCGCGCCATCTGGACTTGATGGCGCGCGTGCTGCGGGTTCGCAACAAGGTGTTCTACACCATCGGCTCCAGCGGCCACGAAGGCAATGCGATGGTGGCGCGGGCCACGCGCCACACCGATCCGGCCTTCCTGCACTACCGTTCCGGCGGTTTCATGGCCGAGCGTTTCCGCAAATTGCCCGGCATGGATCCGGTGATGGATTCGGCCTTGAGTTTTGCCGCCAGTGCCGAGGATCCGGCCTCGGGTGGGAGGCACAAGGTTTGGGGTTCCAAGCCTTTGTGGGTGTTGCCACAAACATCGACCATCGCCTCGCACCTGCCCAAGGCGCTGGGCACGGCCATTGCCATCGAACAAGCCAAGCGCATTGGTCACACCCTGCCGGTGCCGGCCGATTCGATCGCGATCTGTTCGTTCGGCGATGCCAGCTCCAACCATGCCACCGCGCAGACAGCCTTCAACGCTGCCGGCTGGACGGCCTATCAGAAGTTGCCGGCACCGGTGTTGTTCGTGTGCGAAGACAATGGCATCGGCATTTCGGTGAAAACGCCTTCCGGTTGGATCGCGCGCAACTTTGCGCAGCGCCAGGACCTGGACTATTTCTACGCCGATGGCCTTGACCTGGCGGAAGGCTACGCTCAGGTGCAGCGTGCGGTCGCGCATTGCCGCAGCTCACGTCGGCCGACCTTTCTGCACCTGCGAACCACCCGCATCATGGGTCATGCGGGTACCGATTTCGAGATCGAGTGGCGTCCCATTGAAGAGTTGGTGGCGGTGGAAGCCGGTGACCCGCTGCTGCGTTCGGCGGCCATCGCGCTGGAAGCGGGCCTGTTCACCCAAGAGAGCTTGTTGGCGGCCTACGAAGCCATGCGCGTGCGGTGTTTCGCCGCGGCCGAGGAAGCCGATCGACGCGCCAAGATCGAGACGCTGGCCGAGGTCGTGGCGCCGCTCGCGCCCTATACGCCGGCCGCGGTGAAAGCCGAGGCCGAGCGTTGCGACTTCGAGGATGCACGCTTGCGCGTGTACGGAAGTGAGGAGGCTTTGCCGGAGAAACAAGCACCGCGACATCTGGCGATCCAGATCAACCAAGCCTTGCACGAGTTGATGGGCAAATACCCACAGACCTTGCTGTTTGGTGAGGACGTGGCGCAGAAGGGCGGCGTGTATACCGTCACCAAGGGCCTGTTCAAAACCTTCCGTGGCAATCGCGTGTTCAACACCCTGCTGGATGAAACCATGATCCTGGCGCTGGCCCAAGGCTACGCCAACATGGGCATGTTGCCGATGCCGGAAATCCAGTATCTGGCCTACTTCCACAACGCTTGCGACCAGATTCGTGGCGAAGCGGCCAGCCTGCAGTTCTTCTCCAACAACCAGTATCGCAATCCAATGTTGGTGCGGATCGCGGGCCTCGGTTATCAGCGCGGCTTCGGTGGGCACTTCCACAACGACAATTCGATCACGGCCTTGCGCGACATTCCCGGCATCGTGGTGGGTTGTCCCAGTCGTGGCGATGATGCCGTGACCATGCTGCGCACCTTGGCAGCCTTGGCGCAGGTCGATGGGCGTGTGGCGCTGTTCCTCGAACCGATTGCGCTCTACATGGGCAAGGACCTGCATCAGGCTGGCGATGGCCAATGGCTGTTTACCTATCCCGCGCCGGGTGAGGCCATGGCCTTGGGCGAGGGCAGGGTGTATCAGGCCGAGGCCGAGGATCTGGTGATCTTCAGCTACGGCAATGGCGTGCCGATGGCGCTGCGCGCCGCGCGCCGGATCGAGGCCGAGCTGGGCTGGCAGGTTCGGGTCGTGGACCTGCGCTGGTTGGTGCCCTTGAACGATGCCTTCATCGCCGAACAGGCTGCGGGTGCCAAGCGCATTCTGGTGTTGGACGAGGGGCGGCGCAGCGCCGGCGTGGGCGAGGGCGTCATCACCGCGCTGGTGGAAGCCGGTCTCGGGCACCTGCCATTGCGGCGCGTGGTTGGCGCAGACACGTACACGCCACTGGCCGGCGCGGCCTTTCTGGTGCTGCCGGGTGATGAGGACGTCGTGGTGGCGGCACGGGAACTGGCGTGACCGCCACGCCATTCGCCGCCTACCGTGTCGCTGCAGGTTTCGGTGGAGCGACACCCCGGATTGACCTATGATGCAGGCACATGACGCAGACCCAGCCCATTGCCATCGTTTTTGCTGACGTCAGCAACAGCACGCGACTTTTCGAAGAGCGTGGCGA
>CAUJJS010000114.1 GCA_963205415.1 Pseudomonadota bacterium
ATGTTGCCGGTGGCCACGCCTTTGACTCGACCGCCGTCGTACAGCACTTCGGTGGCGGCAAAACCGGGGAAGATTTCCACGCCCAGAGCTTCGGCCTGTTGCGCCAGCCAGCGCGTGACCATGCCGAGCGAGGCGATGTAGTTGCCCTCGTTGTGAAAGCACTGCGGCAGTAGCCAATTGGGTGTCGCGCGAGCGCCGGTTTCAGACAGAAACACAAAATGATCGCGCGTCGCCTTTTGCGTCAGTGGCGCACCGCGTTCGGCCCAGTCGGGGATCAGCTCACCCAGCGCACGCGGATCGATGATGGCGCCGGACAGAATGTGGGCCCCCGGCTCTGCGCCCTTTTCCAGCACGCAGACCGAAATCTCCTTGCCGGCCGTGCTGGCCTGCTGCTTCAAACGAATGGCAGCCGACAAGCCCGCCGGGCCTGCGCCGACCACCACCACGTCGTAGTCCATGGCCTCACGCGGGCCGTACTTTGCCAACAGGTCTTGCGGACTCATCGTCATTACCTCAAACCGGCGGCGTCGAACGCACTGGGCGCCGCATTCCAGAGCGTGCAAGATTATCAGCACGCCATGCGAGCAATCGCTCGATGGCGTTGATCAGACCTGAAGCATGCCCATGCTCGGCCAATCCGATCTGCGAATCGCGCGGTTTCAGGCGGAAGCCTGAAGCTGCTCGGTGTAGGCCTTGCGCGCTGCGAGGAATACATCAAAGGGAAACTTGATCGAGACGCCTTCCAACGCCGCCGCCAGCATCTCCAGATGGCCTTCGAAGCCGGCGCAAGCCTTGGCTGCATCTTCACCTGCAGGAATCTGCACGTTCAAATCCAATCGCGTGCCCTCGGCCACATCGCTCAGGGCAAAGCACAGCGGGCGGGCGGCTTCGTCTCCATGGCTCCACGACCACGACAGCACACGCTCGGGTTCCCACGCCAAGACGGTCGAATCAATCACGGTGCCGCTGTCGGCAAAATCAATTTTCACCGCACCGCCAGCGCGTGGTTCGATCTGACCCGGGGCCAGCCACTGCGCCAACGACGCCGATTCGGTCAGCATTTTCCACACCGTGGCCCGATCGTGGCCGAGGGTGCGGCCCAACTGGCCTTCGACCATCGCGGCCACGCGTCGCAGTGAACCCAGTTGCAGATCATTCTCGGCCATCGGCCTCTCCTGTCGTGTGTGATCAAGGCTGAAGTGTAGCGAGCCACCTCCGGGGTCAATTTGCTCCAGATCAAGCGCATGCCGGATCAGGGACAAGACGGTGGGTTTTGAATGACGGCTGCCCGGTTTTGATCGTGCCCGCAGTGCAGCAACGCGCAGGCCGGTTTTCCGTTACCGTCTTGCTTTGAATCCGTTGTAGGGAGAGGGCGAATGGTCACACGGATATTTGGCATCGGTGCGATGCTGGTTCTTGCTGGACTGCTACCGCATGCACAGGCCGAGGAGCACTTTGCACGCGCGCCTGAACAGGCCGTCGATGCCGCCTACGGCGCCAAGATCGCCCAATACACCACCGCGCCGCAGTTCAATACCACGCTCACCGATTACCTGCCGGCCTCGGCGAGCGTACCCACACCCGCCACCGTGCTCGGCGACGTTGCGGGCGCGCCGGATTTTTTGCCCTACACGGCCGATGTGCACCGCTACTTCCGTCTGCTGGAAACGGCCACGCCGCGCGTGCGCGTGTTTTCGATCGGGCAGTCGGAGGAGGGGCGCGAAATGATCGCGGTGGCGATCGCCGACGAGAAATTGCTGGCCGATCTGGATGCCAATCGCGCGCGCCTCGCGCAACTGGCCGATCCGCGCACGCTGGGCCTGGACGATGCCAAGGCCGATGCCTTGATCGCGCAGACCACGCCGGTTTACTACATCACCGGCGCCCTGCATTCGACCGAAACCGGCGCGCCGACGTCGTTGATGGAACTGGCCTACCGCTTGGCGGTGGATGATGCGCCCTACATCCAGCGCATCCGTTCACGCGTCATCACGCTGATCACACCGGTGGTCGAAGTCGATGGCCGCGAACGCATGGTCGATCTTTATCGCTGGCACAAGGCCAATCCCGACAAGCAGTATCCGCGGCTGGTGTATTGGGGCCATTACGTCGCCCACGACAACAACCGCGATGCGATGGCGCTGACGCTTGCGCTCAGCCGCAACGTACTCGACACCTTTGTCGGCGAGCATGCGCAGGTCTTGCACGATCTGCACGAATCGGTGCCCTTCCTGTACGACAACACCGTGGGCGATGGGCCCTATAACGCCTGGATCGATCCGATCCTCGTCAACGAATGGCAGCAGATGGGCTGGAACAACGTCGAGCAGCTCACCAAGCTCGGCCTGCCGGGCGTCTTCACCCATGGCGATTTCGACACGTGGAGTCCCGGCTACATGATGTTCTTTGCAGCGATGCACAACGGCATCAGCCGCCTGTACGAAACCTTCGGCAATGCCGGCGCCGACACCCTCGAGCGCATCCTCGCGCCGGACCAGTACGCACGCACTTGGTACCGGCCCAATCCACCCTTGCCGAAGGTGCGCTGGTCGCAGCGCAACAACAACAACTACACCCAGACTGGATTGCTGACGGCGCTGGATTATTTCGCGGCCAATCGTGAAACCTTGCTGCGCAATTTCTGGCTCAAGGCCAAGCGTTCGATCCAGAAACCCGATGCCGCAGGCCCGGCCGCCTACGTGTTTTCGGCCGACGATGCGAAGGCCGGAGCGCAGGCCGAACTGTTGCGCGCACTCGCCGCCCAGCATGTGGAAATCCACCGTGCCGAACGGGCCTTCACCGTGCAGGTGCCGCAGCCCTGGGTGAAAAAACCCGAGGACGCCGATCCGCACAAGCACGAGCCCGAACAGCCGCGCCAGGCACCGCGCCAATTCCCGGCCGGCAGCTACATCGTGCGCATGGATCAACCCTATTCACGCATTGCCGACACCTTGCTCGATCGCCAGTACTGGGCGCCCGATGATCCACAAAGGCAACCCTACGACGACACCGGCTGGTCGCTCGGCGACAGCTTCGGGGTGATCGTGACGCGCGTTTCCGATGCCAGCGTGTTGAAGGTCGCGATGCAGCGCGTGACGGCGCTGGATTCACCCGCACTCACGCCGACCACACTGGGCGTCACGGGCACGATGCCGCGCATCGCGATCATGCACACCTGGCTTTCGACCCAGACCGAAGGCTGGTGGCGCATGGCTCTGGATCGGCTGGGCGTGAAGTACGACTACATCAGCACGCAAGATGTTGCTCGCGAGGCGAAGCTCGGGCGCAAGTACGACGTGATCCTGTTCGCGCCGGTGGGTACGAGTGATCCGCGCCAGATCGTCGATGGCATGCCGATGTTCGGCAATCCGCTGCCGTGGAAGCAGACTGCGCTCACGCCCAACCTCGGCCGCATCGACGCAACCGACGACATGCGCCCCGGCTTGGGTGCGAGCGGCTTGGCCAATCTCAAGCAATTCGTGGCCGACGGCGGCTTGCTCGTGGTCAGCGAAGACACGGCGGTGTGGGCCATCGACCAAGGCATGGCGCCCGGTGTTTCAGTCGTCAAGAAGGACAAGTTGCGCGTGGTCGGCAGCCTGCTGACGGCGCTGCGCGTGGATGCCGAAAGCCCGATCGCGCGTGCTTACGACCAGCCGTTTGCGATGTATAGCGCCGAAGGCCTGTCCTTCCAGATCAGCAATCTCACCGGCGGCGACCAGAGCCTTCCCAGTGCCAAGGACTACAAACGCCCGACCGGGCGCGGGGGTGTGCACGATGAGGACATCCCCGACGGTCGTGCCTTCGATGCGCCGCCAGCACTGCCCTTCGCCAAACCGTGGCAGGCCCTGCCGCTCAATGTTGAGCAGGAGCGCAACAATCCCAACGTCATCCCACCGGCGATGCGCCCCCGCGTCATCGTGCGCTGGGGCGACGAAGACCAACTCCTGATCGCAGGACTATTGGAACACGGCAAGGAAATGGCCGGTCGCGCCGCCGTGGTCGACGCCCGATATGGCCGTGGCCATGTCCTCTTGTTCGCCAGCAATCCGGTCTGGCGGGGTACCACGATCGGAAGCTACGCGTTATTGCTCAATGCTTTGGCAATGCACGAGCAGCACTGAGGCCCCGCGCATTGAAAACATCGAACGCGTGGGTCGCGTGCGAAGGAATCGATGTCATGGCTGAGTGCTTTTGCTTCACGCCTGGCATGAAACGCACAAGGCCCAGAATTCTCCCGGGCCTTGTGTCGAGCGATGTCAAGCGGGAGTCGAAATCAGTGCTTGCGCAGACCAAAACCAACCCATGCCAAGATCAATCCACCCAACAAGACCAAGGACCAACGGCTGCTTGCCGGTACCAACCGTGGAGGCTCGGTAACCGCCGCGCCCTCGTGCACCAAGGTGATGCTCCAGCCTGAGATCTCACCCGTATCACCACCACCGGAATCGCCCACGCACAAAGTCCAGTTACCGGAGGCCGCTTCGCCAGCCAGATCGGCAAAGGAAGCCGGCGGCGTGGCGGCCGCCCCGGGGTTGGTGAAGTAGCTGCAGAAGCCATCATCCAGACAAACGACTTGTGCGCCGGTCAGTGTTCCGCCCATCAACTCGGGATCATTGGTTGCCGAGTCGTCGAAGGTCAATGGATTGGCCGCCGCCAGATTACTGGAGTCACCACAGCAACCTGTACCATCATCGGCGGGCTCGGTAAAGCCAGGGCGACTGAAAAGCGTCAACACGCTGCCATCGGGACTCATCAGCTTGGCCGTCAAATCACCCAGCCAAGTATGGGTGAGCTGGGTGGTGACGGTTGCTGAAACTAAGGTGTCACCGCTTGGGATGCCACTGGCGTCGATCACGGTACAGGCCATTGACGCCTGGGTGCCATTGTAACCATCGTCCGTGATGGATTGGACTGTAGCGCTGCTGAGGGTGGTGGTGGTTTGCGCCATGGCCGTGCCGCACAGGAGCAAAGCGCCCAGACCCACCAGGGTCATTGTCATTCTTGACGCACGTGCAAGAAAGTCCATCATTTGTTGTCCCCATTTGTGTGTGAATCACTAGGCAAGTCACGCACGGCCTGTGTACCGGCAACCGCGCACCGCATTCGCCAATCCCAACCCCTGATGAGCTGAATATAAACCTGTCGAACTGGTAGCACAAGTTACGGCCCGACAACAGCGCTGCATGAGCCTTTGCATGAGCCTTTGTCGGCGACATTTGCAAAAAAAAGCCCCGGCGAACCGGGGCTTTGAGTGTTGCGAGAAACGAATGCAGCAGATCAGAGAATCGGCACCAGCAGCAGGGCCACGATGTTGATGATCTTGATCAAGGGGTTGATGGCCGGGCCGGCGGTGTCCTTGTAGGGATCGCCCACGGTGTCGCCGGTGACGGCAGCCTTGTGGGCTTCCGAGCCCTTGCCGCCGTGGTGGCCTTCTTCGATGTACTTCTTGGCATTGTCCCAAGCACCGCCGCCGGTGCACATGGAAATGGCGACGAACAAGCCGGTGACGATGGTGCCCATCAAGAGGCCACCCAGAGCCGCCGGCCCGAGGATCACGCCGACCAGGATCGGAATCACCAGCGGCAACATCGAGGGGAAGATCATTTCCTTGATCGCAGCGCGGGTCAAAAGGTCAACGGCCTTGTCGTACTCCGGCTTGCCGGTGCCTTCCATGATGCCCTTGATCTGGCGGAACTGGCGGCGCACTTCCTCCACCACCGCGCCGGCGGCGCGGCCCACGGCCTGCATCGCGTAGGCGCCGAACAGGTAGGGAATCATGCCGCCGATCAGAAGGCCGATCACGACCTTGGGATCGTTCACCGCGAACATCGCATCGCTGTAGTCGGCACCCATCTTGTCGGCCAGCTTGTGGGCGTAGTCGGCGAACAGTACCAGCGCGGCGAGGCCGGCCGAGCCGATGGCGTAGCCCTTGGTGACGGCCTTGGTGGTGTTGCCCACGGCGTCGAGCGCATCGGTGGTGACGCGGATTTCAGGGTCCATGCCGCTCATCTCGGCGATGCCGCCGGCGTTGTCGGTGATCGGGCCATAGGCATCAAGTGCCACGATCATGCCGGCCATGGAGAGCATGGCGACGGCGGCGATGGCGATGCCATAGAGGCCCGCCAGTTCATGGCAACCCCAGATCGCCAACGCCACCACCAGCACGGGTGCGGCGGTGGACTTCATCGACACGGCCAAGCCGGCGATGACATTGGTGCCGTGGCCGGTTTCAGAAGCCTTGGCCACCTGCTGCACCGGGCCGTATTCGGTGGCGGTGTAGTACTCGGTGATGACGACCAGCGCCGCCGTCAGACCCAGACCAATCAAGGCGCACCAGAACAGCGGCATGGCCAAGGCGGTGTCGAACAGATTGTCGATCACCACGTAGAAGGCGATGGCCGCCAGCACGCCGGACACCGACAGACCGCGGTAGAGAGCGTTCATGATCTTGCCGCCGGGCTTGACCGAGACGAAGAAGGTGCCGATCACCGAGGCCACGATCGACACCGCGCCCAGCACCAGCGGCAACAGCGCGCCGTTCCAGCCGTAGGTGGCAAAGGAAATGCCGGCGATCAACATGGCTGCGATCACGGTCACGGCATAGGTTTCGAACAGGTCGGCGGCCATGCCGGCGCAGTCGCCGACGTTGTCGCCCACGTTGTCGGCGATCACCGCCGGGTTGCGCGGGTCATCCTCGGGGATACCGGCTTCGACCTTGCCAACGAGGTCGGCACCGACGTCGGCGCCCTTGGTGAAGATGCCACCACCCAAACGCGCGAAGATCGAGATCAGGGAGGAACCAAAGGCCAAGCCGATCAGCGGCGGCAGTGCGGCATCCAGTGCCGCCTTGTCCGTGCCGCCCTTGAGCACCAGCATGAAATAGCCGGCTACGCCCAGCAAGCCCAAGCCCACCACCAACATGCCCGTGATGGCACCGCCCTTGAAGCTGACGTTGAGCGCGGCATTGAGGCTCTTGGTGGCCGCCTGCGCGGTACGCACGTTGGCACGCACCGAAACGAACATGCCGATGAAGCCGGCCAGACCGGACAAGACCGCACCGATCAGAAAGCCAATGGCCGTAGGCCAGCCCAGTGCCGGCACGAAGCCAATCACCAAGAACAACACCACGCCGACCAAGGCGATGGTGGTGTACTGGCGACGCAGATAGGCACCCGCGCCTTCCTGCACGGCCGCGGCAATCTGCTGCATGCGCTCGTTACCGGCCGGCTGGGCCAGAATCCAGCGCGTGGAGATCACGCCATAAAGAATCGCCAGCACGGCACACGCCAGCGCCAGCCACAAGCCATATTGCTCAAGCATTCCAACACTCCTGCATGATTGAATTTGCCGCGTCGGTGCATCGCGTGGAATCCCCTGCGCGAGGCCAGGGCCGACGCACAACACCGAAGGTCTTACGTGAAACCGCGCATTTTAGCGGATTTTGCGCGTGGAATCCGTGATTTCAGCGTAGGCTCAGGGCAATCGCTGCCATGGGCAGAAGAACTGCCAGACGACATGCAGGGAGTAGGTGTCGATGATGTGGCCGCCGGAGAACACCGCGTAGTCGAGCGTGTTGCCACTGACCCAACCGGCCGCCAGGAAGGCGTTGCGATCCGCCTGGACCCAACTCAGATAGTCATCTGAGTCTCCGACTCGCAGGCTGACCGGAATCCTCCGTGGCACCTGCGGCAGCACGCTGGCACATGAGGGCAGGCCCGACCCACCACAGACCTGAGACGCCAACACACCGGCGCTGACGCCATAGGCAGCAAAGGTGTTGATATCCGGCACCGGATTCGGCGTCCAGTCGAATAGCGCCAGATCGTGCAACACATGGCCACCGGCCGAGTAACCCCAAGCATGAATTCGGCTGCGGTCGATGTTGTAGGCCGCGGCCACATCCTCAATCACGGCCTTGAACATCGGGTAGTCCGTGTACGGCACCCAGCCACCCTGTGAGCCGGAAGCGATGGGCGAGGCGACAATGAACTTGCCCGATTGTGCTGTGTTGATCCAGACATCACGCACGCTTTCTGCGGCGCCCGGCGCGGTACCGGCGCCACCGGCGCCGTGCAGGGCCAGCAGCAAGGGAATCGGGCCGGCGAAGGGATAGCCATTCGGCACGTAGAGGTAGTAATTGCGTGGTTGCCCCGACACCAGCACGCTGCGGGTCTGCGCGCCCGGATAAGCGCCTCCGCTGCCGTTGGACGGTTCTTGGTAATGCGTGGCGGCACCATTCTCAAAGCCATTGGCAAACAAAGGCGGCGTTCCACTGGCACACACCCACGCCGGCAAGCGGCCGGTGCTTGCTGCCATGAGCGGTGCGCTTGGCACCAAGAGGCCCAGCCCAAGGAGTAGTGCGCAAGGAATGGTGATCGCGTTTTTCATCGCGCCACTTTGGCAAAGTCGTGGCCATGGGCTCAAGCCTTTGCAGACGGCCGGCAGGATCGGGGCGATCGGAACCTGCCTTTCCGTCTGAGCCGCGCGCCCATAGCTGAATCCCATACGCCGGCGTAGCGGTGTACGCGCGCTTTCGTCCCCCATTGCCGACCTGCGCAGGCCTTACAATGGGCGTTTCCAAAGCTCGCAGCCCGGAGAATCCGCGTGAAACCTATCATCAGTCCCGAGCTTACGCCCGGCGGCTCGTCCCTGTCGCCACTGGTTCCGCTGTACGCCTGCGATGAAGGGCAATACCTGGTCGAGCTGCTGGAACAGGCGCGCGTCGATGCGGACGTTCAGGCGGGCATCCAGCGCACCGCCGAACAACTGGTGCTGAAAGTCCGGGCCAAGGCCGAAGATCAGGGCGTGATCGAAGCCTTCATGCGTCAGTACGACTTGTCGAGCGAAGAAGGTGTGCTCCTGATGTGCGTGGCCGAAGCCCTGCTGCGCATTCCCGATCAGGAAACCGCCGACAAGCTCATCCGCGACAAACTCGGTGATGCCGACTGGGAAAGCCATCTCGGCAAGAGTGATTCGGTCTTGGTCAACGCCTCGACCTGGGGCTTGATGCTGACCGGCAGGCTGGTGAATCTGGCCGGCGAAACGCGCCGCAGTGTTGCCGATGCGATGCGCCGGTTGGTCGGCCGTGCCGGTGAGCCGGT
>CAUJJS010000115.1 GCA_963205415.1 Pseudomonadota bacterium
GATGGCACCGACGGCATTCTTGGCAACGGCGTCGGGTTTGATGATCGAAAGGGTGCGCTCCAGCGCCATGTAAATCTCCAAAGTGCTTGCAGAGTGTGACAATTCCCCACCCGGGGAATCGCGGGGGCGACATTGTAGCACTACAAAGCCGCGAGGAAACCGCAGCTTAGGTGAGGTATTGCAGGTTACGTATGCAGTGCGGTTCACGCTGTGACCGGTCGCACGTCCTTCACATTTCGATACAAATCAAACAAACGTTTGACTGGATGCGTACCGTCTGCCACGATGCCCACCATGGCCGCACCCTTCTCCACCAAAGAACGCATCCTCGACGCCGCCGAAGCTCTGTTCGCCGAGCACGGTTTTGCCGGCACCTCGCTGCGCCAACTGACCGGCAGTGCCGAGGTCAATATCGCGGCCGTCAACTACCATTTCGGCTCGAAGGACAACCTCGTGGCCGAAGTGTTTCGTCGTCGTATGGACGTGATGAGTCATGCGCGCCTGGAGCAGCTTTCGCGGGCCCGTGCACACACTCCCGTTGCACTCGATGAGGTGCTGCGCGCCTTCATCGAACCGGCCTTGGCCTTGAGTTTGGATCGACAAGGCGGCAGCGCCTTCGTGCGGGTTTTGGCACGCGCTTATGCCGAACGCAATGAGCGGCTGCGCAAGTTTCTCTCCGATCACTACGGCCATGTGCTGCGCGAGTTTGCCCACGCATTGACGCAGTGCCTGCCGCATCTTGACAAGCAAACCCTGCATTGGCGTCTGGATTTTCTGGCTGGCGCCTTGACCTACGCCATGGCCGACTTCGGCATGTTGCGTCGCAGTGGCGATGGTGATGAGCACACCCATTGCGCCCGTGCCGCGAACGAATTGGTCACCTTTGCTGCGGCCGGCTTTCGCGCCGCCTGAACCCCCTCAATCTCAACGGAGTACACACCATGTCGCAACTTCGAATCCGCAAAGTCGCCGTTCTCGGCGCCGGTGTCATGGGCGCACAGATCGCCGCGCACTTGGTCAACGCCGGTGTGGACACCGTGCTGTTCGACCTCACCGCCAAAGAAGGCGCGCCCAACGGCATCGTCGATACGGCCATCGCCAAACTTGCCAAGCTTTCACCGGCTCCACTCGCCGACAAGGCACTGGCCGGCGCCATCAAAGCGGCCAACTACGACCAAGATCTGGAACTGCTGCGCGGCTGCGATCTCGTGATCGAGGCCATCGCCGAGCGCATGGACTGGAAGAAGGCGCTTTACGACCGCATCGAAAACTACGTGGCGCCGCACGCCATCGTCGCCAGCAACACCTCGGGGCTTTCGATCAATGGTTTGGTCGAAGCCCTGCCAGCCTCCTTGCACGAGCGCTTCTGCGGCGTGCACTTCTTCAATCCGCCGCGCTACATGCATCTGGCCGAGTTGATCCCCTGTGTCAAGACAAAGCGCGAAGTTCTTGAAGGACTTGAAACTTTTCTTGTGACGACGCTGGGCAAAGGCGTGGTTTACGCCAAGGACACACCGAACTTCATCGGCAATCGCATCGGCGTGTTCTCGATCCTGTCCACCATGCACCACACCGCCGAGTTCGGTTTGGGCTTCGACGAGGCCGACGCCCTCACCGGCCCGCTGCTGGGGCGTCCCAAGTCGGCCACCTATCGCACTGCCGACGTCGTAGGCCTGGACACCATGGCGCACGTCATCAAAACCATGGCCGACACCCTGCCCGATGACCCGTGGCACAAATACTTCGATGCGCCGGTTTGGCTGAAGTCCCTGATCGACAAAGGCGCGCTCGGCCAGAAGACCGGTGCCGGCATCTTCCGCAAGGTCGGCAAGGACATCGTGGTGGTCGATCTGCAGAAGCAGGACTACCGCGCCGCCGATCGTAAAGCGGCCGATGAAGTGGTCGAAATCCTCAAACTGAAAAACCCGGTCGAGAAGTTCGCCAAGCTGCGCGCCAGTAGACATCCGCAAGCGCAATTCGTGTGGGCCCTGTTCCGTGACTTGTTCCATTACAGCGCCTACCACTTGGCATCCATCGCCGAAACCGCGCGCGACGTGGATCTCGCCATCCGCTGGGGTTACGGCTGGAAGCTCGGGCCCTTCGAAACCTGGCAAGCCGCCGACTGGAAAACCATCGCCGGCTGGATGGGTGAAGACATTGCCGCCGGCAAGGCCATGAGCTCTGCACCCTTGCCGGCGTGGGTGCTCGATGGACGCAGCGGCGTGCACGACGCCACCGGCAGTTTCAGCCCGACGGCGAAAGCACAGTTGCCGCGTTCCACCCTGCCCGTCTACCAACGCCAGCGATTCCCCGATCCGCTCTTGGGCGAACGCTTTGCGCCGGGCGAAACCGTCTTTGAAACCGATGCGGTACGGATGTGGCACGACGGCGATGGCATTGCCGTCCTCAGCTTCAAGACCAAGATGAACACGGTCTCCGACGGCGTGCTGGCGGGCGTGCTGCAAGCGGTTGATATCGCCGAACGCGACTTCCAAGGCCTGGTCATCTGGCAACCCAATGAACCCTTCTCAGCCGGCGCGGATCTGAGTGGCGCGATCGGTTTGCTCAAGGCCGGTAACCTCAAGGGATTCGAGGCGATGGTGTCCACCTTCCAACAGGCCAGCCAGCGCATCAAATATTCCTTGGTGCCGGTGGTGGCGGCTGTGCGCGGCATGGCGCTGGGTGGCGGCTGCGAGTTCCAAATGCATTCGGCCCGCAGCGTCTTGGCACTGGAAAGCTACATCGGCTTGGTTGAAGCTGGCGTTGGACTGTTGCCCGCCGGTGGTGGCCTCAAGGAAATCGCCACCCGCGTCGGGTTGTCCACACCGGCCGGCGAAGATGTATTCGTGAACCTCAAACCGTATTTCGAAACCATCGCCATGGCCAAGGTCTCGGGTTCGGCACTCGAGGCCAAGGCTTCGGGTTTGGCACGCCCATCGGACGTTGTGGTGTTCAACGCTTTCGAACTCCTGCACGTGGCCAAGGCTCAGGCCCGCGCCTTGGCCGAATCCGGCTATCGACCGCCGCTGCCGGCACGCGCCATCCCGGTCGCCGGCAAAGTCGGCATCGCCACCTTCAAGATGATGTTGGTGAACATGCTCGAAGGACGATTCATTTCCGAACACGACTACGAAATCGCCACCCGCATCGCCACCGTGTTGTGCGGCGGTGAAGTCGATCGCGGCGCCCTGGTGGATGAGGACTGGCTGCTGCGACTGGAGCGCGAACACTTCGTGGCGCTGGCGCAAATGCCCAAAACCCAAGCTCGGGTGATGCATATGCTTGAAACAGGAAAGCCCTTGCGCAACTGACCGTGCTGACGCACGGCCCGTTGCACGGGATTCGAAATTGGGGATTCGGGATTGGCAAGAGCCCAAATCCCACCCTCCCGAATCCCAAATCCCCAATCCCAAATCCCTCTGCTTTCGGAGAAAGCACATGAAACAGATTCAGGACGCTTACATCGTCGCCGCCACCCGCACTCCGGTTGGCAAGGCACCGCGCGGCGTGTTCCACAACACCCGCCCCGATGAAATGCTGGCCCACGTGCTGCGTGCCGTCGTGGCGCAGGCATCTGGCATCGACGTCAATCGCATCGAGGACGCCGTGATCGGTTGCGCCATGCCCGAGGCCGAGCAAGGCATGAACGTGGCGCGCATCGGCGTGCTTTTGGCCGGCCTGCCCAACAGCGTGGCGGCACAAACCATCAATCGCTTCTGTTCCTCCGGCCTGCAGGCCGTGGCGCTGGCTGCCGATCAGATTCGTCTGGGCAACGCCGATCTGGTGCTGGCCGGTGGCACCGAATCGATGAGCATGGTGCCGATGATGGGCCATCGCCCAAGCCTGTCGCCGCAGGTGTTCGAGAACGAACACATCGCCATCGCCTACGGCATGGGCATCACCGCGGAAAAGGTGTCCGAGGAGTGGAAGGTCAGCCGCGAAGACCAAGATGCCTTCGCCTACGCCTCGCATCAGAAAGCCTTGGCCGCACAGGCCGCTGGGGAATTCAAGGACGAGATCACGCCCTACGAAATCATCAAGCATCAGCCGAACCTGGCCGATGGCAGCATCCAACAACTGCGCGAAGTGATCGAACACGACGAAGGCCCGCGTGCGGATACCTCGCCACAAGTATTGGCAAAGTTGCGCACGGTGTTTCGCGCCGGTGGCACGGTCACGGCCGGCAACAGCTCGCAAATGAGCGATGGCGCGGGCGCCGTGCTACTGGCTTCGGAGCAAGCCATCAAGGATTACGGCCTGACGCCGCTGGCGCGCTTCGTGAGTTTTTCGGTCGCCGGCGTGCGCCCGGAAGTGATGGGCATCGGCCCGATCGCCGCCATTCCCAAGGCACTCAAGCAAGCCGGATTGAGTCAGGATCAGCTCGACTGGATCGAACTCAATGAAGCCTTTGCAGCACAAGCCTTGGCCGTGATCCGCGACTGCCAGCTCGACCCCAGCAAGATCAACCCTCTGGGTGGCGCCATTGCCTTGGGCCATCCGCTCGGCGCCACCGGCGCGGTGCGCACGGCTACCCTCGTGCACGGCATGCGTCGTCGTCAACAAAAGTACGGCATGGTCACCATGTGCATCGGCACTGGCATGGGCGCTGCGGGTATTTTCGAATCCTTGTGAACGCAAGTTTTAACGGCCTGTCCGCCCGGCGTCGTGTTGTGATGGGCCGCATGCCTCGTTAGCATGCGGCCTGACGCTGGCTTTCTGGACTGCCATTGAAATCTGCCCACCACGCACCAGCAGGGCGACCGCGCGCCCCCGTGCTGTTCGCACTGTTACTCCTCAGTTTGCTGTTGCTGCTGCCCGTCGGCTTGGCACTGCATGATCTGGGCTGGGATTCGCTGCAAGCCGTGCATCTGCTGGCCAGTGTCGCGGGTTTGGCCGCCCTTCTGCTGCTGCCGAGCGTCGTTCCCAAGCCGCTGGCCATCGGACTGATGACCTTGGGCCTGGTGGTGGGTCTGATCGTGCGCCTGAGCTTTTATGGCCTGGTGCAATTTTCCGGCGCAGGCTTCACCAACGAAGTCTTCATCCATCTCGAACCCAAGTCTTTCGCGGTGGCTTGGGAGCAGTATCGTTTCCTGTGCCTAGTGCTGCTGTGCTGTCTGATCAGCGTGCCCTTCCTCTGCGCTTGGTTGTGGCAACGCCTGCCACGGGTACGCACGGGACTTGCGTGGACGGCGATGATCGTCTGCATCGCAGCCATCGGATGGGGTCGGCTCGGCTTGCCCGAACGGATGTTGGGGGCCGAAGCCTATGCCTGGTACTCGCCCAAATCACTGGATGTGACCCCGGCAGAATTGGAACGCTGGCGTAAATCGGGCTGGGTCGAAGTCGACCTGCCGGCCAAGGATTCGATCCAGGCCCACGCCGCAACACCGCCCCGCAACCTGATCCTGATCTATGTCGAATCGCTCGGCCAGCGCGTGGTCGAGCACCCCGACTTCCCGCAGTTGATGCCCAATCTCGCGCGGCGACTGACCGTCGATGGTCTGTTGAAGGACTACTTTGCGGCCAGCTACATCACGATTGAAGGCATCACCAATTCGCAATGCGGAACGCTGTTCCCACTGGATGGCAATAGCGAGACCATGGCGGGCTTCGACGGCGTGGCCGAACAGCAGCCTTGTTTGGGCGATGTGTTGAAACGCGCCGGCTATCTCCAGAGCTATCTCGGCGGCGCGGAAACCAATTTTGCCGGCAAGGGCCATTTTCTGGCCAGCCACGGCTATGACAAGGTGATGGGATTCGACCAATGGCGTGCGCAGGGCTACAAGCCGCGCCCCGGCGGCTGGGGTTTGGGAGATCCGGATCTGTTCGACGAAGCCTGGAAAGAATTGCAAAGCCTGAAGGCCAAGGGACAGCCCTTCAATCTGACGCTACTGACCATCGGCACCCATCTACCCGGCTTCACTTACGCCGAATGTACGCCTTACGGCAGCGATGAAGCCTATATCGAGGCTCTGCACTGCAGCGATCAGCTCATCGAAAAGTTTCTGGAACGCGTCGAAGCGTCGGGCTTTCTGGACAACGGGGTGGTGGTGCTCACCGGCGATCACCACGTCTTTCCAAACCCAAAGATGAAGGAACTATTCGGTGCCGACGCCGTAGACGATCGCCGTTTACCGCTACTGGTGCTGGATCGCATCAAGCCTCACGCGGCCGTGGCGGCGGGCGCCAGCTATGACCTGGCACCAACGGTATTGGATTTGCTCGGCGTCGAGCACACGGCGCGCTTCGCCTTGGGTCGATCCTTGTTGCGCACAAGCTCGGCGCGCGATTACTTCCCTACCCGCTATCACGATATCCATCAGGGCAAAGACGTTCCAACGGTGTACTCTGACTGTTCCGACGACACGCCGACCATACCAATGGGCAGCTGTGATCGCGAATCCTTCCAGACCCTGCTGCGCGCTCAGAATGCCAAGTTCTCGAACAACGGCATGGCAGAACTGCGATGCGATGTTCCCGCGCCCGCTCTCGTGCATATCCCACGGGAAGCGACCGAAGCCATCCGTATTGAGCTGGACGCTCAGGACGAGGCTGAACGGTATGTCTTTGATGCCCGCGGCGGGCAACAAAATCAAACGGGCCTGTTCGTGCTGGCGCTGGATCGCGAGGACAAAATCGTACAGCGTGATTTCCTGCCCGAAGATGTCGCCCTGGCTCAAACCTCGCCACCGAAGATCGATGGAGCCGATCATTATCTCTTTGCTTGGCGAGGTGCGATGGGATCCATGCCAACATGGTTGAGCGGCTTAGGTGCGGTGAATGCCGCTGCTGGGTTGATCGATAACCATGGCGAAGCGTTTCCTTTACCTGCCTCACCATCGGACAAGGGCATCGATTTCCGTCTCGGCCATCAGATCTGTGCCCTGTGGCAAGACGAACAGGCGCCATCACAGACACTGGCAAAACCCTTGGAGCAGGCCATCATTGCGGCCGCCCAGGCCACACTCGACTCGGTCTTCTGCCCAATCGAAGACTGGGGACCAAAACAAGTTTTTGCCGGAGAGCGTTTCAACGAACAGCCGGACGGGTCTTCGGCCTTCTGGATCAAGACCACCTGTGCGCCGCAACGGGTGATGCTGGACTTCGACGAAAAACGGATCGAAATGACCACGAAACTGCCCGTCATCACCGCCGCGATCAATGCTGATCGCATCCTGATGCAAGAAGGCGTCTGGCCACTGCAGTTGTATGACCCAGGCACCCACCTGCGTCAAAGCATTGGCAGCCTGAAAGTGTTGCCCGCGCGCAAGCCGATCGCGCTGCCGCCCGCGCCTGCACAACATTGGCCGGCGGTTGCCGCACCGATCCTCGCGCCACGCCTGATTGCCCATGCCGGTGGTGGCCTCGATGCCCGACCTTATCTGAATTCACGGGAGGCGCTGACGCACAACTATGACCTCGGCCACCGCGTGTTCGAGTTGGACTTCAATTGGACCACCGACGGTCAACTGGCTCTGATCCACGATTGGGATCAGACGTGGAAATCCTTGTTCCCCGCGGCCACTCACGCGTCGCCACCGACGCTGGCCGATTTCCTTTCGGCGCGCATGGTGGATGGGCAGACCCAGCTCGACTTGCCACGCTTGGGCCAGTGGATGCGCAAGCATCCCGATGCCTACGTGGTCACCGACATCCATACGCGAAACCTGCTTGGCCTCAAGCGCATCAAGGCAGAATTGGGCGATGTGCAGGCTCGCATCATTCCGCAGATGTATAACGCCTTCCGCTACCCGGAAATCCGCGCGCTGGGTTTCGAACAGATCATCTTCACGCTCTACGCCAGCAGCATGGATACCCAATCCATCCTCGACTTTGCGCGAAGTACCCCGCTTTTCGCAGTCACCCTCAATCCCATGCGCGGTGACTCGGAGGTACTGTTGCGCGAGCTTTCGGTCAGCAAGATTCCGACCTATGTGCACACCTTCAACGAGGTCGATGACCTGTCGCGCTTCGAGCAGCAAGGCGCCCACGGGCTCTACACCGACTTTCTCTACCTCGGAAAGGACGGCACCCTTCTCCACCAATAGCGCCGATCATTGGGGCGAACGCCTCAGTTCGGCGCATCGGAATTGGGCAGGCTCGCATCCGCCTCCTGTACATCCTCGAATCGCTCCTGTGGCAACTGTTTGCTGGCCTTCGCCCCGAGGCGGCGCAGGCCATCCACGCGATTCATGAGATTCCCGCGCCCACTGCTGATGCGCCTGACGATCGCCTGTTGGGTTTCGCCGGCTTTTTGCAACTGCGCGCCCATTAGGGTCAAGTCTGATTCGAGTTTGACGAAACTGTCGTGCAAGGCACCCGCCTGACGGGCAATTTCCTCCGCATTGCGATTGCGGTCTTCCATTCGCCACAAATGCGCGACCGTGCGCAAGGTAGCCAACAAGGTGCTGGGGCTGACCAAGGCGATATTGCGCTCCAGAGCAAAGCCGTAAAGCCCTTCATCGCGTCGCACCGCTTCGATGAAGGCCGCTTCGACTGGCACGAACATCAGCACAAAATCCAGCGTGCGAAGACCCGACACGGCGGTGTAATCGCGTTTGCCCAACTCTTCAACATGACGGCGCAGACTGGCCAGATGCGCCTTCATCGCACGCTCGCGGGCGTCATCGTCCACGCAGGACAAAGCCCGATCCCAATCCACCAGCGACACTTTGGAATCGATCACGAGATCCTTATGATCCGGCAGACGCACGATCACATCCGGACGCGGGCGGCTGCCATCCTCTCCCTTGAACACCATTTGCAGCTCGAAGCCACGCCCACGCTGCAAGCCGGACATTTCCAGCAGTCGCTCCAACACCTGCTCGCCCCACGCGCCTTGGGTTTGACTATCGCCCTTCAAGGCGCGGGTCAGGTTGTGGGCCTCGGTGGTGATGCGCTGATTGAGTTCCTTCAAGGAAACGATTTCGACATTCGTGCGTTGCACCGATTCGGCAAACGCCTTGAGCTGCTCGCGCAACGGGGCGAGCAGGCCATCCATCTGCTTGCCGCTGGATTCATCGAAACGACGAGCCTTGTCTTCCAATACACCTTGCGCCAACTGTACGAGTTCTGCCTTGAGCCGCTCGTCGAATTGCTGCACATGACGTTGATGGGCAATGTCCTGCTCCTGCAAACGGGTTTCCAGTTCGGCCGCACGGGTGGCTTCACGCACGGTGAGCGCATTGAGGTCGCGCAATTCGGTGCGCAAGTCCACGGCCTGCTGCTCGGCCTGCGCCATGCGTGAGGCCTGCACGCCCAAGGCGGCACGCTCATCCGAGAGCTGATCGCAACGCAGGCGCAGTTGGGTCAATTCGGCGTCGGCTGCGGCCAAACGGTGATCGAGCTCGCCCGCGCGTTCCCGCGCTGCGGCCAGATCCCGCTGCGCGCCCACCACCTCCGCCTGCGCCGCCAGCTGCGCCTGCGTCAGTGCCTCGTGGACGCTGCGTCGCTGCCAGACCAGCGCAAGGATCAAGGCGATGACCAGCACCGCGCACAAAATTCCGATTGCCATCACGCTTACATCGTTCATGCCGCCATTGTAGTCAGGCGCGTCTCACCGGTTGAGATGAACGGGTGGCGCACACGGGCTGAATTGCCGAAAGGCGCTTATGCCGCGCGATTGTCAGGCCATGAGCAAATCCCGTTTGGATGGCATGAGGCATCGCGGCACAGTGCACGCGTATCCCCACGCATCACGCCGTTCGACCATGACTCGCCTCCTCGTCCTCCAGCACGTCGCCGCCGAGCCTGCGGGCACGCTCGACCCACTGCTGCGCGAACGTGGTCATCGCATTCGCTATGTGAACTTCGAGCGGGATCCGACGGCGAGCCCCAGCATGGATCGCTATCACGGGCTGATCGTCCTGGGTGGCTCGATGAACGTGGCCGACCGCCACGACCGTCGTCACCTTCTGACCGAAATGGGTCTGATCGAACAAGCGCTTTCGCAGGACAAGCCTGTGCTGGGCATTTGCTTGGGCGCGCAACTCTTGGCGCATGTGCTGGGGGCACCGGTGCGACGCATGGAACGCGCCGAGATCGGTTGGTATCACCTTGATTGCACGACCCAGGGTCAAGACGATCGCGTGTTGCGCCCGCTGGCGAATGGCTCGCCCATATTCCAATGGCACAGCTGGAATTTCGACGTTCCGAACAGCGCCGAGCATCTGGCCCGCACCGCGAGCTGCCAAAACCAGGCATTCCGTTACGGTGACAAGGCCTATGGTTTCCAGTTCCATCTGGAAGCCAATGAGGCGCTGATCAATCGTTGGCTTGGCTCACCCGCGCATCAGCAGGAACTCTTGTCCGCAGACCTTGGTTACGACGCTTCGGATCTGGCCCACCTGAGTCGCGCCAAGATCCCGCAAATGCGTCAACACGCGCGTCCGGTGTTCGAGAACTTCCTCGACCTCGTTGGCCCGCGCTTGCGGCCGGCTTCACCGCTCATCCAAAGACCACAGGCTGCTTGAGGGCGGCCGGTTTCACGATCAATTTCCTGTTCTGAATCCAGCGAAGGAAGATTCCGGGAGGAATCTTCCTTCGCGCACGGCCGCTACGGGATTACCTCTTCGAAGCCATCATTGAACAGTTCACCGTCGGACATGCGACGGTAAACGATGATGGCACTGCTGCCGCCACTGGCTGCCACGTAGACGAACTTGTCATCGGCACTGGCGGCAAGCGCACCCGGATCGTCGAGCAGAACCGAACCGTTGTCGCCCTTGAACACGGCCTTGTGGAAGCTCAGATCACCTTGCTGCACGCCGCTGATGGCGCGATTGAAGGCGGCCAAACTGTCATCGTTGAAACCGGTGACGAAAACTTCTTTGCCATTGGGTGCAACCACCACGCCATGCGCACCACCCAGGCCGTGGACATTGGTTTGGCCTTTCTGGATCACACCACCGAAGCTCAAGCTGCCATCGCTGGCTCGATCGAACCAGCTCACCGCGTTGTCGGCCTGCGCGGCGACATAAACCTGCTTGCCGTCAGGCGAGATGTCGATGCCGAAGGCGCCCTGCAGGCCCAGCACGATGCCCGCCGGTCCACCTGTCAAGCTGTTGCGCACACTGAGCTTGCCGAAGTTCGGATCGGCTACCGTGGTGTTTCGATCAAAGGTCAGCAAAGCATTGCCCATTCGCGCGGTGACATAGACCTGCGCGCCATCGGGCGATACCACGATGCCGCCGGGCGAGCCCAAGCTGGACAGGTTCTGCTGGGTCTGGTCGATGCTTTCTCCAAACGTCAGTTGGCCCGTGGCCGCTGCGCGGTTGAATCGCACCACCGAACTGGATTCCTGCGTGACGACATAGACCTGCGATCCATCCGGGCTGAGTGCCAGACGGAAGGGCTTCTTCAGGCCGGAAATGGCACCACCCTGCGCCACGCTTTCAACGAAGCTCAGGTTGCCATCGGTCGCGTTGCGCGCCAGCACCGTCACCGCGTTGTCAGACATCGCAGCGACATACAGGAAGCCACCATCGGCACTGAGTTTGATGTCCTGCACGCCGCCGAGTTTTGCCTGGGCGAAGCCGGCACTGCTGGTCTTGTAGGACACGGCATTGCTCAAAGCGCCAGTGAGCGCGTCACGATCAAAACGCAGCACCGCGTTCTTGCTGGCGGAGGCGGCGTAGGCGTGATGGCCATCAGACGACACGATGATCGCCGTCGGCTGGCTCAGATCCGGAATCTGGTTACCGGTCACTGCGCCTTCCTCCTGCACGGCAGGGTCATAGCGCGGATCGACGATGGTGGCCGTGACGGGTGCCGTCGGCAGCACCAAGCTCACCGGGGCACTGAAGGTCAGTCGGAAATTCTTGTTGGGTGCGGGTGCGGCACTGGCCAGCACCGATACGTCCAAGTTGGCCGACGTTTCGCCGGTCGGAATCGTCACATCGCCACTGCTGGTGACGTAATCCACGCCGGCCACGGCGGTGCCGCTTTGCGTTGCCCAATGGAAAGACACCGGATGATCATGGGTGCGCGACAGCACGGCCACGAATCGCGCCGTGCTTGTTCCCGCACTTGGACGCGCCACACGCACGTCGGCCACCCGCAGGCTCGGGACATTGTCGTCATCGATCAGGGCGATCGTGGCGGTGGAGTCCACCGTGAACACACCGTAGCCCCCGACC
>CAUJJS010000116.1 GCA_963205415.1 Pseudomonadota bacterium
GGCCCTGGACCCGCAGTACTTCGAGCGGCTGGCGAGGCAGCAGATGCCACGCTATCTGTGGATCGGCTGCTCCGACAGCCGGGTGCCAGCCAATGAAATCGTGGGCTTGCAGCCGGGCGAGGTGTTCGTGCACCGCAACGTTGGCAACCTGGTGGTGCACTCCGACCTGAACTGTCTGACGGTGCTGCAGTACGCGGTTGAGGTGCTCAAGGTCGAGCATGTGCTGGTGGTCGGGCACTACGGTTGCGGTGGCGTGCAGGCAGTGGTCGAACAGCGCCGAACCGGCCTGGCCGACAACTGGCTGCGTCATCTGGAAGACGTGGCGCGCAAGCATGCCGATCGGCTGGACGGCATTTCCTGTGCCGACGAGCGCGCCGCCCGGCTTTGTGAGATGAACGTGATCGAGCAGGTCAGCAATGTGTGCCGCACCACCATCCTGCGCCGCGCTTGGGAGCGCAGACAACAAGTCGAGGTGCATGGGCTGGTCTATGGCCTGCGCGATGGCTTGCTGCGGCCAGTTGGTGTCAGTGTCAACGGTGCGCAGGATGGAAAAGATCGTTACCTCCAGTCACTGGCCGCGCTGTGTCTGCCGTGAAACTTGCCACGAGCGAGGCGCATTGAAAATAATTCAAAACATCCCTGACGCCGCGCCCAGCATTGCTGCGCAGTTGGCTTCGTTCGCGCATGACCTCGAGCCCGGCATGCTGCCGACGGCCGTGGTCGAACGGTTCAAGCTGCTGATGCTCGACGCACTGGGCGTCGCACTCGCGTCGTCACAGCTGGATTTCGCGCACTGCGCCTACTGCGGCCTGCAGGCCTTGGGCGGCCCGGGGCGGCTTCCACGACGTTGGCGTTCATCCGACCGGGTTGGTGGGGGCTTTTGGTTGCACGCTGGCGGCGGGCAAGTTGATGGGGCTGGACCGGATCGGACTTGAACACGCGCAAGGCGTGGTGTTGTCCATGGCTTCCGGCAGCATGGAATTCCTGAGCGACGGCGCCTGGACCAAGCGCATGCACCCGGGCTGTGCCGGTGTCTGCGGACTGACAGCCACGGCGCTGGCCGGTGCCGGGTTTCGCGGCCCTTCAAAGCCCTATGAAGGGCGTTTTGGCCTGTACGCCAGCCACCTGGCCCCACGCGGCCTGCAGGCCGACCTGTCGCAGTGCACGCGCGGCCTGGGCGAGCGCTGGGAAGTGCTCGATGTCGCCGTCAAGCTGTATCCGAGTTGCCACTTCACGCACGCCAGCATCGACGCCGCGTTGGCGCTGCGGGCTGCCGGTCTGCGTGCCGAGGAGGTGGCGTCGGTGCAGGTGCTCCTGCCGCAAGGGGTGCACCCGGTGGTGTGCGACCCCGTTGCGGCCAAGCGCCGCCCGGTCAACGTCTATGAATCGCAGTTCAGCATCCACCACCTTGTTGCGCGGGCCCTGCTGCGCGGGGAATTGGGGCTGACCGAACTGGATGACGCCAACCTGAGCGCCCCACGGGTGCAGGCGCTGGCTGACCGCATCGAGCACGTGGCTGACTCCGAGGCCGATTACCCGGCCTTCTTTTCAGGCGAACTGCACTGGCGTGAGTCAGCGCACCGCGGCGCGCCGGGTCGGCCCATCACGGGCGCTGACATCGAAACCAAATTCATGCGCAATGCGCTGCTGGCGCTGCCACGCGATCAAGCGCTGCACTGGCGCGACGCCGTGCTGGCGGCTGACCGGATCAAAGACGCAGCCACCTTGGCGCGCACCCTGACCCTGACCCTGACCCAGTCCAACACCTCCGGAGCCCCCTGATGACCACCAGCCAGCCAATGGCCTTTGATGCTGAAAAAGAAAGTTTGGTGCTCGATGCCGTCGAGCGCTTCGTAGAGAGGGAGATCAAGCCGGTGGCGCAGCGGCTCGAACATGCCGACGAGTGGCCGGCCGACATTGTCGCCGGGATGCGCGAGATGGGCCTGTTTGGCTGCATCATCCGGGAGGAATATGGCGGCCTGGGCCTGTCGGCCAGCACCTATGCCAAGGTTGTGGAGCGCATCGCGCGGGTCTGGATGTCGGTGTCCGGCATCATCAATTCGCACCTCATCATGGCCGCTTGCGTGCAGCGCAACGGCACCGAGGCGCAGCGCCAGCGTTTTCTGCCGCTCTTTGCCAACGGTGAACTGCGCGGCGGGCTGGCACTGACCGAACCCGATTGCGGCACCGATCTGCAGGCGGTGCGCACGGTGGCGCGCCGCGACGGTGATCACTACGTCATCAACGGCAACAAGACATGGATCTCCAACGGCATCCATGGACAGGCCTTTGCAGTGCTGGTCAAGACCGACCCCCAGGCGCAGCCACGGCATTGTGGCATGAGCTTGTTCATCTGCGAGAAAGGCCCGGGCTTCACCTCCACACGCAAGCTGGAAAAGCTCGGCTACAAGGGCATTGACAGCGCCGAGCTGGTGTTCGAAAACTTCCGCGTGCCGGCCGAAAATCTGGTGGGCGGTGTGGAAGGGCAGGGCTTCAAGCACGTGATGAGTGGGCTCGAGCTCGGGCGCATCAATGTGGCAGCACGCGGCGTGGGTGTGGCGCGCGCCTGCCTGGAGGAATCGGTTGCCTATGCGCAACTGCGGCGCACCTTTGGCAAGCCGATCTGCGATCACCAGGCGATTGCGCTCAAGTTGGCTGACATGGCGACCCGGGCCGAGGCGGCGAAGCTGCTGGTTGAACAGGCCGCGCGTGCTTATGACGCCGGCCAGCGCTGCGACATGGAAGCCGGTATGGCCAAGCTGTTCGCCAGCGACGCGGCGGTCGAAAACGCCATCGAAGCACTGCGGATTCACGGTGCCTATGGTTATTCGAAAGAGATGAACGTCGAGCGCTATTACCGAGACGCGCCGCTGCTGTGCATCGGCGAGGGCACCAACGAACTCCAGCGCCTGATCATTGCCCGCCAATTGGTGGAGCGGAACCCCATTTGAGCCTTCGCCTGCGAAGCGATCGGAGCCTCACCCCGCCAGTTTTCTCTGCAGTTCGTCCACGGCCTCCGGGTTGACCAGCGAGGACAGGTCGCCTGGGCTCTCGCCCCGGTACACGGCACGCACGACGCGGCGCATGATCTTCATGTTGCGCGTCTTCGGCAGGTCGCTGACCAGCAGCACCTGACGCGGGCGGTAAGACGTGCCCATGCCTGCGACCACGGCCCCCGACAGTTCGGCTTGCAGCGCCGCTCCCGCCGCCACGCCGGGCATCGGCACGCAGACGCAGACGATGGCCGAGCCCTTGATCTCGTCGGGCACGCCGACCACCGCGGCTTCCGAGACCTTGCCGGTGCCGGTGAGCAGCGTTTCGATTTCCGACGGGCCGGTGCGCTTGCCCGAAACCTTGATCGTGTCGTCGCTGCGGCCGAGGATGTAGAACAGACCGTCTGCGTCACGCATGGCGAAATCGCCATGCACCCACAGGCCGGGGAGGGAACGCCAGTAGCTGTCGAGGTAACGCTCGTCGTCGCGCCACAGGCTTTTGGTAAAACCGATATTGGGGTTGCGCAGCACCAGTTCGCCGACCTGCCCGGGGCCGACCGGCTGGCCGCTTTCGTTCACGATGTCAACGCCCGCACCGAGTCCGCGCGCGCCAAACGAGCCAGGACGCAGAGGATGGTGCAGGGTGCCGGTGAAATTACAACCGCCGACCTCGGTGCCGCCCACGATGTTCAGGAACGGAAGCTTTGTTTTGCAGATGTGCTCGAAGAACCAGCGCCACGGCGCCTCGGTCCAGGCCTCGCCGCCTGAGCAGGTGACGCGCAGCGACGACAGGTCGTAGCGCTCGACGTCCTCGTTGCCATAGCGCATCAGCCCCCGGATCAGCGTCGGCGCCACCCCGACATAGCTGACCTTGTAGTCCTGCAGCAGGCGCCAGAACCGCCCGGTGTCGGGGTAATCGGGCGTGCCTTCGGCCACCAGCAGGCTGCCGCCAAAGTAGCTCGGAATGCAGGCGCACATGGCGCCCACCATCCAGCCCATGTCGCTCATGAAGAAGAAGCGGTCGCTGGCCTTGAAATCGGCGCAGATGTGCATGTCGCGCGTGACCATCGAGCCAAGGAAGCTGACATGCGTCCAGACGCAGCCCTTGGGTTTGCCGGTGGTGCCGGAGGTGTAGAGCAGCACGGCGGGTGCCTCGGCCTCCATTTCGGCGGTCGGGCGGTCGGCGGTTTGCTTGGCCACCAGCGTGGCCCAGTCGTGGTCTCGTCCTGGTGTCATTGGGCAGGTGAGTGCTTCGCCCAAGTGGCGCAGCACCACCACGTGCTGCACGCTTGGTGCTTCGGTCAGCGCTTCGTCGAGCACCGGCTTCATGGCCCCTGGGCTGCCACGTCGCCAAGTGCCATCGACCGTCAGCACGGCTTTGGCTTCGCCGTCGTTCAAGCGCGAGATGATCGGCTGCGGCCCGAAGCCTGAAAACAGGGGCATCAGGACTGCCCCCATTTTCAGCACCGCGAAAAACGCGATGAAGGTCTCTGGCAGGTTGGGCATGAACAGACCGACCCGGTCGCCGCGCCCTATGCCGAGCGACGCCATCGCGCCTGCCAGGCGGCAAACCTCGGCATCGAACTCGCGGTAGCTCAGGCTCCTGCGGTCTTTCGGGTCTTCTCCCTCCCAGACCAGGAAGGGCTGCTCCCACACCGGCTTGCCGCGGTGCCGGTCCAGACAATTCAAGACGATATTGGTCGTGCCGCCTACACACCAGCGCGCCCATTCGATGCCGCGCGAGGTGTCGAGCATCTGGGTGTAGGGCTTGTAGAAGCGCATGTCGCAGAAGTCGAACACCTCTTCCATAAGCCATGCCGGATCGGCATCGGCACGCGCGCTCAAGTTCTCGAAGGTGGATTCGCCAACCTTGCGAAGGAAGGCGGTGAGGTTCGATTGCGCCATCAGGTCCGGGGTCGGCACCCAGTCGAACGGCTGTTTGTTAGAAATCATGACATAATATACACTGGAGACCGCGCTGGAGTCCAGTGTGGTAGCCGTACAAATTTTTCCTATATTTGGCTTGTCAGAAGGGCGGTGTAGTCCCATGCATGTCGACGAAGCGATCCGCAGCCGAAAATCAGTCAGGCGTTTTCTGTCCACTCCCATTTCCACCTCGGTAGTGCATCACATACTGAACGTGGCGGCGCGGGCGCCGAGCGGCAACAATGTGCAGCCTTGGAGGGTTTATGCGGTGGCAGGCGAGGCCCGGCAGCGCTTGTGCGAGGCCATCATTCATGCGGCCACCCACGAAGCCGACCGCCACCTTCCCGAGTACGCCTATTACCCCACGACCTGGGTTGAACCGTATCTGGAGCGCCGGCGTCGCTGCGGCTTTGGCCTGTATGCCAGCCTGGGCATCGGCCGCGACGATATGGCGGCGCGCGAGCGCCAGATGCTGCGCAACTACCTTTTCTTCGACGCGCCGGTCGGGCTGATCGTCACGCTGGACCGCCGCCTGAACACCGGCAGCTTCATGGACCTGGGGATGTTCATCGAGAACATCCTTATCGCCGCGCGCGCCCAAGGCCTGCACACCTGTGCGCAGGCGGCGTTTGCCTGGTTCCACAAGGTGGCGCGCACCCAGTTGCCGATCGGTGACCACGAAATCCTGGCCTGCGGCATCGCCCTGGGTCACGAAGACCTCTCGGCACCGGAGAATGCCTTCATTACCGAACGTGCCGAGGTGGATGCCTTCGCTAGCTTCCATGGCTTTTGATCCTCAGGGCGTGATCGAAGTCGATCGCGCCCTGGGTTGCTTGCTTTTTTTTGGAGACCCGCAACATGATTCTGCATAGCCCAGTCACGATTGAACGCTACACGTCTGACGGATTGTGGGGCGACCGAACGCTGCTCGATGTCGTCGCAGCACACGTGGCCAATGTCCCTGAACGGGTGGCCATCGTCGACACCCCCGACCGCGAGGCGCTGATCGGCTCGCCCGCCACCTCGGTGAGCTGGCGCGAGTTCGGCCACGCCGTCGATGCAATTGCCACCGGGTTGGTCCGCCGGGGGGTTAAAAAAGACGATGTTGTGGTCGCTCAGCTGCCCAACGTCTGGGAGTTGATTGCGCTGTACTTTGCTGTTTCCCGTGCCGGCGGCGTGCTGTCGCCCGTGGCGATGCAGTGGCGCGAAACCGAGTTGCACAACGTTTTTGATGCCAGTCTGGCACGTCTGTACATCGGCGTGAAGGATTTCAAGGGCTTCAATCACATCGCCATGGCTGACAAGCTGGGTTGCGATACATTGGCGCTCGAAGACATCACTGCCATGTCCGCGCAGGCGCCGGACAAGGCGTTGCTGGACGCGATCAGTATCGGCCCCAACGATATCTTCAGCCTGTGCTGGTCCTCGGGCACCGAATCGTATGCCAAGGGCTGCCCGATGTCGCATAACAACTGGCTCTACCAGATGCGGCTGGTGCCCAACACGGCGGGCATCCATGAGGGCGACCGTGTGCTGGCGCCGGCGCCGATGGTCAACATGACTGGCGCTGTGGCCTGGCTGAGCTGGCTGGCGGCGCGCGGTACGCTGTTGTTGCACCATCCGCTCAATGTGGAGCTGTTTCTCAAGCAGATACTCACGGAGCGCGTTCAGTTCACGATTCTGGTGCCGGCGATTCTGAACATGATTCTCAAGCTGCCCAACGTTGACCAGCTTGACCTCTCGTCGATTCGCTCGATCGCCACCGGCTCTGCACCGCCGTCGCGCTGGAGCATGGAAGAGTTCAAACGACGCTGGAACATCGAAATCTGCAATCTGTGGGGGCAGACCGAGGGAACTGGCCTGGTCGGAGGACCGGTTGACGTGCCGGACTTCGCCATGCGCTCGGACCATTTCCCCTGGTGGGGCAAGCCAGGGCTCGAATGGCCTTCCAATATGGAAGGCGTGCAGGCCAAGCTGCTCGACGAGCAAGACCGGGAGTGCACGCAGCCGGGCCAGGTTGGCGAATTGGTCTACCGCGGGCCGAACGTATTTGCCGGCTACTACCGACGGCCCGACCTTGCGCAGAACTCGTTCACGCCGGACGGCTTCTTTCGAACCGGCGATTTCTTCATCGTGCGTGACGAGCGCCACATTGGCTTTTTTGACCGCAAGAAAGACATCATTATCCGCGGCGGCTTCAATATCAGCGCTGCCGAGGTGGAGAACCTGGTGCTGACCCACCCTGGCGTGCAAGAGGTTGCGGCGGTGGCTGTGCCCGACGATATCATGGGCGAGAAGACCTGCATCCTGGTCGTGCCCAAGGACAAGGCGCGGCCACCGACGCTGGAAGACATCGTCGCGCACCTGAAGCAGATCGGCGTGGCGGCCTACAAGCTGCCTGAGAGCATGAAGTTGATCGACGTGATCCCGCGCAATCCGGTGGGCAAAATCCTCAAGGCGCAATTGCGCCAGCATTTGCGCGCTCCCGCAGCCTGAGACCGCCCCCATTCTGAATCACCATGCCAACTTTCAGATCATCGTCTTCCTCGTCATCGAGACAGACGCTTCGCGGCCAGACCGCGATCATCGGCGCCGGTCTTTCGGCGGTCGGGCGCGTGCCGGGCAAGAGCGCACTCGCGCTGGCGGCTGATGCGGCCGACAAGGCGCTTGCCGACGCCGGCATCGGCAAGCACGAGGTGGACGGCGTGCTTTCAAGCGCTGCCTTCGCCTCGCCGTTCCATCGCTTCAGCGTCGCCTTCAGCGAGTACCTTGGCATCCAGCCCACATTCTCCAACACGCTACAGGTCTCGGGCGCCACGGCGGCGACGATGTTCAATATCGCCGCCGCCGCGATTGCCGGCGGCCTGTCTGAAACCGTGCTGGTGGTCGGTGGAGACAGCTTGCTGACTGGCCTGTCGCCCGACCTCGCCTTGCGCTCGATGACCGAAAGCCGGGACCAGCAATACGAGATGCCATTCGGCATTCCCGTGGCCAACACCTTCGCCATGACCGCGCACCGGCACATGAAGGAATTCGGTACCACCTCCGAGCAGTTGGCCAAGGTGGCGGTGATCCACCGTGAACACGCACGCCGCACGCCGGGGGCGCAGATGACCAGCCCCCTCACCGTTGACGACGTGCTCAACTCCGGCATGGTGACAACCCCCTATCACAAGCTGGACTGCTCTCTGATCTCGGACGGCGGCGCGGCTTTCATCGTCACCTCGGCCGAGCGTGCCAAGGCCTTGGGCATTGCCAAGCCGGTCTACATCCTGGGTGGCGGTGAATGCTACACGCACGAGCACATCTTCTTGATGCCCTCGCTCACGACCACCGGCGCGGTGCAGTCGAGTGCCAAAGCCTATGCCATGGCCGGCTGCGGACCCAAGGACATTGACGTGGCCGGGGTCTATGACTGTTTCACCGGCACGGTGATCATGATGCTGGAGGACCTTGGGTTCTGTGCCAAGGGCGAGGGCGGGTCTTTTGTCGATGACGGTCAGATGACCTACGGCGGTGCCATTCCATGCAACACACACGGCGGCCTGCTGTCGTTCGCGCACTCGGGCATGCCGGGCTCCCTGTTCCACTTTTACGAGGTCATCAACCAACTGCGCGGACGCTGCGGCGAACGCCAGGTGGCGGGTGCCGAACTCGGCTTGGTACACAGCCTGGGGGCAGGCTTCGCAACCAACGCAACGACTATTTTGGGAACGGAGGCGACGCTGTGATCAATCCCCAAGACGCCCACGTCAAGCCGCTGCCCATGCCGGACGCGGATTCGCAAACTTTTTGGAAGGGCATCAACCAGGGCGAACTGCTGTTGCAACACTGCCAGGCGTGCGGCCACGTGCAGTACTACCAGCAGGCCATCTGCCGCGCATGCAGCAGCGAGCGCCTGGAGCACCGTGCCGCAAGCGGCCGCGGCAAAGTGCATTCCTTTAGCGTCGTTCACCGGGCACCCGGGCCGGCTTTCAAGCAGGATACTCCTTATGCCGTGATCCTGGTCGAACTCGAAGAAGGACCGCGGATGATCAGCTCCTTTGCTGGCGCCGACCCTTCGCTTGTGGGTTTTGACATGGCAGTCGAGTTGGTCTGCGAGCCCGCCGGGGGCGGCATGGCACTGCCGCGATTCCGGGCAGCCTGATCGCAAGAATGCCGCAGGGTTATCGTTTGCGTGATGCTATGTCGCGCTGCCGGGTCCCGGTGAGGCGCTCTGGGTGAGGGCGTCACCGATCTGGCGCCCGGCGACCAGGTGATTCAGTGCCGATCAGATGCTTTTGACCAGCGACTTGGTATAGATGCGGTAGGTGCCGATGCCGCGCGAAACGATGTCGCCGTCGAGTGCATCGAGCGTTACTTTCACGGAGACGTAGGCCAGTGTCTTGCCGATGTGGTCTGGCGTTGCCGATGCAAATAGAATCCCCCCGTTGACTGCACGCATGAAATCCACGGTGAGCGTGACCGTCACGGACGACTGTATAAGCTGGCCGCTGCCAGGGATGGGCCGGTCAATCAGCGATCTGCCCCCGACCGCATCGAGCAAAGTCAAGGGCACGCCGCCGTGCAGCACGCCGTGGGGGTTGAGGTGGTCGCGCCGGATCGGCAGCCGGAAATACAGGCCGCGCTCGTTGTTCAGGATGTCGTATCCCACGAGCTGCTGAAACGGCCCGTGGAAGTAACTTGCCGGCGCAGAAGGGTCCTGCGCGCTCAAGTGGGTTCCACTTTGAAATAGTCCGGCTTGCCGGCAGGCCAGAACTCACCCCACAGCAGCATTCCGCCCTCGACATTGAGCACCTCGCCGGTGATGAACTTGCCGGATGGCCCCGCCAGGTACACCACCGCTTCGGCGATGTCCTGCACGTCGCCGGCGCGTTTCATCGGGTTGCAGGAATAAAAGGTGGCAACATTTTCTTCCCGGTAATTGTTGAAACCGTTGCTTTCGATGGCTCCGGCGCCGATGCAGTTGAGGCGGATGCCGTGTTCGGCCCACTCGATGGCCAGCGTGCGCGACAGCGCGATCACGCCGGCGCGCGAAGCGGTGGTGTGCGCCATGCCTGTGAGGCCGCGGTCGATGGCGGCGGTGATGTTGACGATGTTGCCGGGTCGATCCTGCTCCACCCAACGCTTGGCCGCACCCTGCATCATGTACCAGGTGCCGTTCAGGTTGGTGTCGATCACGGCGTTCCAGCCTTTGACGGTGAAGTCCATCGCATGGGCGGCGAACTGGCCGCCAGCGTTGTTGACCAGTACGTCGATGCCGCCGAAACGCTCCCAGACCGCAGCCAGCAAGGCGTCTACCTGTTCGGGGTCGCGGATCGTCATGGGGTAGATGAACACCTCGCGGCCCGACAGCGCCCTGAGTTTTTCGGCGCAGTCCTCAAGCTTGTCGACCTTGCGCCCGCAGAGGGCAATCGTGGCGCCAAGTCGCGCAAACAGGAAGGCGATGGCCTTGCCGATGCCGCTGCCGGCGCCCGACACCAGCACCACCTTGCCGGCGAAAAGGTCGTCGCGGTAAACCGTGGGCAACGCGGCCAGGGCTTCGTCGCCCGGGCCGAACCTGGGGTGTTGTGTGGCGGCCGAATTCATGCGTTTACCTTGAAGTAGTCGGGTTTGGCGATGGTCCAGGCCTCGCCCCAGAGCACACCGCCGCCATCCACCGTAAGCAGCTCGCCCGTGATGAACTTGCCGCTGGGCGCGCTGAGGTACACCACGGCTTCGGCGACGTCCTGCACGTCGCCGACATGCTTCATCGGGTTGGCTCCGGCGAAGGCTTTCACCGCCTCGGGTGAATACTGCCGGAAGCCCGTGCTGGCAATCGCGCCTGGTGCGATACAGTTGACCCGAATGCCGTATTGCGCCCACTCGACCGCGACCGTCTTGGACAGGAAGGTGACCGCGGCGCGCGCGGCGCAAGTGTGGGCCACGCCCGGCATGCCGCGCTCGAAGGTGGCGACGATGTTGACGATGTTGCCCTGGGTGCCGGAATCTCTCCAGCGGCGGGCCAGTGCCTGCATCATGTACCAGGTGCCGTTGAGGTTGGTGTCGATCACCGCTTTCCAGCCCTTGACGCTGTAGTCCAGCGCCCGTTGCGGAAACTGCCCGCCAGCATTGTTGACCAGTACGTCAACGCGGCCAAAGTGCAGCCAGACAACGTCGATCAACTGTTCGACCTGCTCGGGCTCGCGGATGTTGGTGACTTGCACCAGAACGTCGGGGCTGCCCAGCCGGCGCAACCACTCGGCACAGGATTCGAGTTTGGCCGGGTCGCGACCGCAGATCACGAGTCGGGCACCGAGCCGTGCGTAGAGGAAGGCAATGGCCTTGCCGATGCCGCTCCCAGCGCCGCTGACGATGGCCACCTGCCCCGCGAAGAGGCCTGGCTGGTAGACAGTGGGTCGGGCGGCGAGGGCCTCGTCGTCGAATCCGAAGGGGGTGGGTTCGGTCATGGGGTGCGCCCTTAGAAACGGAAGATGCCGTAGCGCGGATCGGCGATGGGCGCGTGCGAGGCCGCTGACAGGGCCATGCCCAGCGCATTGCGGGTATCGACTGGTGCCAGCAGTCCATCGTCCCACAGGCGCGAGGTGCCGAAATAGGCGTTGGACTCGCGCTCCGCCTTTTCGTAGACCCGTTGCCGCAGTACCTTCATTTCATCCGCGTCGGGTTCGTTCCCCTTGCGCCGCAACTGTGCGATTTTGACGTCGGCCAGGGTGTTTGCTGCCTGCTCTGGCCCCATCACGCCCATATGCACGTTGGGCCAGGCCCAGAGCATGCGCGGGTCCCAGGCACGGCCGCACATGCCGTAGTAACCGGCGCCGAAGGCGGCGCTGGTGATGACCGTGAACTTGGGTACCTCACTGCCAGCCTGGGCCATCAGCATTTTTGCGCCGTCCTTGGTGATGCCTTCCATTTCGTAGCTGCGGCCTATCATGTAGCCGGTGGTGTTTTGGAGAAACAGCAGTGGCGTGCGGTTCTGGTTGCACAGCGAGATGAAGTGCGCCGCTTTCTTGGAGCTGTCGCTGAACAGCACGCCGTTGTTGGCCAGGATGCCCACGCGGTAGCCCCAGATGTAGGCGTAGCCACAGATCAGCGTGGTGCCGTAGGCCGGCTGGTATTCGTGGAAACGGCTGCCATCAACGATGCGGGCAATGAGCTCGCGCTGATCGAACTGAACCTTATGGTCGGGCGAAACGATGCCATGGATTTCGTCCGGGTCGTAGTAGGGCGCCTCGGGGTCGCGCTCGGGCAGGAAGCTGCGCGACGGCGGCTTGAACTGGGCCACGATCTCGCGGCAGATTTCAAACGCATGCGCTTCGCTGTCGGCTGGATAGTCCACCGTGCCTGAAACTTGGGTGTGCAGGTCGCAGCCGCCGATCTCGTCAGCGGTGTGCTCCTCGCCGGTGGCAGCCTTGACCAGCGGCGGGCCGCCCAGGAACACCCCGCCGGTGCCACGCACGATGATACTGTAGTCGCACAGCGCCGGAATGTAGGCGCCGCCGGCCGTGCAGTGGCCGAAAACGATGGCAACCTGCGGTACGTTGGCTTTCGACAGCAGGCACTGGTTGCGGAAAACCTTGCCGCCCTCGATGTAAACGCCCGAGAGTTCTTCGAGAAAGGCGCCGCCGCTGTCGCACAGGTGGATCACCGGCAAATGGTTTTCCAGCGCGATGTCGAGCAGGCGGCTGAGCTTGCGCGGCGTCAGGGTGTACCAGACGCCGCCCTTGACGCTGGAGTCGTCGGCGTGGATCAGCACTTCGCGGCCACTGACCACACCCAGGCCGGTGACGACGTTGGCGCCTGGCACCTCGCCGTTGTAGTCATCGCAGGCAGCCAGGGCCGAGAATTCGAGGAAGGGCGTGCCGGGGTCGAGCAGCAGATCCAGGCGCTCGCGCACCAGCAGCTTGCCTTGATCGCGTACACGCTTGATTTCGTGCGCCGGGCGCTGGTGGCGGGTGATCTGCATGCGCTCACGGTACTTCGTGACGATGGCTGTCATTGCCTTGTAGTTGCCACGGTACGCCGGGGACGAAGTGTCAATGCGGGATTCGATGCGTTTCATGGCGTGAGGCAAAAGTTTTTGGGGCTCAGGCGTCGGCCAGCGTCAACAAAATTGCCTTGAGTCCGAAGGTGGCTCCAACGCCAAAATGCACGGCCTGGATGCGCGCGTCACGGGGCGCGACCAGTGTGGTTTCGAGCTTCATGCTCTCGATCACCAACAGCGACTGGCCGGCGTTCACCATGTCGCCCTCGCACACGTGAACGGCGATGATGGTGCCAGGCATCGGTGCAACCAGCGTGTCGGACGCACCAACGCGGGCTTGTCCGGCACCACCCGCGGCGTCCACCGTCTCGATCTCGATGGCACCGCTGAGGTTGCTGTGCACGAAAACCGACTTCTCACTGCAAGCGACCCAGACATCGTGCGCCTGTCCGTCTATGTGCAAGCGCTGGCGGTCGTCGGGCAGGGCTTCGGCGTGCACGTCAATGCGGCGACCATCGCGCAGAATGGAAAATCCTCCATGGACGCTGCGGGTTACCACAACGTCATGGGTTTGTCCGTCTATCAGGTAGCGTCGGCGCATCGTCAATTCCTCCAGGCGCCCATTGCGGCATGCATCGCGGGCACGCTGCGCACCGCGCGCAGCAACTCGCGATCAGACAGCACGGCCGCGGCGATGGCCATGTCGGTGTCGGCCTCGCCTGGCGGTGCGGCGCGCAGCTCGTCGGCGCAGCGCGCCAGCATGCCGGTGTCGGCTCGGCCTTCCATGAATTCGGGATGGAGCAAAACACGGGTCAGGTAGCGCGCATTGGTGGTCAGGCCCAACAGCACGGTGTCCTGCAGCGCACGCACTGAACGCGCGATGGCCTCGTCGCGCGTGGCGCCGTGGCAGATGATTTTGGCGATCATCGGGTCAAAGGCGGCGGTCACGGCCTGGCCTTCGCGCACGCCTGAGTCGACGCGCACGCCAGGCCCCGCAGGTGCTTGCCATCGCAGGACTTTGCCGATGGCTGGGCGGAAGTCATGCGCCGCGTCCTCGGCATAGAGCCGGCACTCAATGGCATGGCCTTGCTGCGCGATATCGGACTGGGCGAAGGCCAGTGGCTCGCCGCGCGCCACCCGCACCTGCTCGCGCACCAGGTCGATGCCCGTGACCATCTCGGTCACCGGGTGCTCGACCTGCAGCCGTGTGTTCATCTCCAGAAAATAGAACTCGCCACCGGCGCCATAGATGAATTCAACGGTACCGGCGCCGCGGTAGCCGCATGCGCGGGCAATGCCCGCCGCAGCCTCGCAGATATCGAGCCGCTGCTTGCCGGTCAGCGCGGGCGAGGGGGTTTCCTCGATGATCTTCTGAAAGCGCCGCTGCACCGAACATTCGCGCTCCCACAGGTGGACAACCTGGCCGGATTCATCGCCCAGCACCTGCACCTCGATGTGGCGCGGGCGCTCGACGTAGCGTTCGACGAACAGGCGGCCGTCGCCAAAGTAGCGCTCGCCCTCGCGACGCGCGGTGGCAACCTCGGCCTCGAGCTGGGCCAGGTCGCGCACGATGCGCATGCCCTTGCCGCCACCACCTGCCGAAGGCTTGATCAGCAGCGGAGAGCCCACCTGGCGGGCGCGTTCAAGAAAAGTCGCCGGGTCCTTGTCCTCGATCGCGCCAGGCGCTACGGGAAATCCGCGTTCGGCCACAAAGTTGCGGGCACGCACCTTGTCACCCATCAGCTCAATGGTGTCGGCACGCGGCCCGATGAACACGATGCCTGCCTGCATCAGAGCACGGGCAAAATCCGCGTTCTCGGACAAGAAGCCGTAGCCGGGGTGTACCGCCTGCGCCCCCGTGCTGCGGCAAGCTTCGACGATTTGGGCGATGTCGAGGTAGGCTGCCACCGGCGTCGCACCGTGCAGCTCGACGGCCTGGTCGGCTTCGAGTACAGCCGGACTACCGGCATCCACCGCATGGTGAGCAACCACGGTGGAAAGCCCCATGGCCTTCAGGCTGCGGTGAATTCGCAGCGCGATTTCCCCTCGGTTGGCGATCAGAACTTTTTGGAATACCGGCATATGAGGACAGGTCAATGGCGACGCAGGTATCAGTCAAGCACCGGCAGGGGCTCGGACACACGCTCAAACCGGGCATTCTTGGCATCTGAGCGCAATACCAGAATACTGCTTGGTGAGTGCCGAACGCCGGCTGCGAAGCTGATCGGTGATGCCAAGCCATCTGTGCTGAAGTTTTTTGTCGCTTCGAGCTTGTCGACCACGCAGGCGCGCGTCAATGCCTTGCCACAGCGCTTGATGGCATCTTCCATCAACAGCGCGCCAACGTAGGCCGTGATGGAGTAGCGGTTGAGCGATTTCAGCTCGTCTGATGAAAGGTACTTCTGGGCCAGTCCCATGAATTTGGCCATTCCCGGGACAGACAGGTCTGTCAGAGGCGGCACGTAGTCGGCGACGAAGTAGCCGTCTCCAGCGGCGCCGGCGAGCGCCTGCACCGGGGTCAGGTGGGCCGAGTGCACCGCCAGAATGGTCAGCGGCATCTGGTTTTTGGCAGCTTCCTTCATCAGCGCTGAGTGCTCGGCCACCACGCCACCCGACAAGAGGAAGGTCGCTCCGGCCTGCTTCAGGCTGAGCATCTCGGCCGAGAAATCCTTGGTGCCGCGTTTGAAGGAGATATCGGACACGCTGTTGAGCCCGAGTTCCTTGACGGCCTTCTGGTAGCCACAACGCACGTCGCTGCCGAACTCGTCGTCTTGGTAGACGATCGCGAACTTCTCCTTCTGCAGCTTCTTGCTCGCCACCATGGACTTCATCGCGGTGCTGACTTCTTGGCAGTAGGTGGGCCCGACCACGAACACGGTCTTGTTGGGTGGTGTGAAATGCGCTGCCGCCACCGCCATGGCGTTGATCGTCGGGATCTGCTGCTCGTTGATGTAGGGGAGCATCGCCTGTAGCATTGCCGACCCCGAGGTGCCGATAAGCCCGAAGATGTTCTCGACCTCGACCAGTTTCTTGACACTTTGCAAGGCCCGCTGTGGCACGTAGCCGTCATCGTCCTGGCGGATATCCACCTTGCGGCCGTTGATGCCCCCGCGAGCGTTAACATCTTGTTCCCACGCCCGCAAGGCAAGCATGTGGGCCTTGCCCAGCAGGCTTGCCGGCCCGCTGACGGGTGTCACCGAGCCGAGAACGATCTTGGTGTCGGTCACGCCAGGTTCCGCGGCCACCGGTGTTGCGGCAAGGCCGACCGCCATGCCGATCAGGCTGGCGACCGCGAGTCTGTTGAGTTTTTGAATCATGAAAGGTACTCCTCTATCAATGGGTGAGACGTGGATGGAGCTCATTGCTCGACGAGAAAATCGGATGCACGTTCGAACTTGCCGATGGACACGTTAGCCTTCAGCAGGATGGGGCGCGGGCCTGACTGGCGGATACTGGGTCCAAACGTGAGCGGCACCATGATCCCGTCGCGGTTGAAGTTTTTCGTTCGCTGCAACTTCTTGACCACGCAGGCCCGCGACGGGTTGTTGCCACAGGCGACAAGGGTCGCTTCCACGAGTTGCTTGCCTCGCTGAGCGGAATCACCGCACCAAGCACTTTTTCGCTGGTCACAACTGGATCGGCTGCATGAGCGCTACCAAGGGAATAGCGGATGGCCAACGTGTGGATTTTTCGCATTTCCGGTTTTCCTTTGAGCATTTGCAGCAGTGCTTAAAAACGGAATGGCCAGTTGGTCCAATAGTGCTTGATGTCGCGCCAGCGTCCCACCAACCCGTCGGGTTCAAAACGCAGGAACAGCACGATCGCGAGCCCGTATATCACGCCTTTGATTTCGTAGGCGGCAGTGGAGCCCGCCCCGCCTAAGCTGGCGCCGATCATGCCGAACACGAAACCCAATCCTTCATTCAGCAAGACGATAAAAGCAGTACCAAGCAAGGCTCCGGCCACCGTGCCGAGTCCACCGACGATGAGCATCGAGAGTGCCTCGATCGATATCAGCAGGCTGAAGCTGTCGACATTCAGGTAGCGTGTGTAAAACGCCAGCAATCCGCCAGCGATTCCCGTGTAGAAAGCGCTGATCATGAACGCCAGCAACTTGTAGCGGATCAGGTTGACGCCCATCGCCTTGGCGGCGATGTCATGCTCTCGAATGGCCAGGAAAGCCCGGCCGATGCGACTGCGTAGGATGTTCAGGGTAATGAAGGTGAACACCACCAAGAATGCGAGAACCACGTAGTAGTAGCCGCGCTCTGCGCCAAGTGGGCGGCCGAACAATGAGGGCTGTGGGACCGTCAGGCCTTCCGACCCCCCTGTGAGGGTGCCGCCATTGAGAATCAGATGGTTGATGATCACGGCGAAGGCCATCGTCGTGATGGCCAGGTACAGGCCCTTGAGCCGCAGTGACGGTATGCCCACGATGACGCCTGCGATGGCTGCGCTCAGGCCGCCGACCAATATAGCTGGCAGCATTGACCAACCCAGCTTGCCGGCCACGATGCCGGCCGTGTAGGCGCCGACCGCCAGAAACCCGGAGTGCCCGAGCGAGATCAGCCCGGTGGTGCCGGTCAGCAGATTGAGGCCCAGCACCCCCACCGCCGTGATCAGCAGCAGCAGCAGCACAGATACGTAGTACGTGGGCAACACCAGCGGCGCAGCGAGCAGGAACGCCACCAGCACACATGACCAGAAGACGACAGCGACCGAGTCGGTCAGTGCCAGCAGTTCCCGATAGTTTTGCTTGAAATTTCCGCTACGCATCAGACACGCTCGATATCAGGTTTGCCGAACAGGCCGTAGGGTCTGACCATGAGGACGACGAGAATAAGGACAAAACCGGCGATTTCTTTCATGCCGCGGCCAATGTAACCTTCGGACAGGTTTTCGACGACGCCGATCAGAACGCCACCCAGCGCGGCACCGAACACCGAGTCCAGTCCGCCGAGAATCACCGCCGGAAAGCTGCGCAGACCCGTTGTCCACATGCCGGGATTGACGTCGTAGATGACGCCGATCAGCACACCGGCAATGGCGGCGAGACCGGCCGACAGGGCCCACGACAGCGCGAAAATGCGCTTGACATTGATCCCCATCAGCAGCGCCGCGGTCTGCAGGTTGGCGGTCGCGCGCATCGCGATGCCGACCCGTGAATAGCGGAAGAAGGCCCAAAGACCGACCAGCACCGCGGCCATGAGTCCCAAGGCGTAGAGTTGTGCCGGGTACAGACCGGCCGGCCCGATCCTGATGACTTCGGTGGACAGGCCTGTATTCAGCGGCATCGGGTCGGCGCCCCAGATGAGCACGACTACCGAGCGCAGAATCACGGCCAGCCCGATGGTCACCATCACCGTCGAAAAGACCGGCTGGCCGAGCATGGGCCGGATCAGCAAAACCTCGACCACCAGACCGATCAGTACCGAGATCGCCACCGTTGCCGCGAGCATCGGCCAGAAGCCAAAGTGCAAGGTGCCCGCCAGGGTGAATGCGATGTAGGACACCAGCATCATCATCTCGCCCTGGGCGAAGTTCACCACGCCGGTGGCGCGGTAGATCATCGCAAAGCCCATGCCGATGAAGCCATAGATCAGACCGACGGCCATACCGGAAATGAGCAGCTGAAGAAAATAGTCCATCAGGCAGTTCCCCCGCCGTAAATGATCGCGATCTCGCGAGAAAAAGTCTTTTCGATCACGTTGCGGCGCACTTTCTGGGTGGCGGTGAGTTCACCGTCATCGTGGTCGAGTTCCTTTTCCAGGATCAGGAACTTGCGGATATTTTCGACTCGCGCAAACAGTTTGTTGACGCGCTTGACGTCTTCGTCGATCAGCTCGCGCACCTCGGGCAGCAAGGCCAGGCTCTTGTAGGTGGTGTAGGCCAGTTTGCGCTCCTGTGCCCACTTGCCCACCGTTTCGTAGTCGATCTGGATGAGCGCGGACAGGTAATGGCGACCGTCGCCCAGAATGATGGCCTCGCGCACGTACAGGCTGTCCTTGAGTGCGTTCTCGATTTCGGACGGGGCGATGTTCTTTCCCCCGCTGGTGATGATGATGGCCTTCTTGCGGTCGGCGATCATCAGTTCGCCGTTGTCGGCGAGTGCCACGATGTCGCCGGTGTGCAGCCAGCCATCGACCACGGTCTTGGCGGTGGCGCCATCGTCGTGGAGATACCCCTTGAACACGGCGGGGTGCTTGATGATCAGCTCGCCGTCGTCGGCGATCTTCCAGTTCAGGCCGTCGATCGGCAGTCCGGTGGCGCCCAGCCTGGCCGCTTTTTCATGCTGGAAGAAGACCACCCCCCCGGACTCGGTCATGCCGTATACCTGGAACACCGGAAGACCGAGGACGCGGAAAAACTTCAGCACTTCGGGCGAGACGCTGGCGCCGCCGCAGAACCCGCAGCGCATGCGGTCCAGACCGATGAACTTTTGCAGGTTGCGAAACATCACCAGCCAGAGCAGG
>CAUJJS010000117.1 GCA_963205415.1 Pseudomonadota bacterium
GAGCACGGCACCCCCCCCGCAAACTCCGCCCGAGGCCGACCAGCGAGCCCAAGCGCAGCAGCCCCAGCGCCCCCACCACCGGCCCCGGGCGCGCAAGCACGGCCCATGCCACCCCCCGAAACCGATCCATGCCCGCCGTCACACGTGCCAAACCTGCGGGGTGAAAATTGGCCAGCACGCTGTCTTTGGCCAAGGCCTCGATGTGCTCGGACGGTGTGGAAAAACCCACCCAGGCCGACGCCAACCACAACGCCACCATCGACCATTTCAGCCACGGCGCAAGAAAATACAGTTGCGCGGCCCAACGATCCTGCATCTGGCTCGGGCTGGTCGCAAGGACATCGTCGAGCGATCTCAGCCGCACTCCGAAAGCCTTCTGCGCGGCGTCGAACGCGGACGCATCCGTGCGATTGCCGCGCAACAACATGTTCCAGATGGTGCGATTGACGGGCCCCTGCGCGAGCCGTTCGCCCAACCAAACCTGCGCCCGAACCAGCGGCATCGGCACACGCCAGCAACCGTCTCCGGCAATACCGAGCCAACGTCGCCACCGGCCTTGATAGTCGGCCAATGAAATCGGTTTCTCGCAGCCCAGTTCGAACACACCGCGCATCGAGCCAGCACACGCCGCGCTCACCACGTCGGCCAGATCCGATGCCGCCAGTGGCTGGAACGACCAGTGCCCATCGCCCGGCACAAGCTGTCGCCACGGGAACGCGGCCAAGGCGCGCAACAAGGACGTACCGCCGTAAGAACCGCGCTCGGAATAGACCACCGACGGGCGCAACACCACGGCATCGATCGCCATCACCAAAAGTTGCTGGTCGAAGCGGTGCTTGGACGTGATGAAGCCGCCATCGCGCGGGTCGCCCAAGGCCGAAACCTGCACGAAACGAATCCCACGCTCGGCGCAGGCCTCGGCCAGCGCCATCGGCGCACGCACATGCACCTCCTCGAAGCGCTGGCGGCCTTCTTCGCGCAGAATGCCCGCCGCATTGACCACCACCGACACGTCGGTGAGCGCCGCGGCCCAATCGGCGGCCGACAACATGCAGGTGATGTCGCCCGCCACTTCATCGGCATCCAAGCGACGCCCGTTCGCTCGCGCCAGCACCCGCACCTGCCAGCCGTGGCGACGCAAGCCGGCAACGATGAAGCCGCCAAGGAAGCCGCGCCCACCCACCACCAGCACCTTGCGATTGTCAGGAGGCATGAACCGCTCCGGCGTCGGATCCTTGGCCCCGAGACCGCCAGCGCTGCGCCATGCGCCGAATCGACGCGTCGGTTTCGGGATCTTCCAGCAAACCGGCGATGGAACGCCAGGCCAAGTCCAGCGATTCCTCGCTCACTTGGAAGCTTTCGTCACCGCCGGCGTGAACGACGAAGCGCACGTCGTAATGCCAATGCTCCGGCTCAGAGCCGCGCGCCGGAATGCGGTGGCGATCCAGATCGAAGATCGCTTCCTCCACGCTGAGGCCGAGCAAACCCGATTCCTCGCAGGCCTCACGCAGCGCTACCCGCGCCAAGTCCTCATCGCCATCGGCATGCCCGCCCAACTGCAGCCAGCGGCCCAGCTTGCGGTGATGGGTGAGCAGCACACGCTCGCCCTCACCACTGACCAGCCATGCGGATCCGGTGAAGTGTCCAGGCGGGTGATGTCGATGAAAGACATCGGGGTGCGAGGCAAGAAACTGCGCAAATTGCGCGGCGACCGCGCCCTGATCGGGGTGTCGGGCGGCGTAATCGGACAGGGCGTGTTGCAAGGTTCTGGACACAGGTTCGGCACCCGACGCGAAGGGTAAGCACAAATTATGACCGTGGTGCCCGCGCAGGGGTGGAAACGCTCAAGGCTCACGCCACAGTGCACGCCGGCGTTCGCGTTCGGTGTGGTACTCGCGCACGCCGCTGGCATCGATGCGAAGGTGGATGGCACCGTTGCGTGCGGTGTCGAAGAGTTCGATGGCGCGTGCGCGGTAGCGTTGCACGACCTCGGCACGCGGCAGATCAAAACGGTTGCGATAACCACTGCCGATCATTGCAACGGTCGGCGTCACCGCATCGATGAAAGCCTCGGAGGAGGAACTGCGACTGCCGTGGTGCGGCACCACGAGGGCAAGCGATTTCAAGTCGTCACCCGATTCACGCAGCAATCGGCCTTCGATCAGGCTGGAAATGTCGCCGGGCAGCAACGCCAAGCCGCGCCCCTGTGCCTCGATGCGCAGCACACAGGAGCTTTCGTTCTTCAGGTACGGAAAGAATCTGGGCGGATGCAATACGCGCAAGCCGAGGCCATCCCAAGACCAGTGCATGCCGGCCTCGCACTGCACTTCATCAGTCGCCGCGCGCACGCGCGAGACCACGGTTTGCAGCGGCGCGTAGGCGTGTTTGATCGCTGCGGCACCGCCGGCATGATCGTTGTCGTCGTGACTGACGATCAGGAGGTCGATGCTCGGCACACCCAAGGCCCGCAGACTTGGAACGACCGCCATTTCGCCCATGTCGAAGTGCTCTCCCAAGGCCGGACCGGCATCGAACACCAAGGTGTGTTGGGCACTGCGCACCAGCACCGACAAGCCCTGCCCGACGTCGAGCACATCCACGTCGATCGCGCCCGTCGGCGGGCGTGCCACCGATGGCAACACCAGCGGCGCAAACAACAGCCATGCCATGGGTTTGCCGGGAATGCCACGCGGCAAGAGCACGATCAAGGCACCGAGGGCCGCCAGCATCACGCACCACACACTCGGCGTCGGCAAATAGACCAGTGCGCCATGCCAGGCCGAAACCGGTTCCAGCACACTCCACAAGCCCTGCATCAGCCAGGCGGCGAGTTGGAACAAGTACGTACCCGCCCCGCTGAAACACAGTTCCAGCGCCGTGCCGAGCAGTGTGATCGGCACCACCACCACACTCACCCAAGGCACCGCCAACAAATTGCAGGCCGGACCGACCACCGAAGCCTGCCCGAAGAACCACACCGTCAAGGGCAGAAGCCCGAGGCTCATCACGCCTTGCGCCGACAGCAGCACGCGCCATCCGGCGACATCGCGGGTTTGCGGCAGGCACCACAACAACCAGGCCACACCCAGAAACGACAGCCAGAAGCCGGCATTGAGCACCGCCAATGGGTCGAGCACCCACACCACGATCAAGGCCAAGGCAAAGGCCTGACGGGGGTGGGAAGCCCGTCGCAGCAACACGGCAAGCAGGGCTGCGGCAATCATCAGCAAGGTTCGAAACGCCGGCAGCCCGAATCCCGCGAGCGCGGTGTAGGCGGTCGCCAGCAACAAGGCCGCCAGCGCAGCCATTTGCGGCAAAGGCCGATACAGACCGCAGCTCGGCACCCAGCGATACCAGCCGCGCATCAGCAGCGCACCCAAGCCTGCGACAAAACCGATGTGCAGGCCGGATATGGCGATCAGGTGCGCAATGCCCGTCGCACGCAAGACCTGCCAATCATCTTGATCGAGCGCGCGCGTATCGCCCACGGCGAGTGCCTGCACGAATCGTGCGGACGGGGCTGCGACCGCTGCGGCGATCGCGTTCGACAAGCGGGCTCGCAGGCCATCCACACCGCCGCCTGCGGCCAGTTCGATGTTTTCGGGCCCTTCGCGCACATAGCCGGTGGCGACCAGACCTTGTTCCAGCGCATGACGCTCGAAATCGAATCCGCCCGGGTTGAGCGTGCCACGCGGGCGCTTGAGACGAACCTGCAACTGCCAGCGACTTCCCGCCGAGGGCACCACGGCGCTGCGATACCACGACAGGCGCACACGTCGGCCGGCGAGCGGTTGCGCCAG